>JANMWT010000601.1:0-1627 GCA_031394145.1 Alphaproteobacteria bacterium | reverse complement strand
GGTCCTTCTCCACCGCGCGGGCAGCGGACTGCAGGGACTGCGGATCTTCGCCGGTCAGGACCAGCACGTACTTTTCCCCCGAGCCGCCCAGCCCCACCTTGCTCCGCACGCCGGGCAAGGGCTCGAGCGCGGCGCGTAGCTGGTTCTCGATACGTTGCTTGCGCGGACGCTCGCCGCGTTGGGCCAGCAGAATTGTGAGGGTCGCCTTGCGCGCTTCGGCCGCGCCGCTGTTGGCGAACGGGTCGGTTCCGGCACTGCCGCCGCCGATCGTTGTGTAGACGCTCTTGACGTGCTCCACCTTCGAAACCATCTGGCGCGCCTGTTCGGCCACCGCCTTGGTTTGCTCCAGGGTCGAGCCGGGCGCCAGCTCGAGGTAGACCTGCGTCTGGGAATTGTCGTCGGGCGGAATGAAGCCGGTCGGCAGCAGCGGGATCAGTGCCACCGAAGCGAAGAAAAACAGTGTCGACAGCACCACCGTCACGACGCGATGCTTCATGCTCCAGTTCACACACCGCAGGTACATCTTCATCCACCTGGGCTCGACATGCGCGGTGACGATCGGTTTGAGCAGGTAGGCGGCCATCATCGGGGTCAACACCCGTGCGACCAGCAGCGACGCCGCGACGGCCAGCGACGCGGTCCAGCCAAACTGCTTGAAGAACTTGCCCGCGATGCCACTCATGAACGCCGTGGGCAGGAACACGGCGATCAGGGTGAAGGTCGTCGCGATCACCGCCAGGCCGATTTCGTCGGCCGCCTCCATTGCCGCCTGGTACGGTGTCTTGCCCATGCGCAGGTGGCGCACGATGTTCTCGACTTCGACGATCGCGTCGTCCACCAGGATTCCGACTACCAGGGACAACGCCAGGAGCGTCACGACGTTGACCGAAAATCCCAGCAGGTACATCCCTACGAACGCGGGGATCGCCGACATCGGCAAAGCGATCGCGGACACGAAGGTCGCTCGCCAGTCGCGCAGGAACAGCCAGACCACCAGCACGGCCAGGATCGCGCCTTCGTAGAGCAGGTGCAGCGACCCGTGGTATTCCTCCTCCACCGGCGTCACAAAGTCGAAGGCCTGGGTCAATTCGAGGTCGGGACGCTGCTGCTTCAACTCGGCCAGGGCCTTTTGAACGGCTGCTCCGACCGCGACTTCCGATTCGCCGCGGCTGCGCGAGACTTCGAAGCCAACCACGGGCTTGCCGTTCAGGAGCGCTGCTGCCCGGGGCTCCGCGGTCGTGTCGCTGACCGTTGCCACGTTGTTCAACCTGAGTCTGCGGCCTGCCGCCGTTGTGCCACTGCCGGCCCCGGGAATCGCCAGCTCAAGTTCGCCAACTTCCTGCGCCGTCTTTACCGTCGCCAGCGTGCGCATTGGCTGCTCGCCGCCGCCGATGTCGGTGCGGCCGCCGGCGCTCTCGGTCTGCACCTGGCGCAGCTGGCGCGAAATTTCGGGGGCGGAGATCCCGAGTGCCTGCAACCGCGACGGGTCGAGCGCGACCCGGATCTCGCGCGTGACGCCGCCGACCCGGTTGACCGCGCCGACGCCTCGCACCGCCAGCAGCTTGCGCGAAACGTCGTTGTCGACGAACCAGGACAGCGCCTCCTCGTCCATCCTCGGCGAGTCGAC
>JANMWT010000596.1:0-11470 GCA_031394145.1 Alphaproteobacteria bacterium | reverse complement strand
CGGCGGGTTGGCGATCGCCGCAAGGTTGCCGGTGATGCCCATGGCGGAAGGGCCCGTGATCCCGACCTTGCCATTGCACCAGCCCTGTTTCGCCATCCATTCAACCGTGTCGTAGCCATCGTCGCGGTCGTTGACGAAGGCCTGGTAGAAGCCCTGGCTGTTGCCCTTTCCGCGGACGTCCTGAACCAGGTATGCGTAGCCGGATTTGGTATAGCCCTCGGCGCCGCGCGGGTCCTTGTACATCGCATCCTTGCCATAGGGTGTCCGCGTGACGACGCACGGGAACGGTCCCTTGCCGGCCGGAAGGTAGAGGTTGCCGGAAAGTTTCGCGCCATCGCGCATCTCGGCGAACACTTCAACGGCGCCTTGAGCGAGCGGCGGCTTGGCCGGCGCCTTCGCCTTGGCGGTCGAAACGCTCTGGCCCGCCTTAGGACCGCTTTGGGCCTCAGCGAGCGGAAAGCCTGAGAGCGCGATCAAAGCCGCCGCTGAAGCGCCGGCGAGGGCGCCTCTCATCCAAATCCGCATGTCTCAGCTCCAAAGGATCCAGCGTCCCGCACCGGAGACGCCTCACCATCTCGCCGGACACGCCGAGGCGTCAATCGCTATCGGACGCGATCGGAGCCCGCTGGAATGCAAGCGCGTCCTGCCGCTGGGGCAAGCCGCAGAGGGCTATTGCGGTAGGTAGAGGATCGGCAACTCGATCGAGGACGGCTTGCCGGCATCCATGAAAACCGTGTTCTTCGCGACCCGCGGATGCGCGTTCGGCCCCGGGTTTTCGCCCGTGTTGGGGTTCACATCGAGACGCGGCGCGTTCGAGGATGTGACGGCAACCTGGATGCGGTGTCCCTTCTCAAAGGTGATCATCGTGTCCCAGAGATCGAGCTTTAGTTTCTCGGGCGAACCGGGCGTCATCATCTTGATTTGGTCGGGCATGCGGCCGTTGCGATAACGGGTGCGCAGCGCCGTATCGAGCACGATGGCTTCGTAGCCATCGGGATAGACGTCGACCAGCTTCACCATGAAGTCGGTGTCCGGCCCGTCGGTGGCCGTCCATAGGTTGGCGAAGATTTCGCCGGCGACGACGACATCCTTCTCGAGCACCGGCGTCTGGAATCTGAGGTAGTCGGGGCGATTGCCGATCGGGCGCTGGTCCATCGGCCCTCGATCGAAAGTCAGGTTTGCCCCACCAATCGTCTTCACCGGGTTTTTCGGATCGAAGCTGTAGGCTTTGGAAGCGTCCTTCTCACCCGGCGGCTTGGTCGAGAGCGACCCGTCCGAATGGAGATAAAAGCTGGTTGCCGCCGGCGCCGGCGGCCAATCGCCGAAATACATCCACTTGTTCTTGGGCGAAACATTCGACTTGCGGGCGCCGGCCATCATGTAGGCCTTCACAGGCGGCTCTGACATGATCCCGTTGTCGACGCCCTTCAGCCAGTACTCCCACCACCGCATTTCATTGGGCGAGCCCTGCAAACCCCCACCGTCGGGATAACTCATGTCGCCCGACAGCGGGCCATGACCGAACGGGCCCATCTCGAGTTTCTGATTGCCGCGCGCACCGCTGGCCCCATCATGCTGCAGGTACATGAAGTTGCGGACATTGCCCTCATTGAAGATGTCGTACCAGCCGCCGAGCGAGTAGATCGGAATGGCGATGTACTTGCGCTGGTCGGCAATCTCCGTGCGATCCCAGTAGGAAGACGAAGGATAGTTGGTCGCGTTGAATGCGATAACCGATTCCGAAATCCCCTGCCCGCGACTCCAGTCGCCGGAATCCTTCTGCTTGAAGGCGCCGCCGATATAAGAGCCGGTAAGGCGCGTCGACGGCGTGACGATCGAGAACGCGGCCTTGAGGTGGGGCGGGTTCATGGTGGAGGCCAGAAGCGTCGTGTAGCCCATGGCGGAGGCGCCCATGATGCCGATCTTGCCGTTGCACCAGCTCTGTTTCGCCATCCACTCGATGGTGTCGTAGCCATCGAAAGCGTCGTTGATGTAGGCCTGATAGAAGCCTTCGGAGCGGCCCTTGCCGCGCACGTCCTGCACCATGTAGGCAAAACCCGCGTCGGTGTATTTCTTCGTGCCCGCAGGATCACGGAACATCGCATCCTTGCCATAAGGGGTGCGCTGCACGATGCAGGGGAAGGGGCCTTGGCCCTTCGGCAGATAGAGGTTGCCGGCAAGCTTGATGTCGTCGCGCATCGTCGCCAGGACTTCGCTTGCGCCCTCGGCGACCTTATCGGGGCGCCCGCCGCGCACTCCCGGGGCAGGCGCAGCGGCTGGCGCGGCCGTCTGCGGGTCAGGTTTGGGCCCGTTCTGGGCGTAAGCCTGGGTCAGACCCGACGCCGCGACCATCGCTACGACCATCGCCATGACCGACGCACCGGCCAAAGCGCCCCTCATCCAGTTCGGCATGTCTCTCTCCCTCGATCCCCGCGTCATCGCGCCGGTGACCCTTCAACCATCCTGCCGCGGAGCCGGTCTGGTCAATCCCGTCCCAATCACGGCGGCCCGCTCAATAATAGCGCTTCTGGTCGCAGGCTAACGACATGTCAGACCGCAGGAGACACGACGCGTCTGGATCCTCAGGCTCGATCGCGCTGACCAGCCCGTTGCGCAGGACAATTCGCCCGCCGGAGCGGATGTTGATGCGCACCTCGCCCCGAGCCGCTCCATCCCCGACGTCGGACGCCGCGTCAGCATGCAGTTTCGCCCAAGCCTCGACGCCGCCTGGCGGCGTGCCGCCGAGGTGCAGGTTGCCGATCACCTGCCATCGCTCGAAATTTCTCTGTTCCGCTTCGGTTCGGTCAGGGGCCATCATTCCCCACTTAACTGCGGCGACGACCTTGTCTTTGGTCGAGAGCTTGACCGGTGGCGCGTCTCGCTTCGGATCGGCAACCAGCTTGCAGGACGCCCGCAGCGGATGGGCGATATCCATGGGCGGATCCCCAGGCTCCAGCCCGTTCACGGCGGTGAACCGTCCATTGACGAAGGTCATCACCGCCTGGTGCGAAAAGGCGACCCGCGCCACCATCCCTTTCGGTTCGCGTCGGCAAGGCGCGCGGGCGAGATCACGCACGGTGGTTTCGGCGATGACGCGGCCGACGTCGAGCCGCACGCCCTGCGTCGCAAACGTATCGCTGGAGCGTTTGAGGCCCAGCTGCGCGCGGATCTGGTCCTGGGTGAGACCAACCATCTCGCGCCAGGCGATTGCGCCGATCGGCGCCTCGTCGGCGACCGGCTTGGGCGCGTGCTTGGAGGCGCACGCGGCGCAAAACGCCACGCTGGTGGCCATCGCTGCCCACTGTCGCGCCCGCATCACGGTTCCTCCCAACAGCCCGGCAGCGGTCTAACCGAATTCGGAGGCCGCGTCATTGGTTCAGAGATAATAGGTGCAGCGTCTTCCCGAGGGCGCCTTTGCCGCGCTACGACAATGGCTCTCGCTGCTCGGAATTCCGGCGAGAACTGTCTTTTTTGATCACGCAAGGGCCCTCCCATGACGGATTTCAACACACTGACCTTCGAGGTCAGGGACGGCATCGCGGTGGCGACATTTTCGCGGCCGGACAAGATGAACACCTTCACCCATCAGATGATGCACGACCTGCTGAGGCTGTTCGATCTCACGGATGCCGACGATGCGATCCGCGCAGTGATCCTCACCGGGTCCGGCCGCGCCTTTTGCGCTGGAGCGGATCTTGGCGGCGGCGGCGACACGTTTTCGAGGAAGTCGACCGACGCCGACAACGAGATCATCGTCAATGGCATCCGGCGCGATGGCGGCGGCCGCGTCAGCCTCCGCATCTTCCGCAGTCTCAAACCCGTGATCGCGGCAGTGAACGGCGCAGCTGTCGGGGTTGGCGCGACGATGCAGCTGCCGATGGACTTTCGCATCGCCTCGACTGCGGCGCGCTTCGGTTTCGTCTTCGCACGTCGCGGCATAACGCCGGAGGCCTGTTCAAGCTGGTTCCTGCCCCGCCTGGTTGGCGTGCCGACGGCGCTTGACTGGGTCTATTCCGGTCGCGTCTTCGACGCCGCCGAAGCGAAGGACAAAGGACTGGTCCAGTCGCTGCACGCGCCGGATGATCTGCTGCCGGCGGCGATCGCTCTCGCCCACAAGGTCACCGACGCTTCGGCGCCCGTCTCGGTCGCCGTTAGCCGCCGTATGATCTGGAGCATGATGGGCGCAAGCCATCCAATGGACGCCCACATGCTCGACAGCCGCTCGCTGCAAGAACGCGGCAAGTCAGACGATGTGAAGGAAGGCATCGGCGCTTTCCTGGACAAGCGCGAGGCGCACTACCCCAATCAGGTGTCGAGCGACCTGCCCGACATTTTCGCCGCTGAACCCGAGTTCAAGTAACCTTCGAATTCGTCCGCGGTTGGAATTCCGCGCGGACGGACGTGGGTCATGCTAGCCTTGCCGCCCTGCAAGCTTTGAGAGCCACGGGCATGCCTTCACGCGAGCGCGTCGCCATCCTCGGCGTCGGTCATGTCGGCGCCACGGCCGCCTACGCCTTGATGCTGCGAGCGCTGTTTCGCGAGATCGTTCTGATCGACGCAAACTCAACGCTCGCCGAGGCGGAGGCAGCCGACCTGTCCGACGCCAACGCGCTTGCTCGCCCAGCGCGAATTTGGGCCGGCGATTATGCAGACGCAGCGTCGGCGCAGATTGCGGTAATCACCGCTGGCGCGGCCACGCACGGATTGCAGAGCCGATTGTCGGTCGCCTCCCAGAGCGCCCGCATGGTGGCGGCATGCGCCAGGCAGCTCGCCAACGCCGGTTTTGGCGGGGTCATCCTGGTCGCCGCCAACCCCGTCGACCTGATGGCGCTGATCGCTTTTCGCAATGCCGGCCTGCCCGCTGCGCGGATCCTCGGAACCGGTACATTGCTTGATTCAAGCCGGCTGCAACAGACCCTCGCCGCCCGCCTGGGGGTTGCGCCCGCCTCGGTCGACGGCTTGGTCCTGGGCGAGCACGGCGACAGCGAGGTCGCAGCATTCTCGACGGTGCGCGTCGGCGGATTGAGCCTTGAGCTATTTGCAGCGCCAGGTGCGTCGCCCGACCAGGATGCAATCGCAAATGCGGTCCGAAGCGCGGGTTATCGCATCGCGAGCGGCAAGGGCTACACCTCCTTTGGCGTCGCGACGGCGATCGTCCGGATCTGTGAGGCGATCTTGCGAGACGAAAAAGTGGTGCTTCCCGTCTCCACGCTGCTCACCGGTGAATATGGCGTCACGGACGTCTTTCTCAGCCTGCCATGCCTACTCGGGTCTGCCGGAGTTGAGCGCGTCCTGTCCCCTGAACTGAATGCAGCTGAGCGAGCCGGTCTTGCGGCATCCGCGCTGGCGTTGAAAACCGCCCTGATCGCGATGGATGAGCAAGCGCTCCAGCCTTAACGCGACCATGACAGGCAGGTTAGCTTGCAGGGCGCCCGGCGATCGCCGGATGTGTCGCCATGAGACGCGTGGCGTGGCCCTCCGTCTGCCCTCGCCTCGCGAGCAGCGATCGCCGCTCTGCTTCTCTCCGGAAGCGCGAAGTCAGTTGCGTTTCGGGGCGCAAATCGCCCGGACCGCATCGTGGCCCAAGCATTGCGACATGACCCTGCACTGGTCGGGGAGACCCGGCGCGCCAAGCGATAGATGCGACAAGGCACATGGAAGACATGAAAGCGCACCCCTACACACAGGCCGTTCTCGACGCGTGGCGTCGTCTGGCGGATGGCCAGATGTGCGAAGACGGTCCCACGACCGAGGATTTCCCCGGCCTCGTCGGCAACCTCTTCGTGCTTAACCATGTTGGCGCGCGCGACTATTCCTTCCACCGCGTCGGCCACGCGATCGAAAAGCTTTTTGGCCGACAGCTCGCCGATCACAACTTCCTGTCGTTGTGGACCGAACCCGACCGGTCATTGGTCGCCGCCGCCCTGGCCTCGGCCCATGCCGACCGCGGCCCGGCAATCGTCCGCGCTCGAGGCGAAACCCTTGATGGTCGCCGCATCGAGCTTGAACTCGCGCTGGCGCCGCTGCCCTCGCGGACCGAGGCGCGAGACCGCTTCCTCGGTCTCTGCCAGTCGATAACGCCCGATCAGCACCTCGGCGGGCGACCGCTGCGACGCCTTCAGGCGATCGCGATTTACCCCCCCGCGCCTGAGCCACGCACGCCCACAATCCACCTCGTCAGCTCGCAATGACCGAACCGCCGCGCCCGCCCTACTGCCTCTCTCGGCAGAAGCCGGAACTGGCTTGCCGCGGCCCCTCGACCACCCGGCCCTCAGGCCCGGGAAAGCCCGTCCGCCCGACGTCAGGCGCAGGCTCCCGCTCGGCGTCCGGCAAGGGTTTGTGAACCATTGCTGATTAACCATGGCTCGACGGAGGGGTCCTGCCTCTCTTTTAGAGGGACGCCATGCACGCTGCATCCGTCACGCTTCGGCAGACGAAGACAATTCGTCGCGCGGAAAACGCCGAGCGGCGTCGCCACCGCCGCGTTGCGTGGTCGGTGCGGGTTCGCGGTCTGACCTCCGACGGCAGCGAGTTCACCGCCCATACCATCGACGTCTGCGCAGGCGGCATCCGCATCAACCTGGCGCGGCCGCTTGCTGAGGGCGAACCGCTGGTTCTCTACATTGACGAGATTGGCCGGGTCGAAGGCGTCGTCTCGCGCGTACTGCCCGAATTCGGGTACGCGATCGAGTTCCGCGTGCCGCCCCGCAAGCGCGACAAGATTGGCGACCAGCTGACGTGGATGATCAACCGCGAACGCCTCGGCCTCACGGACGAGCGCGAGGCTGAGCGTCGGCTCGGGCGGGGCGAGATCGTCGCCACCTATGGCGGGGGCGTTGTGATCGCCTGCACCGTGATCGACGTGTCGATCTTCGGCGTGGCGCTCAAGACCTCGGGACCGCGCCCGCTGATTGGCGAGCGCGTGACCATGGGCGAGCGCTCTGGAACCTGCATCCGCTACATCGACGGCGGTTTTGCGGTCGACTTCCGTACGATCGGCTCGGACTGATCTCCGCTCGCTGCGCGCGGCAGCGTCCTGTCCTCACGCCACGGCTATCTCCAGGCGTCATCATCGCGAAATCGCGATCGGGTCTGGAGCTTGGCTCTTGCCCCGCCCGCAGGCGCAAGGCGGGGGAGCATCGCTTAAGTCGATTGAGCGCTCGGCCGCATCGGCCGCCCGCCAGCCGGTCAAAGCCGGCCGCGAGGGACCCAGGATCGCTGCGCTTGTCTCAGGGTTCGTTTTTCCACACCGGCTTGCGCTTTTCTGCGAACGCTTTTGGTCCCTCCTTATGGTCGGCCGAGGCCATCAGGCGGCCGATACCGGGAACCTTGTGGTCGAAAGCGGTTTTGAGGTCAGCCGTGTTGAGGCCGGTCAGCACCGCCTCTTTGGTGGCGCGGATCGCCATCGGCGAGCATTCGAGCACCAGGCCGGCCCAGCGCTTGGCCTCCTCCAGCGCCTTGCCCTGTGGCACCACCTCGGTGACGAACCCGATTTCCTTGCCTTCCGCCGCGCCGACGGTGCGGCCGGTGAGCATCATGCCCATGGCCTTCTTGAGCGGCACCTCGCGCGGCAGTCGGTGCATCCCCGACGCCAGCGCGGCGAAGCCCACCCGCGGTTCGGGCAGCGCGAACTTGGCGTTCTCGGCTGCAATGATGATGTCGCAGGCGAGCGCGATCTCAAACCCGCCGCCCATCGCAAAACCGTTCACTGCTGCGATTACCGGTTTGAACAGATCATAGCGCGAGGACAGGCCTCCAAAGCCGCTGGCTGGCATCGGCACCGGCGATTTCTGGCCGGAGGCTGCAAATTTGAGGTCGTTGCCGGCCGAAAAGGCCTTTTCGCCAGCGCCGGTGACAATTGCGACCCACAGATCCGGGTTGGCTGCAAATTCATCGAATGCCCGGCCCATTTCCGCATTTCCCATGGGATGCAGGCAGTTGAGCTGGTCCGGCCGATTGATCGTGACCGTGAAGATCCGCCCGTCCGTCTCGGTTCTGATGAACTCGTAGGCCATATCTTGCTCCCGTTAACCTATCGAAAAGTCGGCTTAACCTAGAACTAAACTCAAAGCGGAAGTTGCGGAAACCCTATCTGGGATGAGCAAGACCCTCGATCTCAACAAGCCGGTCATCGGCGTCGGGTCATCCGGGATGGATGATGACGAAGAGTATGCGATCGATACGCCGCCGATCCCCAGCGTCAAATGGCGGATCCAGGTCGGGGACAAGCTTTATGGCCCCTACCCCCGCTCGCGGCTGATCGAATTTCTCAAGCAGGGCCGCGTCGTCGCCTCGACCTTGCTCGGCTGCGGCGCCGACGCCGAGTATGTCCGTGCCGACAAGCACCCGCAGCTGCGCTGGGATTTCAACGCCAATCGCAAGCGCAAGTTCGGCGAACCACGCCTCGACCCAGGCGAAACCGAGGTGCCGGTGTGCAACTACTTCATCGCTGCAGGACTGATGTCGTCGAACGAGGCGTTCGAGAAACAACTGCGCGAGGCCGGCAAGATGACCCGCGCCGCCGGCGACATGTGGGTGGTGCGCTCGCGGCTGACAGTCCAGCAGATCCGCAACAAACTGACCTCGATCATGCGACCGCACGAACACTTCGTGATCGTCAACGCCACCAAAGACCGGCTCGCCTGGTTCAACCTCGGGGTCGAGAACGACATCTTGGTTCGCGATGTCTGGGATTCGGACGAGGTCCAGTAGGCTCGCGCGGCGTTCAGGCGCTAGCTGTCACCCATTTCACAGTCTGTCGCTGCGTCACACCGGCCGAGCGCTTGTATCTGCGTGGCGCGGCGCTAGCGTCCTTGAGCAGCTGGATCGGAGGCTCGCCATGATCGCCGAAACGACACGGATGCGGTTCCAAGCTATTGCAAACTGCGGCGATGGCGATGCCGCCTTGCTGGCCGCTCAAACCCGGGCGGGTGACATGCTCGCCGCCATCGACCTCGCCGCGCTGTTCGCGCGTGCCGGTTTTGTCGAACCTGCGCTGATCCTTGACGCTTACGATGCCGCCGCCGCTGGCTGGGCAAACCAGCCATTTAGGCCGACATCGCTGACCGGCGGATCGGGTCAGGCGGCCGCAAGTCTATGGGCGCCGTTCTGGGAATTCCTCGATGACGACACGCCGATGGACGCTGGCGCCTTCACCCTGCGAACGGCGCAGCTCGGTGATCACGTCGATGAAGGTTTTGCCGAACGCGCTGGCGAGGCGAGCCTCGCCTATCCCGGCGTCCGCGATGCTGCGCGGCAGGGCTGGCCTGAGAAATTCCAGCTCGCCGATCTTGCGGCCTGTCCGGCCGAATCCCTCGGCGCCGACTTCCATCGGCTGATCGTCGACAATGGTTTCGATCTAGAAGTACTCGATCGCGACGCGCTGGGGCTGGCGAAGCTCCGTCCGCCCCTCGACTATCTCAACGCCCGCATCCTGCAATGCCACGATCTCTGGCACATCATCGCTGGCTATCAGACGACGGCGTTGCATGAGGTGGCGATATCGGCCTTTCAGCTCTCCCAGTTCGGGCACAATTATTCAGCCCAGTTTCTGGCCTTCATCACTGCGCGGGCCGCGCTGAAGCGGCCGGAGAGTGTTCCCCTGCTGCTGGAGATCATCTTCACCGCCTGGCGCCACGGGCGATCCTCGCCGCAGCTGATCGGCGTCGCCTGGCCGGACGTCTGGCGCCAGCCAGTGGCGACGATCCGCGACCAGTTAGGCATCGATGCCTATGTCTCGCCTTTCCCGGCAGATCTGGTCGAGCAACTCCAGGCAGCCGGGGCCTAGCGGGCGAGCCGGCTTCGCCCCGCGCGCTTTGTCCCGTGGCGTTCGGCGACAATTGCGATAAGGGAGGCCCAGCCCCGCCCAGGCGCCGCCTTCCCGCTGCGGTCGCCCAAAGATAAAGCCGCTTTTCATGCCCTTCCCCCCCAGCCACCCTGCGCTTGATCGCGCCCTCGCCGCGCGTGGCTACGAGACGCCGACCCCGGTACAAAGCGCCGTGCTCGAGGCCGACCCGGTCGCCGACCTCCTCGTCTCGGCCCAGACCGGATCGGGCAAGACAGTCGCATTTGGGTTGGCCATGGCTTCCACCCTCCTCGGGTCGAACCCCGAGTTCGGACCGGCCTCCCAACCGCTGGCGCTGATCATCGCGCCAACCCGTGAACTGGCGATCCAGATCAGCCGCGAGCTGTCGTGGCTTTTTGCCGAGACGGGCGCTCGGATTGTCGAATGCGTCGGCGGCATGGACATCCGGCGCGAGCAGCGCCTGCTCAGCGCTGGCTGTCATGTCGTCGTCGGAACTCCGGGGCGGTTGCGCGATCATCTTGAACGCAACTATCTCGATCTTGCCGCGCTCAAGGTCGCTGTTCTCGACGAGGCCGACGAAATGCTTGATCTCGGCTTTCGTGAGGAACTCGAGGCAATCCTCGACGCCACGCCGCCGACGCGCCGCACGCTGTTGTTCTCGGCGACCATCGCCAAGGACATTGCGGCGCTGGCGCGCCGCTACCAGCGCGATGCGGTCCGGATCGACACCACCAGCCGCGACCAGCCGCATGGCGACATCGAATATCGCGTCATGCGCGTGGCGCAGCACGACATAGAGCGCGCTGTCGTCAACGTCTTGCGCTATTTCGAAGCGCCCCGAGCGCTGGTGTTCTGCAAGACGCGCGAGGCGGTTCGTCACTTGCACGCCAGCCTGCGCGAGCGCGGCTTTTCGGTGGTTGGCCTTTCAGGAGAACTCAGCCAACGTGAACGCACCGATGCACTCCAGTCGCTGCGCGATGGCCATTCGCGCGTCTGTGTTGCGACCGATGTGGCGGCGCGCGGCCTCGACCTGCCCGACCTCGGCATCGTGATCCACGCCGATCCGCCGACCAACAAGGCGGATTTGCTTCACCGCAGCGGCCGGACCGGCCGGGCGGGTCGCAAGGGCGTATCGGTGCTGATGGTTACGCACGCCAAGCGCAAGAAGATTGAGCAGATCCTCGGAGCGGCGAACATCAACGCGCTGTGGAGCGGACCGCCCACGGCCGAGGAGATTCGCGCGCAGGACCGCACCCGCCTCCTCGACGATCCGATCTTCGCCGAGGCGCCGTCGGAAGAAGACCTCGCCCTGGCGCGATTGGTGATGGAGAAATTAACGCCTGAGCAGATTGCCGCGACCCTTATGCGGCTGCGCCGGGCTGAACATCCCGAGCCGGAAGACGTCGGCGAAGATACACGCATGCGCGACAGCCAGGCGACCAGCCCTCGAGAGCGAACGGTGCGAGAGCGAGCCGAGCGGCCCGAACGCGAACCGCGGGAGCTGCGAGAGACGCCGAACGACAATGCGTGGTTCTGCATCAATGTCGGTCGCCGCAAGAACGCCGAGCCGCGCTGGCTGGTACCTTTCATCTGCCGCTTCGGCAATGTCACCAAAAAGGACATCGGTCCGATCCGCATCTTCGAGGACGAAACCAAATTTGCAAT
>JANMWT010000298.1:0-2247 GCA_031394145.1 Alphaproteobacteria bacterium | reverse complement strand
AGCTCGTCGGCGAGCTTGGCAGCGCCCTTGCCGGCGCCAGCGTGTTGCTCGGCGATCGGCTCGGCCTCTATAAGGCGATGGCGGACGGCGTGGCTGTCACGTCCGTCGACCTTGCGAAGAAGGCGGGTCTCAACGAGCGCTATGTCCGTGAATGGCTAGCTGCTCAGGCGGCCTCCGGTTATGTCGACTACCATCCTGACAGGCGGGCATTTTCTTTATCGCCCGAGCAAGCAATGGCTTTTGCCGAGGAAAGCTCTCCAGCCTTCTTTGCGGGCGCCTTCGAAGTGGTGCAGTCGGCTTACATGGATGAGCCGAAGGTCGCCGAGGCCTTCCGGACCGGCAAAGGCGTAGGTTGGCATGAACATTCGAAATGTCTGTTCTCAGGCACGGAACGGTTCTTCCGGCCCGGCTATAACGCCAACCTGGTTTCCACCTGGATCCCGGCTCTGGACGGCGTCGAAGCAAAACTGAAAGCCGGGGCGAAAGTCGCCGATGTCGGATGCGGCCACGGCGCCTCAACCATCCTGATGGCCCAGGCCTATCCCAAGTCGCAGTTCTTCGGCTTCGACTACCATGGACCGTCGATCGATCGAGCAAAGGACATGGCAAAGGAAGCTGGTGTCGCCGACCGCATCACCTTCCAGCAGGCCAGTGCGAAGGACTACCCGGCAAAGGGGTACGATCTTGTTGCCTTCTTTGACTGCCTGCACGACATGGGCGATCCCGTCGGGGCAGGGCGCCATGTCAAGGAGACACTGGCGTCCGATGGTACCTGGATGGTCGTTGAACCTTTCGCGCACGACAATCTGGAGGACAATCTCAATCCCGTCGGCCGCATTTTCTATGCCGCATCGACATTCATCTGCACGCCCGCGTCGCTGTCGCAGGAGGTTGCGCTCGGGCTGGGCGCACAGGCCGGCGAAGGCCGGCTACGCCAGGTCGCGCTCGATGCCGGTTTCACCCGATTCCGGCGCGCGACCGAGACGCCGTTCAATCTTATTCTTGAGTTACGCCCCTGATCGCGGTGTTGAGGCAGGAGAGACAGCGTGGTCAAGGCAGCGATCAGTCAGAAGCCGCCTGCCTTGCTCGACCTCAATCGCAGCTTGGAAATCGCCCTTGGGGTTATCGATGAGGCGAGCGCGAGCGGCGCCGAGCTTCTTGTGTTCCCGGAGGCCTTCCTGCCGGGCTATCCGAGCTGGATCTGGCGGCTTCGGCCTGAGGCTGACCGAGCGATTGGCAATGAGATCCACGCCAGGCTGCGCCAGAACGCCGTCAATCTGGCCCGGCATGATCTCGCTCCCTTGCAGGACGCCGCGAGGGACAAAGGCATGGTCCTGGTTGTCGGCTTCAACGAAGTCGATGCGGAGGTGAGCGGGACCACACTGTTCAACTCCGTCGCGATCATCGGCCCGAACCGGCAGATCCTCAACCGGCACAGAAAGCTCATGCCGACAAATCCCGAGCGGATGGTCTGGGGTCAGGGCGACGGCCAGGGACTGAGGGTCGTGGACACTCCTGTCGGACGGATTGGCGCATTGCTCTGTTGGGAGAGCTACATGCCGCTGGCGCGTTACGCAATGTACGCTCAGAACATCGAAATCTATGTGGCGCCGACCTGGGATTACGGCGAGACCTGGCTAGCTTCGATGAAACACGTGGCCCGCGAGGGTGGTTGCTGGGTGCTTTCATCGGCGACGGCCATGCAGGGCGCCGATGTGCCGCCTGACTTTCCGGGCCGCGATCTGTTCGTCGCCGAAGACGAATGGATCAATCCGGGCGATGCGGTGATCGTCAAGCCGTCCGGTGGACTGGCTGCCGGTCCCTTGCATCGGGAAAAGTCAATCTTATACGCAAAGATCGATCTGGAGCTGGCGCGCCAGGCGAGAAAGTCGCTCGACGTGACCGGCCATTATGCGCGGCCGGACATATTCCACCTCGAGGTCGATCGCCAGCCAAAGCTGCCTGTATCGTTCAGCTGAGGCCGATCCGAGAGCGAGAAGACCTCGGCATCACCGAAGCGGCCGACTGCGCATGCGCCAAGATGCTGGAGTTTCTTCCCGACACGGTTCGCGCGCACCGGGCGCCGGTGCTGTTCGCATCGCGTTTTACTCCAGGCTCGCCAGAGCTTACGGTTCCGGTTGTGTAAGCTGAACCCGCACTGGCAGAGGACAGTCATGCTGAAAAGAACGATGATGCTGGCGGCGGTGCTGAGCCTGGCGCCGGTCGAGGCCGGCGCCGCGCCGCAGC
>JANMWT010000284.1:0-11480 GCA_031394145.1 Alphaproteobacteria bacterium | reverse complement strand
GGTCGGAAGGGGCCTGGCCCAAAGTCCTCAAGAGTTCGGCCACGGCAACGACGCTGCTCGACCGGGGCGGGCTCGACTTGAAGGCGCGCGCGGACCGTGCGCGGATCGCCGGCGCCGCCGCAGAATTCCTCAGTTCGCCTTCGGCCAAGGATATCGGGGCGATGGAAGCCGTCTATGTTGCGATCGTTACAGACATCGATGCGGCGACCGAGCCCCATATCCGTGAGGCGCTCGGCCGCGACATGTACGAAGCAGGCGCCTGGCTCGATGCGATCCAAACATCCGTGTCGCCCTTCTCTCAGCAGACCGGCTCGAACATCCCGGTGGCCGTGAGACGCCATGTCCTCAAACAGCCGGGCAACGCGATCTTTGTCGACAATGCCAGCCCGCTTCCCGTCTGCGAGCGAAGGTTTGATCTTGGCGGCTTCCAGTATCCAACCGCCGCCGAATACCGCGGAATGGTCGGCGCGGTCACCATGAAGTTCGGCACCAACGACCAGGGATTGGTTACCAAAGCCGAAGTGCTCGGTTCGGTGCCCTCGGGCGTATTTGCCGAGGCTCTGGTCAAGGCGTCGCCGAAGTTTCGCTGGATCGCCAAGGACAGCGCCGACCCGCGGACCTGCCGGCTTCGCCGCAACAACTATGTCTTCTCGGTGATCTTCAGGATCGGCTAGCCCGAACCGGATCGCGGCGCTGAAGCGGGCCGATCGCCCATCGGGCTTGGGGAGCGCCGTTGCCGGCTCGCGCCGCATGCTTTAGGCATCGGCCGTTCGAGGAGACCGCCGCCCATGTCAGACGCCTCAGACGCCTCAGACGCCTCAAACGGCAAGGCGCCGGTTCGAGCCAGTGTTGCGGCTGCGTGGCGCTTCTTCTTCGCCCATTGGGCGGAATTTGCACCGGCGGCGGCCGTGGTCGCCCTTGCTGCCGGACTGGGCGATCTCTTCCAGGCCATGGCGCCAGCGGGGGGGCGGATCATCAGCCTCGCGCTCAGCACCGTTGCCGGTGCGGTTTTCTTCGCCGCGGTGCTGCGTCGGGCTGTTCGAAATGAAGCGACGGGGCCCTTTGGCCTCTCCTTTGGCGCCGACGAAGTGCGTTTGATCGGGGTCTCACTTTCATTGCTGGTCATGATCGCGCCGATCGTGCTGCTGGTCGCGCTGGTGCTGTTCGTGACCGTGCTGGGCCGCGTCGCTGGCACGCCTCAGGAGCTGCAGGCTCTCCTGGCCGATCCCGACCGGTTCAGTCGCGTCGTCGCAGAGCGCCTGGGCCCGACCGGTGAGGCGGCCTTCTCACTGTTCGTGTTTCTGGTCTGCGCGATCGTGATCTGGCTGCTGGTGCGGTTGGTGGTGATCAACGCCGCCAGCATTGGCGAGCGCCGGATTGTGATCTTCCAGACCTGGAGCTGGACGCACGGTAACTTCCTGCGCGTGCTGGCGGCGATCGTGCTGACGCGACTGCCAGCGGTGATCGTCTCGTATTTCCTGTCGGCACTCCTTGTCACCATCACCGGCGGCGCCTCGCCCGCATCTCCGGTCGAAGTGTTCCTGGTTGGCGGCTTTTCAGGATTTGTCGGCGCAATGAGTGAAATCCCGGCGCTGGCGCTCGCCGCGCATCTCTACCGGGGGTTGCGGCCGACGGACTTCGTACCGAAATAGACGCGGCCCGATATAGTCGCGTTGCGAAATCGTCGCCCGCCATCGCCAACAGCTAGCGCGCCTCGATCGTTTGGCCGAAGGCGATGAGCTCGCCATCGGGGCCAATGACGGTGAACTCGCGCTGGCCGTAATCCTGGTTGAACGGGGCGCAGACATGGCCCGCCGGCTGCCGATCGAGCATCGGCTTCAGGTCCGCATAGAGCCCATCGACATCCTGGACGTCGATATAGCTGGCATAGCGCCCGCCGCCGCGCGGAGCGAGCGGACAGTCATCCTCGATCAGGCGGAAGGCGGCATTGTCGCGCCTCACAAAGGCATAGCCCTCGATCTGGACGCCGAGCTTGAAGCCGAGCGTCGTCACGAAGAATGAAACGGCGGCGTCGATATCAGGCACGCGCATGAACGGTGTGACCTGGAGAAGCTTGGACATAGCGCCCCCGATATGCCTGCCGAACATAACAGAACGCCCGGACCTTTGCAGGTCCGGGCGCTTGGCTGATCGCTTGGAAGAGGAAGCGACTAAACCGCTTCCTTGAGTTCCTTCGCAGCACGGAAGGCGACTTTCTTCGACGCCTTGATCTTGATCGCTTCACCCGTCGCCGGGTTGCGGCCCATGCGGGCGGCGCGCTTGCGCACCACCAGGATGCCAAGGCCGGCGATGCGGATGCGGTCGCCTTTCTTGAGGTGCTTGGTCAGCATCACGACGAGGTCGTTGAGCATCGCTTCGCTCTGCTTCTTCGGCATTTCATGATTTTCCGCCAACGCAGCGGCAAGATGCTTGAGGCTGACAGTGTTTACTTTTGCTTTCGCGGGCGCAGTGGCCATGGTCTTCGGACTCCCTTTGGAAATTCAGTCGCCTGAAGATTCGTTAGCCAGGCGCCGTTCGTGTGGAGCCCACTGGAACAAAGAATTCAAGCTGATTCCTGCGTGTTTTGCCCTGTTTTACAGGCTTTTCGCGTGCAAAACGGGGATAAGTCCCGGAATTGCACACCTTCGCAGGGCTTGATCACTCCGCTGCCTGTGCTGCGGTGCGATTCGCCTTCTTCGCTTTTGACGCCGGTTTTGCAGCTGTTTTCGGCGCTTTCTTCTGCCGCGCCCGGCGCTCAGCCTGACGCTCGAAGGTCTGGGTCAGGAATTTTCCGGTCCAGCTTTTCTTGTTAGCCGCGACCTCTTCGGGTGTGCCGATCGCGACAACCAGACCGCCGCCATCGCCGCCATCGGGTCCCATATCGATGATCCAGTCGGCGGTCTTGATGACATCGAGATTGTGCTCGATCACCACCACCGTATTGCCGGCGTCGACAAGTTCCTGCAGCACTTCCAGCAACGCTTTCACGTCGTCGAAGTGCAGACCGGTGGTCGGCTCATCGAGAATATACAAGGTGCGGCCGGTGGCGCGCTTGGACAATTCCTTGGCCAACTTTACGCGCTGCGCTTCTCCGCCTGACAGCGTCGTCGCCTGCTGGCCGACTTTCACATAGCCGAGGCCGACGCGCACCAGCGTCTCCATCTTCGAGCGGATGCCGGGCACAGCCGCGAAGAAGACGCGTGCTTCTTCAACCGTCATGTCGAGCACGTCGGCGATCGACTTGCCCTTGTAGTGAACTTCGAGTGTCTCGCGATTGTAGCGATGGCCCTTGCAGACGTCGCAGGTGACATAGACGTCGGGCAGGAAGTGCATCTCGATCTTGACGACGCCATCCCCCTGGCAGGCCTCGCAGCGCCCGCCCTTCACGTTGAACGAGAAGCGGCCAGCCTGATAACCGCGCGCCTTGGACTCCGGCAGACCCGTATACCAGTCACGGATCGGGCCAAAGGCGCCCGTATACGTCGCGGGATTGGAGCGCGGCGTACGGCCGATCGGTGACTGGTCGATGTCGATGATCTTGTCGAGCTGGTCGACGCCTTCGATCTTCTCGTGGGGGGCCGGCGGATCGCTTGCGCCATTCAGCCGGCGCGCCAGCGCCTTGTAGAGCGTCTCGATCACCAGCGTCGACTTGCCACCGCCCGAGACGCCGGTGACGCAGGTGAACACCGCGAGTGGAATTTCTGCAGTCACCTTCTTGAGGTTGTTGCCGGTCGCGCCGACAACTTTCACCGTCTTGGTCTTGTTGGTCCAGCGCCGCCGCTCCGGGATGGCGATCTCCTCGGCCCCCGAAAGATATCGGCCGGTAATGCTGTTGGGGTTGGCCATCAGATCTTCGGGTTTACCCTGGGCGATAACCTCCCCGCCAAGCACGCCAGCGCGCGGCCCCATGTCGATGACATGGTCGGCGGTGAGAATGGCGTCCTCGTCGTGCTCGACAACAATGACCGAGTTGCCGAGATCGCGCAGACGCCGCAGCGTCTCCAACAGACGGGCGTTGTCGCGCTGATGCAGGCCAATCGAGGGCTCGTCGAGCACATAGAGCACGCCCGACAGCCCGGAGCCGATCTGCGAGGCCAGCCGGATACGCTGGCTTTCGCCGCCCGAGAGCGTTCCTGAGGCGCGGGCCAGGGTCAGGTAGTCGAGGCCGACGTCGTTGAGGAATTGAAGCCGATCGCGGATCTCCTTCAGGATGCGCACCGCGATCTCGTTCTGCTTCTTGGTCAGCTTCTTCGAGAGGCCGTCAAACCAGTCGCGGGCGAGCTTGATAGAGAGGTTGGACGCTTGTGAAATATCGCTCTCGGCGATGCGCACGCTCAGCGCCTCAGGTCGCAGGCGTTTGCCCTTGCAGACCGGGCAGGGGGCGGACGATTGATAACGCGCAATCTCGTCGCGCATCCATTGGCTGTCAGTCTCCCGGAAACGTCGTTCGAGGTTGCCGACGACGCCTTCAAAAGGCTTGGTGACCTCATAGCGGCGCATGCCGTCATCGAAAACGAAATCGACTTCTTCCTCGCCGGTGCCGAAGAGGATGATGTCGCGCACCTTGTCTGGAAGCTTCGACCAGGCGACGTCGAGCGAGAACTTGTACTTTTTGGCCAGCGCCTGGAGCGTCTGGGTCTGCAGCGGCGAGGTTGCCTTGCCCCAAGGTGCGATGGCGCCCTTGTTGAGGGTCCGGTCCGGCTCAGGCGCGATCATCGCCGGATCAACCTTCAGCTGCTCACCTAAGCCATCGCAGGTCGGGCAGGCGCCAAAGGGGTTGTTGAACGAGAACAAACGCGGCTCGATCTCGGGGATGGTAAAACCGGAGACCGGGCAGGCGAACTTGGCTGAGAAAGTGACGCGACTTGGCTCCTTGCCGCTGCCTTCCTTCTCGACGAATTCTGCAACCGCGATGCCGTCGGCAAGATCAAGCGCCTGCTCGAAGCTTTCGGCCAGGCGCTGCTCCAGCCCCGCCTTGATGACGATGCGGTCCACGACCACGTCGATGTCGTGCTTCAGCTTCTTGTCGAGCTTGGGCGGATCCTCGAGTTCGTAGAATTCGCCATTCACCTTGACGCGCTGGAAGCCGCGCTTGAGCAGGTCGGCAAATTCCTTGCGGTATTCGCCTTTCCGGCCGCGGATCATCGGCGCAAGAAGGAAGAAGCGCGCGCCCTCGCCGAACGCCATCGCCTTGTCGACCATCTGGCTCACGGTCTGGCTTTCGATTGGCAGACCGGTGGCGGGCGAATAGGGCACGCCGACGCGTGCCCAAAGCAGGCGCATATAGTCATAGACCTCGGTGACCGTGCCGACGGTCGAGCGCGGGTTGCGCGAGGTGGTTTTCTGCTCGATCGAGATCCCCGGCGAGAGGCCTTCGATCCGCTCGACATCGGGCTTCTGCATCAGCTCGAGGAATTGCCGGGCGTAAGCCGACAGGCTTTCGACATAGCGCCGCTGGCCCTCGGCGTAGATCGTATCGAACGCCAGCGACGACTTGCCTGATCCGGACAGGCCGGTGATCACCACCAGCTCGTTGCGCGGGATGTCGACGTCGATGTTCTTGAGATTGTGCTCGCGTGCGCCGCGCACGCGGATATGCGTCAGTTCCGACATTGTTTCTTGGCCGTTCCGGGAGGTTCTCGCGGTTAATCTTGCAGGAGGGTTCGATCGGAGTCGATTCGTCGGGTCGACTCAGGCCTGGAACATAACCGGAACGCTCAATCCTGTCTTGTCCCTCGGCCAAATTTCGTGTGCGCGGTCGATATGGGGATCAGGCCCCTCGCCTTGTAGGCGGGAACGATCCGGGGAAGTATCAGGCTCGCATGGGGGCCGGCATGGCATTCAGATCGTTGAAAAACTTCCTACTGGGGCCGATTGCGGTGTTGGCGTTGACGGGCGCTTCCTTCCACGGAGACCGGGCCTCGATCACGTTTCCAGAGGGCTGGACGCTAGCCGCTGACAAGCCGGCGAGCGCGGGCCTTTTCGAGTCCTTCGAGGGCAACTCGTCGAAAACCGGCGCAAACTGCAACGCGCAGACCAAAGACCTCGCCCCCCTGGCCAAGCTCACGCTTCAGGACATCAATACCAGCCTCGGCCACGTCTATACGCTGGCGGAGTGGGCCGATCTTCTGGGCGTTGAACCGGCGCAGTTGAATGTGGTGACCAGCGAGATCCGCCCATTCGCCGACGCCTTCTTCCATGTCGGCACGCTGCGCTACAAGGCCGATGGCAAGGACGTCGCGGTGCGATACGGCTTCTACGTTCTGCCAGGCCGCATAACCATGGCCGGCTGTTATACGCCGTGGGCCGACTACCCAGCTTACACTGCGATGTTCGCGACGACGATCGACTCGCTTCGGCCTTGGTGAGCCGCCGCCGCTGGGCAAGATGTTTGCGCAGGTTCCTCCGCTCCCGGAATGTCGCCGCTCGGGATCGGATCGCGGCCGCCTCGGTATTGCGCAGCCGGAACGGCCGCCTCCGGTAAGCCGGTCGTCTGCCTGGCGTTTGTTGGGTCTTGTCAGGCGCTTCAACTCACCTTAGAACAAACGATGAACACGACGACGCCGCATGATCCTGCCCCATGATCCTGCCCGGGGGCTGAATTTCTGTGGGCGATCATCGTTCCGGTGAACCGGCCGCCGTGCTTTCAGGCTAAGGTGCGACGGGCGCCTTTACAGGGGCGGTTTCCGCCTCCCGCAAAGCGGCGCCCAGTGAAGTGTGTCAGGAACCGGAGCGGCAGCCAGGAAGGCGCCGGGGCCGGAACAGCGATGGAGACGTGCATGGCCGGTTCAGTGAACAAGGTGATCCTGATCGGAAATCTCGGACGCGATCCCGAGATCAAGCAGATGCCCAGCGGCGGCCAGATCGCCAACCTCTCGATCGCCACCTCGGAAAGCTGGCGTGACAAGGCTTCAGGCGAGCGCAAGGAAAAGACCGAGTGGCACCGTGTCGTGGTCTTCTCCGAAGGCCTGGTGCGGATTGTCGAGCAATACCTGAAGAAGGGCTCGAAGGTTTATCTCGAAGGCCAGCTTGAGACCCGCAAATGGCAGGACAAGGACGGCAACGACAAATACTCGACCGAAGTCGTCCTGCGGAATTTCGGCTCGACCCTGACCATGCTGGACGGCAAGGGTGAAGGCGGCGCCGAGCGTTCCTTTGACCAGTCCTCGGCCGGTGGCGGCGGTCGGCCTCCCGCACACGGCGCCAAGGCCAGCAGCAGCGGCCAGAAGGAAGACTTCTCGCGCGGCGGGGATTTCGACGACGAAATTCCGTTCTAGCCGCAACGGCTCAAGACCGGGGCGGGCCAAATCCGACCGGCAGACGGCTGCGCTCTTTGGGCAACGCTGGACATGCACGGACCGTGGGCTGTGGATCAACCGCCGCAAACGTTTGTCGCGCCCTGGTTTAATGGGCTAAAGTCGGGTCCCGAATCCTGCGGCGTCCTGCCGCTTCCAACCTTCCGGACGGCTTTTCTTGACCGACACTCCCGACGAACCGCGCAAACCCGGTCCTCCTGGTCCGGGCGCGAATGGGGCAGGCGATATTGCGCCCATCTCGATCACTGCCGAGATGAAGAAGTCCTATCTCGATTACGCGATGAGCGTCATCGTCAGCCGCGCCCTGCCAGATGTGCGCGACGGCCTGAAGCCGGTTCACCGCCGCATCCTCTACTCGATGTTCGACATCGGCATGACGTCGGACAAGAGCTATTCGAAATCCGCCCGCGTGGTCGGCGATGTGCTGGCGCGGTTTCACCCGCACGGCGATCAGTCGGTCTATGACGCGCTGGTGCGAATGGCTCAGCCCTTCTCGATGGGCCTCACGCTGATCGACGGGCAGGGCAATTTCGGCTCGATCGACAATGATCCGCCGGCGGCGATGCGCTACACCGAAAGCCGGATGACCAAGGCGGCGATGGCGCTGGTCGCCAATATCCGCGAGGACGCGGTCGACTTTGTCGACAACTATGACGGCAAGGAAAAAGAGCCGAGCGTTTTGCCGGCGCAATTTCCAAATCTCTTGGTCAACGGCGCCGGCGGCATCGCCGTCGGCATGGCGACCAACGTGCCGCCGCACAATCTCGGCGAGATCATCGATGCGGCCATGGCGATGATCGACAATCCTGCGATCGACGATCTTGCGCTCCTCGACATCGTCCCGGGACCCGACTTCCCGACCGGAGGCCTGATCATCGGTCGCGCCGGTTCGCGCAACGGGCTGATGACCGGTCGCGGCTCGGTGATCATGCGCGCCCGGACCAGCATCGAGACAGTCAAGGGCGGTCGCGAGGCGATCATCGTTCACGACGTGCCGTACCAGGTGAACAAGGCCGGCATGGTCGAAAAGATCGCCGAGCTGGTGCGCGATAAGCGGATCGAAGGCATCGGCGATCTGCGCGATGAAAGTGATCGCACCGGCATTCGCGTCGTCATCGAGATCAAACGCGACGCGTCGCCCGACATCGTGCTCAACCAGCTTTATCGCTTCACGCCGATGCAGACCTCGTTTGGCGTCAACATGCTGGCGCTGAATGGCGGCCGGCCCGAATTGATGAACCTGCGCTCGATGCTGCAGGCCTTCTTGATCTTCCGCGAACAGGTTGTCGCCCGGCGCACCAAGTTCCAGCTCAACAAGGCGCGCAACCGCGCCCACGTCCTGATTGGTCTTGCGCTGGCGGTCGCCAACATCGACGAAATCATCCGGATCATCCGCTATTCATCCGATCCGGATTCAGCACGCATAGCGCTCCTTGATCGCGCCTGGCCATCGATGGACATGGGGCCGTTGATCGGGCTCATCGCTGACCGCAGAACCGTGATCAACGAGAAGGGCGACATCCGCCTCTCGGACGAGCAGGCTCGCGCCATCCTCGCGCTACAGCTTTCACGGCTGACCAATCTTGGTCGCGACGAGATTGGCAAGGAGGCCAGCGGCCTGGCTGAGGCGATCAAGGACTTCCTCAGCATCCTCGGGTCGCGCGCCCGCGTTATGGCGATCATCAAGGATGAGCTGACGGAATTCCGCGACCGGTTCGCGGTGCCGCGCCGTTCGGAATTTCTCGAGGCCGATCTTGATCTCGAAGACGAAGCGTTCATCGAGCGCGAAGACATGGTCGTCATGGTCACCCATGGCGGCTATGTGAAACGAACCGCCTTGTCGGCCTATCGAACGCAAAACCGCGGCGGCAAAGGTCGCGGCGGGATGGAGACCAAGGAAGACGATTTCGTGATCCGGCTGTTCGCAGCCGACACCCACACCGAAATCCTGTTCTTTTCTTCGACCGGCATGGTCTACAAGCAGAAGGTCTGGCGCCTGCCGCTGGGCGCGCCAAGCTCCAAGGGTAAGGCTCTGGTCAACATCCTGCCATTGCAGACCGGTGAGCGCATCACCTCGGTGATGCCGCTGCCGGCTTCGGAAGCCGAGCGCGAGAAACTCAACATCCTCTTCGCCACGCGCTCCGGCGGCGTTCGCCGCAACATGCTGGCCGACTTCGTCCAGGTGAACCGCGCCGGCAAGATCGCCATGAAGCTGGAGGACGATTCAGATTCGATCGTCGGCGTGCAGATCTGTTCGCCGTCCGACGACATCCTGATGACCACCGCGCTCGGCCAGTGCATACGCTTCCCGGTCGAGCAGGTGCGGGTGTTCACCGGCCGGACGTCCACCGGCGTCCGCGGCATCCGTCTTGGCGCAGGCGACGAGCTGATCGGGATGAGCGTGCTCAGCCACATCAGAGCTGTTCCAGCTGAAGCGCGCGCTTATCTCAAGCACGCCAACGCCCTGCGGCGAACTGAGGGCGATGAGGCGGTCGAAGAAGAAGTTGAAGACGTCGCAGAAGAGGCGGTTGATGGCGATATCTCCGCCGTCGCGCCAGCCGATGGCGGCGAGGTCATTCTCTCCCAGACCCGAATCGAGGAGCTGGCGGCGGCCGAAGAATTCATCCTGACGCTCACCCAGGACGGAATGGGCAAGCGCGCCTCGGCGTTCGACTACCGCATCACCGGCCGCGGCGGCAAAGGCCTGATTGCCCACAAATTGGGCGAAAAGGGCCGGCTGGTCGCCTCCTTCCCGGTACGCCAGGACGACGAAATCATGCTGGTCACGGATGCCGGCCAGTTGATACGATGCGCCGTCGATCAGATCCGCATCGCGGGCCGTGCGACCCAGGGCGTTCGCGTCCTGCGTGTGGCGGCCGGCGAACGTGTCGTCTCGGTCGAGAGGCTGGAGGACCAGAGCGGTGACGAGACGACCGGAGAGGCGGGCGGCGGGTGAAGCGCGCCCCGCGCGAAGTGCAGCGCCCGCCCGAGCGGCTGCGGCGGGGCGAAGCGTGAACCGCATCGGCCTCTACCCCGGAACCTTTGATCCGATCACCAACGGTCACATCGACATCATCAGTCGCGCCGTGAAACTGGTCGACAAGCTGATCATCGGCGTCGCGATCAACCGCGACAAGGGACCGCTCTTCTCGCTTGAGGAGCGTGTCGACATGGTGATGCGCGAAACCCGCCAATTCACCAACGGGGTCGAGATCGAAGCGCGCCCGTTTGAAAACCTGCTGATGCATTTCGCCGAAGAATGCGGCGCCGGCATCATCATTCGCGGGCTGCGGGCTGTTTCGGATTTCGAATACGAATTCCAGATGGTCGCCATGAACCAGAAAATGAACGACGACATCGAGACGGTATTCCTGATGGCCGATCCGGTTCACCAGGCCGTGTCGTCAAAACTGGTAAAAGAGATTGCGCGGCTGGGCGGGAGAGCCGATCTATTTGTGCCGGAAGACGTCAACACGCGGCTTGCGGCCAAGTACGGATCGAAGAAATAGGCATGAGCATGAAGAAGGGTGCTATCCGCGGCGCAGGCGCCATCGTGGCGTTGCTGTCGATCTTTGCGACCGGTTTGGGCGGCTCTGCTTATGCAGGCCCTGCCGATGACCCAGCGAACTGGCGCAAGCTCGATCTCGAAAATGTCCTCGACCTGACGATCAATCGTCAGGACGTCTTGATCGAACTGCGCCCGGACTTCGCGCCAGGTCACATAGCGCAGGTCAAGAAAATCACCCGCGCCGGTCATTACAACGGCTTGCCTTTCCATCGCGTCATCGACGATTTCATGGCTCAGGGCGGCGAGGTTTCAGCAATCTATATGCTCTCGACGCCCTATCCTGAGCTCAAGGCCGAATTCACGTTCAAGCGCGACCCGGCAAAGACGCCGGTGCAATGGTTCGGCAAGGCGGCGAACGGCGATAATGTCGGCTATTTCGACGGCTTCATTGTTCACGGCCAACCAGACGAGGCGGCAGACCTGATGGCCAACCACCAGGTCGATACCTGGGCAATCCACTGCCCGGGCATTGCCTCGATGGCGCGGACCAGTGAACCCAACTCGGCCGACACGCAGTTCTTCTTGCTGCGCCAATCGCACGAAGCGCTCGACAAATCCTACACCATCTGGGGTCGCGCCCTGGTCGGGCTCGATGT
>JANMWT010000267.1:0-18648 GCA_031394145.1 Alphaproteobacteria bacterium | reverse complement strand
GATTCGAGCCTGGAGGCGACGATGGCGCGGCCTTATTCGCAGGATATCCGCGAGCGAGTGGTTGCAAGGGTTGAAGGCAGGGCCTCGCGGCGCGAGGCGGCGGAGCACTTCGAGGTCTGCCCGAGTTCGGCGATCAAGTGGATGCAGCGGGTGGAACAGACCGGCAGTTGTGCGGCCAAGCCTTCGGGCGGCAGCGTGTCGCCGCTGGACCGGCACAAGCTGGACCGGCACAAGAAGGAGCTGATGGCCCTCATCGCAGCCGGCGGGCCGCTATCGGCCTTCAAGCGCTTCAATCAACATCGGCGGTCTTGGACATTCCCAGATGCGATTTAGCCACGGCGCGCGGACGCCGGAATGCCAGTATAAGCGGCGGCAGCAACAGCAGGCTGAAGAGGGTCGATGTTGCCAGACCGACGAGAATTACCTGGGCCATCGGTCCTTGAACCTCGCGTCCCGCCTCGCCCGAGCCAAGCGCCAACGGCAGCATGCCGAGTGCCGTCACCAGGGCAGTCATGACAATCGGCGTCAGCCTTTCGCTTGCGGCCCGAGCGACGGCCCCAACGCCCCAGGTCTCGCCTTCGCTATCGACGAGGTGGTCGACATGCGAGACCATCAGGATCGAGTTGCGCGCTGCAATACCGAATAGCGTGACGAAACCGACCAGGGCGCCGAGCGACAGAACGCCGCCGCCGAGGAGAAAAACCGCCACGATGCCGCCGGCTAAGGCGGCGGGTGCGCCCGCAAGGATAAGTATCGCCGGACGGGCGCCACCGAAAGCCAGGACAAGAAGCGCAATCACCCCAATTGCTGCAAATCCGACGTTGGCGGCGAGCTGCTGCGTCGCTGCAGCCTGGCCTTGGGCCGCGCCGGAGTAATCGAGATAGACGTCCGCTGGGAGTTTGACCTTCTGTGCAATTGCGGCGCGTATCGCCTGCGTCAGCCCGCCGATATCGCGCGTGCCGGCATTCGCGGTAACGACCTGGCGGCGCCGCCCGCCATCATGCGAGATCGTCGCCCGACCCTCGATCAAATCGACAATGGCGACCTCGCTCAGTGGCGTCAGGCCGCCCGTAGCGCTGTGGAGTTGCAGGGCGCCGATCGCTTCGGGATCGCGCGCGAGGCCGTTTGGTAGCGTCACCGCCACATCGGTGATCCGCTCGGCGTTCGGAATCTGTGCGACGATGCGGCCCTGATAGGTCGCCTCAATGGCGTCGTAGGCGTCGCTAGAGCTGACGCCGCGCAGCGCCAGACGGGCGGGTTCGAAGGTTATCGCCATTGCCGGCGCGCCGGGCGGCGAAGCGACCTGGACGTCGACGGCGTGCGGCACGGCTCGGACCACTGCCGCGATCTGATTGGCGATGCGGTCAAGTTCGTCGAGGTCCGCTCCATAGATGCTGATGACAATGGCCGCTGTCTCACCCGACAGGCTTTCGGCGATGCGGTCGCCAAGGGATGTCAATGTTTCTGATCCGATGCCGGGGTAAGCGGCCATGGCGTCGCGAATGCCCTTGAGGATTTTGTCTTCGTGTTGTGCGTCGACCTTTTTCTTGAGGTCGACATGCACTTCTGAACGGTTGGGCGGGAACGTATCTTCACCGCCCTCAGCGCGGCCGATCTGTTGTTCAACCGTCGCCACCCCGTCAATGGCGAGCAGGTCTTTGGTGATTCTCAGTCCGGTCTCGCGCATCCACCCCAACGAGGCGCCCGACGGACCGTTGACTTTGAGGACGTAATGGCCTTCGCGGAAGGCCGGGAGCAGCTCGGCGCCGAACTGCGTGAACCCAAAGATGGCCCCGAGGCCGAGCGCCCCCGTCACCGCCATCGCGGCTAGCGGGTGTCGGCATAGGCCGCGGATGAGATCGGCGTGCGCTGCTCGAACGGCTCGCATCATGCCCGGCTCTTTGAGATGGCTCGCACTGCCGAGCAGCAACAGCGACAGAGCTGGTGTGACGGTAATCGCAACGACCAGAGAGGCCAGCGTCGCCAGCAAAAAAGCGAGCGCGAGCGGCCCAAAGAAAGACCCTTGCAAACCCGTCAGGAACAGCACAGGCACCATGGTCAGCGCCAGGACAAAGGTCGCATAGACAACTGGCGCGCGGACCTCGACCGAGGCGTCGAGGACAACCTCCCGCGCCGGTCGATCACCGCGGTCCCGCAGCCGGCGAAGGATGTTCTCGACGCCAATAATGGCGTCGTCGATAACAACGCCGAGCGCGACAGCGAGCCCACCGAGGATCATGGTGTTAAGGGTAAGGCCTGAAAGAGCAAGAACGATCATTGCCGCCAGGAGGGAAAGCGGGATCGACACAAAGGCGATGAACACGACGCGGAGATCGCGGGTCAGCGCCAGCAGAACGAGAGTTATCAGGAAGGCGCCCAGCAATAGGTCGCCGCGGACGCCGTCCAGCGCGGTCTCGATGAAGTTGGCGGGGCGATGCATGGCTCCAAACATCGTGACGCCACGCGCTTCGAGATTGGGGCGCAATTCATCGAGTGCGGCTTCTACGGCGCGCGTTGTAGTCAGGGTATTGGCGCCGAACTGACTGGAGAGCGCCGCCAGCACACCCAGGCGCCCCATGACCAGTGCGTCGCCGAACTTCGGCGTTGCGGCCTCCATCACATCGGCGACATCGCCAACGACGAGCGAACCGGCGCCCGACGGCGCCAGCGGCGCGCCGGCAATATCGGCCGGCGCAAGTGCGGCGCCGCGCGGTTCGAGCAAGACCCGCTGCGCTTCGGTCTCTACGAACCCGCCGCCGCGTACCTGGGTCGCCGCTTGTACGGAAGCTTCGACATCAGCCAGCGTTACGCCTCGGGCGACCAGGTCGGCCTGTCGCACGCGAACCTCAAGCCGACGCCGCTCACCGCCGAAAATGTTGACGCGGGCGACGCCCGGTGTCGAGAGAAGCCGGGGACGGACTGTCCACTCGACGAGGTCCTCCAGCTCCATCGGAGACAACTTGTCGCTCACAAACCCAATCTTCAGCAGGTCCATGGTCGAGGATGTCAGAGGGGATATCGTCGGCGCTTTGAGGCCAGCGGGAAGGGAGCCCGTGACCTCGACCAAACGCTCGGCGACGACCTGGCGGGCGCGGTAGGGATCTTCTCCCCGGCGGAAAACCACATTGACGACGGCGAGTCCCTGAATCGATTGCGAACGGACAGATTCAACCCCCGTCGCGCCATTGATGGCGTTTTCGATCGGTCGGGTCACCAGAAGCTCGACCTGCGTCGCGGTCATGCCCGGCGCCTCGGCCTGGATATCGGCCTGCGCCGGCACGAATTCGGGGAAGACCTCGACCTCGGCGCGGGTCAGGAGGACCGCGCCGTAAATCGACATCAGCACCGCCGCCAGCAGGACTAGCCACGGACGGGCAAGCGAGGTGCGGACCAGCGACGTCAGCATGGTCTAGTCAGCCTCTTTGGTTTCGGCGCCGTGCTCGGCTGCTATCAGCGCGCCAGCGCCATTGACGACGATCTTGTCGCCGACCTCAAAGCCCTGCATCACGATCCAGCCTTGCTCGACCTGGCGTGCACCCAAAACCGGCCGTCGATCGAAGCCGTCACTGTCCGTTTGAACATAGGCCCATGTTGCTGCGTCGATCCGGACCAGTGCGGTGCGTGGCAGGACGACGCCAGCAATGGCGGCGCCATCAGCAACCTCAGCGGCTAGCACTCGCCCCGGTCGGAGACTGGCCGCAGCTTGGCCTTTCGCTAAGGCGAAGAGTCCAGGGGTCTGGAATCGCGGGTCAGCGGTTGCAGCGATGCCGAGAATTGTTACGGTAGTTAGCGGAACGCCACTTCTGTCCCGCAGAAGCGCTTGCTTCGGCGCTGCTCCAGTGCTGTGGACGCCGTCGATGCGCACCAAAGCGACGTCTCCGGTCGCGATCTGACCAAGCAGGCGGTTGAGATCGTTCCAGGACAAACGTGCAAAAGCAGGTCCCCATTCGAGCCCAATTCGGCGCTGAGCAAGGGCAAGCCTCGCCTCGTCAGACTTCGCCGCGGCCTCCGCCGCTTCGACCGATTGGCGCGAAGCGCTCTGGTCCTGCGCCGCAAGGCGCGCAAGCCGATTGGCCTGAGTCCGCGATGCGCTCGCGGCAGCGCGGGCGGCAGCAACTTCCGAGGCAAGGGCGGCAAGCGGCGAAACGTCGACAACTGCCGCATAAGCGCCTTCCGTCGCCGGCAATGTCACTGACATCAACGGCGCGACCGCCACCCCCATCTTCTGCTGCTGCGCCTTGGTCAGCTCCACATGCGCGGACGCTGCCTGGGCGATCGCGGCAGGGTAGACCAACACTGAGACCAGGACGAAGAATGTAATTCGAGCAGGGATCATCGACCAGTCTCCGTCACGATCTGTTTGAGCCCGAGCGCTTGTTCCGGGCCGCTCAGCGGCGCGCGCAGCGCATCTTCCAGCTGGCTTTCAGTAGCGCGCACCTGGCCGATCGCCGCGAGTTCATCCAGTTTCGCTTGAGCGAGCGCAGCCTGCGCACTCGCCCAGTCGACGCGGTCAATCGTCCCGGCATCGATTTCCCTGTCTGCTTGCTGTGCAAGCGCATGAGCGGTCACGAGTATGGTCGACCGGATCGTGCCGAGCGCGCCCCACGCGGTCCTGTAGGACGCCCGGGCGGCGTCGATATCGGCGAGAACCTTGTGCACCGCTTCCTCCACATGGGTTCCGGCCTCGGCCCGCGACGCCTCGGCGACGCGGATCGCCGCCTGGTTTAAATCAGCCGGCGGCAACGCGAGGCCGACTGATGCCGGGAGCTTCACCAGCCCGCGCTCCCACGTGTAGCCTGCGCTGATGCTAAGCGCCGGAAACTGTTCGGCAATCGCAGTGCGCAGGCTCGCCTCAGTCTGATCGTAGGCGACCATGGCGCGGAAAACCTGCGGTCGTCCCCCTAGGGCTGCCTCGGCCAGCGCGTCAAGTTGGGTTTCGGCAATCCGCGTGGGCGCGGCGTAATCGGACCAGTCGAGCGTGCGGTTGTCGAACTGAGCGGCCGGAACGCCAATAGCGCCTGCAAGAGCCGCCAGTGCTTCCGAGGACCGTCGCTCGGCGTCAAGACGCCGCAGGACATCGTTGCTCGCTTCAGCGCGAAATCGGTCCACCTCGCGGCGCGAGATTTCGCCTTCAGACAGTTTGCGGCCCGCGGAGGCCAATTGGCGCTCGCGGATGGCGGACAAGTCGGCAAAGATCAGCCGCTCGCCCGCAGCGTTGATGCTGTCGGTTTCTGCTTTGCGCAGCGCCATGCGCAGCGTCCAGAGCGCTTCGAGGCGATCGAATCGCGCCAGCGCCAGCTTGGCGTCAGCTTGGCGTGTACGACCGTTCCGACGTTGGCCAAAATCGAGCGGTAAGTCGCCTGCCACGCCGTAGAGCCAGGGCGAAGTGGTCGCTGGATCGTTCGCGTACTCGGCCGACAGGGTGAGGACTGGCCCAGGATACGTACGAGCCGCGCGCGCTTCAGCTTCCGCGGTCCTGACGACTGCGTCAGCTGCCTTCACCGCCGGGTTGAACGCGACAGCCGCCGCGAACAGATAGAGTCGATCGGGCGTGGCGCCGACACATTCACGGTCCCTCGCCAGACGCCGAAGTTCGGAGCAGACGCTAGCATCTCCGAGATCGTGGACGAGCTGGTGAGCGGCCACTGAAGCCGAGTCAATCGCAGCCGGGGAATAGGTAACGCATCCTGACACAGCCAGCGTCGTCACGATCCAGGCGGGCCATCGGATATTCACGTTAACTGTCCCATCGCCACCGAACCCGCGAAATTGAACCTATCTGTCGATCCCTAACAACAAACGTCAGGCTCGTTGCCCCCCGTACGACACTGGTCGGAAGCGGGCCTGAAGACTAGGCTGTTCGCCTACGGGGATGGGAATTCTCGGGGGTCGCCTTTCGGCTGGAGACACTCAAACTGGTGCTGACAAGTTAAGCGCAAAACCGAGCAATTTGTGCCAGAGCGAGCGAAAGCGGTTCTTGAATCTGCGCGGGTTTTTGCGAGCGCTAGTGTGCCGGTGAGGGCAAAAACCACTTAACTTGTCAGTACCGCTTGCAGGCGTGGTGGTCATTCTGGGTGAGGGCGGTCGCGTTAGGAGGCGTACGTGAGTGTGCTCGAAATGCGGACCGCCAAATTGGTCGATAAGTCTGGCGCCGCCCGTCTGGCGCGCTAGCTTGGCCCAACGACAGACCGCCTCTCCCTTGCGGCAGAGGCGGCCAGCTACGTCTCTAGAAAAGACTACGAGTCAGAAGCTGAAGTTCAGCTTGCCGTAGATGAAGCGGCCCGATGAGCCGTAAGGCGAGTAGCCCGAGAAGGGCGTGTTGCCGGTGCTATTCAGCGCGGCCGAGAACGGAGTAGTGTATTCGTCGAACACGTTGTCGGCGCCGATCGAAGCTGTCAGCAATTTGTTGAACTCCCAGCGTGCTTCGAGGTCGAGGAGGGTGTTGGGCTTGAGCACCGTGTCGGTCGCGGCAGTGGTGCCGGGCGAGAGTACCTCCCCATACCGAACTACCCGCGCCGTGCCGGTGAACTGGCCGAGGGTCCAGTCGAGGGCCAGCGATTCCTTGTCCTTCGGCGTGCCCTTCTCGAAGCTCAGGATGTTGACGCGACCGAATAGTACCGGCGCAGGGGAGAGCGCGCTCAACACGGGGATGGCCGGGATCTTGGTCACGTCGGTGTTGGAAAAGTTGGCGCCAAACGTCAGGTTGATCAGGCCCACACCCATGTCAGGCACGCGGTAATTGGCAACGACATCGACGCCCTTCGTCGTGGTTTCGACACCGTTAATGAAGAACCGGCCACCGCCAGAGCCAATGAAGCCCTGCGCCTGCAGATAGGCGCGTACGTTGGTCTGCGTCAGGTTCTCCGAGAGGACGATGCGGTCCTTTACCTTGATGTCGTAGGCGTCGATGGTGACACTGAGGTCGCCGGCCCGGATCACGCCGCCGAGCGAGTAGTTCGTTGACTTCTCAGCCTTCAGCGACTTGGCGCCCAGCGCGATTGCAATAGGATCAGTCACCGGGAAGGTCGTCACGTCGAACGGCACGCCGTTGATGAAGTTGGTCGACGTCGTGGCGAAGTACTGCTGCTGCAGCGACGGCGCACGGAAGCCGTTCTGCACCGATCCGCGCAACGCGAAGTTCGGCGTGAAGTCATAGCGCGCAGCGACCTTGCCGGTCGCGGTCTCGCCGAAGTCCGAATAGGACTCGCCGCGCACCGCGCCCGAGAGCAGGAAGTTCTTGGTCACATTGGCTTCGAGATCGACGTAGAGCGCAACCGCAGTCCGCGTCTTGTCGACTTCGTTGGCAGGACGGAAGCCAGGGAACACCTGGGCGCCAGAAGCGGTGGGCTGCCCGTTGAACAGCGCGCCACCATTCCTGTAGCTATCCGGTTCGCCAGCGTGGATCTGGTAGTTCTCCGAGCGCGCCTCGAGGCCAGCTGCGACGTTCAGCGGTGATGACAGGCCGACATCATAGGTGTTGTCGCCCGAAAAGTTGAAGACGGTCTGATTGTACTCGAAGCCGCCCGCGTTGAACTGGGTCTTGGACGACGGCCCGATTGAGGCGTTCAGCGTGTCCTTGATCGTATAGTCCATTTTGTTGGAGCCGAACACCAGCGAGGCGTCCATGTTCCAGTCGCCGATCTTGAACTTGGCGCCGCCGGCCGCGGAGTAGTCGGTCACGGTGGGGTTGATCTTCGGCAGGAAGCCGTCGGGATAGATCGCGATGACGTTGCGAGCATCCAGCGCGCGGCGGTAGAAACCGGCCGATAAGGCGTCGCGGTACTGGTAGCTGGCCCAGCCATAGAGATCGACGCCGTTCTGGAGGTCATAGCCACCGTTCGCGAACAGCGTGTACTGGTCCATCTGCGGTTCGCCCGTCCAGGCGTCATAGCGATTGAAGGTTGCCTCGCGCGGGTCGAAGGCGCCGCCCGCCAGCAACGGGTAGTTTTGGCGCGTGTCGTAGCCAGAGCGTTCGGAGTGCTCCTGCTTTTTGTATTCGCCGGAAATCGTCAGGAAGCCGCTATTGCCGAGGGCGATGCCTTTCCAACCGGACACGGTGGCGGTTTCGCCGTCGTTGACATTCCGCTTCTTGGTGGCGCCCACCGCAATCGGCAGACCGCCGACAGGCGGCGTCACCGGAAATTCGTAGCTTGAATCGCGCCAGCCATAGGAGACAGTGGCGCCACCACCGCTTTTGGATTCCTTTAGGCGCACGTTGATGACGCCAGCGATTGCGTCAGAGCCGTACTGCGCCGAGGCGCCGTCGCGCAGCACCTCGATCGACTGCACTGCGCCGGTTGGGATGGTATTGAGGTCGACCGCCGACGCGCCGCGCCCGATCGATCCGTTGACATTGACCAGCGAGGCCGAGTGGCGCCGCTTGGAGTTGACCAGCACCAGCGTCTGATCGGGAGAAAGCCCGCGCAGTGTGGCAGGGCGTACCGTGTCGGTTCCGTCATTCAGCGCTGGGCGCGGGAAGCTGAAGGAAGGTACAGCTTCAGCCAGTGCCTGGTTCAGCTCCGAGACGCCGATCTTTTCGAGTTCTTTGCCGCTGATCACGTCGACTGGCGCGGTAGTGTCTAGCGCAGAGCGGTCCGCGACGCGCGTTCCAGTGACGACGATAAGGTCGGTCTTCGTTTCCTGCGCTTGGGCGACGCTGACGAGCGGGGCCAACGCGACCCCCGCCAGGATAACCATTTTTGACCAGGCCCGCATGCCACTCTCCTGTAACCATTGTCGTCGACCGAGATTGGTGCGCGACGCGGTCCCAAACAACCACAAGCGCCGAAATTGCCAAACATTCGCCTCGATTGCCGGCGCCGCGTGATGAATGGGTGACAATGCCGTAGCGGGAACTGAGGGGGTGCTGGCAGGCTAACGCTAACCCGTCTCTGTTATTCCCGCATCAGCAGGTGAGGGGAGTTAGGAATGCGCACGATTTCGTTTAAGCAGCACAGGTTTCCGCCGGAGGTCATCCGTCTCGCCGTCTGGCTCTATTTTCGATTCACATTGAGCATCCGGGATGTCGAAGAGCTGATGGCTCAACGCGGGATTGAGGTCAGCCGGGAATCGATCCGCTGCTGGGTGAACAAGTTCGGGCCGAAGATCGCCGCCAACCTTCGACGTCAGAAAGCGCCGCCTTCTCCACGCCGGCATCTCGACGAGATGGTGAGCACCATTGGCGGCGAGCGCGTCTACATCTGGCGCGCCGTTGACGACGAAGGTGAGGTTCTCGACCTGGTCGTGCAGAAGCGGCGTGACACAGGAGCTGCGTTGAAATTGCTGAACCACCTGCTCCGCAATCAAGGGGTCGAGCCAGAGATCATCGTAACCGACGGTCTCAAATCGTATGGCTCCGCGCTGAGAGCGCTGGGGCTTCAAGATCGTCACAGGCCAGGCCGCCTTCGAGAAAACAATCGAGCCGAAAACTCGCATCTTCAGATCCGGCGACAAGAACGGAAGATGCTTGGCTTCAAGTCCGTGCCATCGGCCCAACGTTTCCTCGCCGCTCACGCCGCCATCTACAACGCCTTCGACTTTCAGCGGCATCTCATCAGCCGGCGGACGTTGCGGATCTTCCGAGCTCGGGCAAACTGCGTCTGGAATCTGGCGGCAGCGTGAGTGCCGTCCCGCGTTCGCGGTCGGGGTCCGAGTTCCAGAGTTAAACTGTCAGTTCCTGTTGGCCCAATGCTGCCGCTGGGTTAGGCAAATTCCCGGGCGAGGCGGTCTAGCTGGAGTGTCGCGCCCATTTCGCCGTAGCGCTGTCGCGCCCGATCAAGCTCGCTTTGGAATGCCGTGGCGTCGCCGCGCGCCAGGGCCATGCGCCCCCGGCACTCATGCAGCTCTGCAAGGTACACGTTGATCTCGAATTCGTTGGTCAGCGACTGCGCCCGCTCCAGCGAAGCGTCCGCCCGCGCAAGCGCCTGCTCGCCGCCGCGCGCCATTTGGACACGGACGAAGGCGAGATGCCCGCGAATCTCATCGAAGCGGGACGGCTGCCCGCGCGCGACCTCGGTCGACAGTTCCGCCTGCCGTTCGGCGCCGTCGATGTCGCCTTGTCCGAGCAGTGCAAGCGCGAGTTCGGAGCGAACCCATCCCTCAAACTCGCGATTGGCGCCGGCGACCGCCAGCTCCACGGCTTCGCCAGAGCTCGCGACAGCCGCATCCCATTGGCCTTCCAGCCGGCATGCGGCACCATGTGTGGCCACCGATACCATTCTTGATTGGGGCGTTGCCGATTTCTCCCCGGAAACCCGCGAGGTGTCGACATAGGCGCGGGCCGCAGCGGCGTCGGCGCAGGCGACGGCCATTTCCGAATTTGGCAGGCCCAGCCAGGTCAGGATTTCGAAGTCGCTGCATTCCCGCGCCAGCGCCTCGACCTTGGCGACTGCCGCCCGCCCTTCCGCAATACGCCCGCTCCGGACGAGCATCCACGCATAGGCATCGAGTAGCCCGAGATAAGGGCTGTAGCCGGAATATGGCTTGCCCAGCTCCGGGTCGGCGGGAAGGTGCTCGAAGGCCCATTCACATGAAGCTAGTCCTTCCCTCAGCCGACCAGCGAGGACTGTGCCGAAGCCAAAGAAGGCGCGCTGAGCGATCTGCAGACCCTGGTCGCTGGTCTGCTCGGCGAGCCTGATCCCTTCCGCGGCATAGCGGCAATAGTCGTCCGACTGGCCTTCTACGAGACCGAGGAAGCACCCATAGATTCCGTTCAGGGCGGCCTGCGCCGAAATGTCGTTGGACGCTTCCGCGAGTTTCAGCCCTTCTTCAAAGACTTCCGTGATCTCCGCTTTCGGTGTGCCAAGGCGCCAGCTCAGGCCTAGCGCGCCCATGCATGCGGCGACGCTAAACTGTATGGTTTCAGCCGTTTGCGGTGCATCGCGGAGCAGGCGACGCGCGCTTTGCCAGTGGCGCAGCGCTTCCGCCGCGTTGGTGAGACCTGCCCATTGCGCCGCGCGCGCGTGCCACAGCGCCGCTGCCAGCATCTCGCCGGCTTGCTCCCAGTGATGGGCAAGAACAGAAGTTCTGGGGCGACCCTTGCCTGTCGTAGCATCGTGCCGGCCAGGATGGGGCTGGCCCAAACCCGACAACGACAAATACGCATGTGGCGATTGCGACGAAGTTCAAGGCAAGGCGAGGAATGGTAGTCCCATCATCGCCTGGGCGAAGGTGGCGGCGACAACGCCGACGCCAAAGACTGCGCCGATCGCGACGACCGGAACCGAGACGTGGCGCATGACCCGGTCGGCAACGAAGCCGAGGAGCGGCAGGGCTTGCACAAGATGGGTGGCGAAGAAGTGGGGAACCCGCAGATCGCCGCCGGCGGTCGACCAACCGACTAACGGAAGTCCGTTCGCGTCGCTGCGCACGCCGCCGACCCAGTGCCCCGGCTGGGTGATCGCGCCCGACGACATCAGTCCCGCGACGACCAGCGTCAGCGCCCCGCCGAGCGTCAGGCCAAGCACGACGCCAAGCTTGAGACCGGGGCCGGTTTCAAGCGCGAACGATTTGGGCGCACTGAGACCGAGCAAGAGGGTCGCGATAACCATTGAGGCGGCGCCGACACCCATCAAACCGTACATTGCGATTTCAAATGGCGTCTCGAAGTTGAAGTGCGACGCACGTCCACGGCCCGCCTGGTAGAGAATGTATGCGATCTCGCCCACGCCCGCGAACGCATTGGTGAGCGCGACACCTCGCACGAGACGGCTGGCGCGCGCTTCGGGCGTCATCATCCGCACGATGAGCGCAAGCGTCGCCAAATGGAGGGCGATCGAGATCTCGAACTTGAGCGGCTTGTCCCAGACGCTGACCCCGATCAGCGTGCGAGCATCCAGCGCGTGCGCCGCGAGCGTCGGCAGCGCGAGTGCAATCATGATCGCTGCGCCCGCCGACAGCGTGGTTACGGCGCTTGTTTCCTTGTCGCGTGCGGGCGCCTGATAAGCGATGGTAGTCATGACGTTACGCTCCTTGCTGGGCCGCGCGCCTGGCTGGCAGCGACAGCGAAGCGATATGAATGAGGTAACCGAGTGGCCCGAGCATGAAGGTAGCCAACAGGATCGGGGTCTGCAGGATGCGCGAGAGGCCGTGCGCATCGGACTTTTCAGCGATCACAGTTCCGACGAATAAATCGAACGCGAGGTAGTGGATCCATCCAGCAAGCAGGAGCGGAGAGACTGCAAAGAGCGCTGCGACGCCTGCAAGCGACGAGAAGCCCGCCCCCTTCGCGCCTGCTGCGAATACGAAAATCAGCGTCGCGTACGCGACGGAAAGAAGACTGATAATACCAAAGCGCAGCGCAACGAGCAGCCACGACCAGCGCGGCAGAAAGATGAGTGCGACCCAGCCGATCATGGCAGCGAGGTTGGCGATGCCGAAGGGCAATTCCCAGTTCGCGGCCTCCACCGGCGCCTCCCGATCTTGACGATGACAAAATACTTCTGCGCCTCTATTTTGGCGCCGTCAAGATATATTTTGACACTGTAAAGATCCCTGCTTATGGTTCCAGTCATGCTCGCCAAACGTAGCTACCACCATGGGACGCTTCGCGAGGCGCTGATTGAGGCCGCGCTTGCGATCGTGGAAGAACACGGGCTTGAAGCGCTAACGCTCCGGGGAGTAGCGGCCCGCGCCAAAGTCTCCCACGCTGCGCCTGCATACCATTTTGCAACACTGAAGGCGCTGCGCACAGCGCTCGCGACGATTGCATTCGAACGCTTCGGCAAGGCCATGGCCGATGCGCGCGAGGCTTGCGCCAACACGGCCGAAGCGCAGCTTCGCGCCGCTGGCGACGGTTACCTTGCGTTCGCATGCGCCAACCCGGCGCTGTTCCGGTTGATGTTTGCTGAGGCGCTGCTCGATTGCAATGATCCGGCTTATGTAGCCGCCGCTCGCGCTGCGTTCGCGCAGCTCGTCGACATTTCAACGCCGGCCGCCGAAGCGCTGGGTCGCACAACGGAGGCTGCGCGCGCCGAGATCATCCAACTTGTCTGGTGCGTTGCGCACGGCTATGCGCACCTCGTGCTCGAAAACCAGATTGCCAGGATTGACGGGGGCGCACCGCCCCGCACCCCGGACATTGCCGGACTTCTATTCCAAGCCGTTCGTGCGGCCAAGGCGGCATCCAACCGATGATCTCGATTGTCACACCGGCCGGGGTTGATGTCCTACAACGTTCGCCCTAGCGCGACTTAAACCGCAGACGGCAGTTATCGGCGAACTGCCGCCGGTTTACGCCGCTGCCGGCCAATGTCAGTTCACCGCGCCGCTGGGATGGCGCTTAACAGACAGTGCAGCCCCGGACAGGCGTTCAATTGCTAGCGGCGCCCGGGTCCGTAATTTCATCGAACCATTGCCGAATTTTTGGGAACGCTGCCAACACCGAACCAAAATGATCAACAGCGCCTGCGGGAACTGCGGTGGCGTCACCGCTTAACTCCCGAGCGCGCCTGACAAATGTGATTGAGTCCTCTGGAGGAACGTCCATGTCAGCCTAACGAGAAAGCTCACTCAGCCGCCACGCCGGCGGCACGTCGCTCCCGATCGGCCGCAAATGCCAGCACGGCGCGGATGTCCGCCAACGTAAGCTCTGGGAAGTCGGCAACGATTTCGTCAGGCGTCATGCCGCCAGCCAGATATTCCAGGACGTCATAGGCCGTGATGCGCAAACCCCGGATGCAGGGTTTGCCCGAGCGCTTTCCTGCTTCGAAGGTAATAAAATTGTGCCAATCCACGCTTGCGCGAATGCGGTGTGCAGGCCCGAAAATCAAGGGTGTCTAGCGAAGCGTCGAGTCGCCGGGGATCATCGTGGGTGCGGCATGACGAACGACCGGAGTTGAGCAGGGCGGCCGTGCGTAATCTTGTGGCGAACCGGAAGCGCATGGCCCTTTGCGGTCATTCGCTGAGGCGCCGCATCGTTCCTCCCCCGCAGTGCTGCGAACACTCGCGTTGTCGTTGTTCACGCGCGTTTGAATAAGGGGCTGCGAACGGCGCGGACATAGACCCTCTGGCTGGCGGGACTGATCCCGCGCAGGGTCATGTCTTCGATCATGCGTTGGCGCAGGGGATGGATCGGTTGCTTGATATCGGGGCCATGGGAGCCTCCGGAGAGGGGCGCATCCCGGCCCATCCGGGCACTGCCCGGAGACATCAGGCGGACATGCTCATCCCCGCCGCCGCAACACTCTTCTCCCGCGCGAGCGGGTTAGTGGTGTGCCGGGCATGCTCGGTAGCTTGGAGGTGAAAGTCTTCTACCCAGCCTGATGGAGGCGAAGGGTTAGCGAAGCGCAAGGGCTGCCGCCGCGAGGTGGGGTCTGAAGGAAGCGTGGAGCAAAAGTGCGAGTTGATGAACAAAAACCGGATATGAGGCGCAAGCGTCGGACGAGCGGGCTACTAATCGCGAAGTCCAGATCCATCAAAGGCGCGAAGCGTAGATTCGGCAATTGCGCACGGAAGGCGACCGAACTTACCCCGGGAGATCTGCGTCGTGTTCTAAATTTGGAACTGAGGGACTCGTAAGGGGCCCTGACCGGGACGCAGAAGTCAGCAGAGGGCGTATTAGACCAAGCAGTCGGCAAAGCTAGTGAGGCACTCCAAGCCGAAAGGCGGAGCAACAGATAGGCCGAGCCGGAAACGAGGGTCGAAGGCCCAAACGATTGGAAGCGGCAAGTAGGACTGACGACTCGTGAGTGGAACGCGACAGAAAAAGCGGGGCAAGCAATTGCCTCAGACCTCGGAAGCTGACGGTCGGGGTGAAACCTCGGACGCTGCGCCCGAGGGCGTCGAACCACTCGCGGCGTCGTCAACAACCGAAAGGGCCAGCCTTGCCGGAACAACGATTGATGGAGGAAGTGTGCGACCGAGGGAATATCCTACGAGCGTGGCAACGCGTTCGAAGCAATAAGGGCAGTCCTGGCGTGGATGGGATGACCATCGCCGACGCCAAGGACTACCTGCGTGAGCATTGGCCAAGCATTCGGTCTAGCTTGCTCAAGGGAATCTACCAGCCGCTGCCGGTAAAACGGGTCGAAATACCCAAGCCGGACGGCGGAATCAGAAAACTCGGCGTACCTCGCGTCGTCGACAGACTGATTCAGCAAGCGCTGCTGCAGGTTCTCCAGGGCAGGTGGGACCCGACGTTCTCCGAGTACAGCTACGGCTTCCGACCGGAACGCTCCGCTCATCAGGCGGTGGCCCAGGCGCAAGACTACATCGCCGAGGGCTACAATTACGTGGTCGATCTCGACCTTGAGAAATTCTTCGATCGAGTCAACCACGACTGCCTGATGGCGCGCGTCGCCGCGAGGGTGTCCGACAAGCGCGTACTCAAACTCATCCGGGCCTTTCTAACGGCCGGGGTGCTGGAAGACGGCTTGGTTCGTCCGGTGGATGAAGGGACCCCGCAAGGCGGCCCGGTCTCACCTCTCTTGAGCAACATCATGCTCGACGACCTCGACAAGGAATTGGCGCGACGAGGCCATCGCTTTTGCCGGTATGCCGACGACTGCAACATCTACGTTCGCAGCCGCCGCGCTGGCGAGAGGGTCATGGCCTCGATAAGTCGGTTCCTGACCAACAAGCTTCGGCTGAAGGTCAACGAGGCCAAGAGCGCGGTGGCGCGACCGGAGGAGCGAAAGTTCCTGGGCTTCAGCATCTCGAATGACGGGAGCGAACGGCGGATTGCGCCAAAAGCTCTCGCCAAATTCAAGGCGCAAGTCCGAGACATGACACGCCGGACCCGCGGGGTCAGTCTGCAACAGGTGATCAAGGATCTGCGACCCTACCTGATCGGTTGGCGCGGCTATTTTGGCTTCTGCCAGACCCCACGTGTGCTCATGCACCTGGAAGCACGGATCCGCCGAAAACTGAGACTCTATCTTTGGCGGAGCTGGCAGAACGGGCCCAATCGCTTCCGGGAATTACGCCGTCTAGGCGTGTCAAAATTCCCTGCAGCGGTCGCCGCCGGTTCGCCGACGGGATTCTGGCGCATGTCAGGACACCCAGCGGTCCAACAGGCCCTGCGCAACCAGTACTTCGACTCCCTCGGCCTACCCCGACTCTATGTTTCCGCCGAAGCGTATTCTGATCGAACCGCCGTGGTACGGATCCGTATGCCGGGTGGTGTGGGAGGGGAGACGCCGCGAGGCGTCCCCCTATCCCGATCTCTGGCCCATTGCGGTCGCTCGGTTAAGATCGGGCGAGCGGCGCGAGCCAGCCTATTCCGGCCTGTTCCTACTTCGGTTTGAACGCCAGGAGGACATTCCCCGGCAGCTCCCCGAACTGGCCGTAGCCGGACGAGACCAGCAGCATACCGTTGGCGGCGGTGATCGCGTTCGAGTCGATCGAGCCGCCCTTCGCCTCGATGCCATTTGATGTTGTGAACGGCTTGGCGGTCTGGAAGCTCCAGAGTTGCTTTCCATCCTTGGCGTCGATCACGTAGAGCGTGCCGTCGAGTGCGCCGGCAATCACCGCCCCGTCGATCACCGTGACCGCAGCCGAGATCGCCGCGTTGCGCGCGCCGCGTCCGCCGGACTTCGCCGGATCAGAAGCCGGCTGGCCCGCCGGCGGCGGCGGTGAGAACATCCACTTGAACTTGCCGGTATCGGCTTCGAGTGCGTAGACGCCGGCTTTCAGCTTCGGATCGATCGGCGGACCACCGGGAGGCGCCGTGCCGATGTTGGAGATCGGCACATAGAGCGTGTCGTCGGCGAAGGCCATGCCCCAGTGGATGCCGCCCAGCGCAGTGCCTGTGCCGATCTCACGCTTCCAGATCACCTTGCCGGTCGCCGGGTCGAGCGCCCAGGCCGTGCCGGATTTCTGGCCAGCGAAGAGGATATCCTTGCCGGCTCTGGTCCTGCCGAGGATCACCGAGGCGCCGAAGTCGACGTCGCGGAAGACGGTGTTCTTCGAACAATTCAGCAGGGTGGGCGCCGGGTTGGGGCCGCAGCGGGAATTGTAGATGTCGCGCCCTGTCGCCTGGAAGCTCCACTTCTCCTTTCCGTCCCTGAGGCCGATGGCGATCAGCGCATCGGTGTTTTTGTGGGTTGGTTCGGAGTTGGCTTCGCCTGTGCCAAAGTAGATGAGGCCGCGCTTCGCATCTACGACAGGCGAGTTCCAGATCGGAGCGCCCGACGGGCCATAGTACATCTTGCCATCACCGCGATCGCGCAGGGGCTTGGCGTTTTCCATCGTGTCGTAGCGCCACTGCTGTTCGCCAGTCTTGGGATCGAGCGACAACATGTAGCCGTGGTTGTCGCAGCACTTGTTCTTGTTGTCCCCGCCATAAAGAATCTCGAACTGCGCCACCGGAACGATCACGCGATCCTTGAGGATGGTCGGCGTGCCCGTCGTCACCGTGTAGCTGTAGGAGGCGACCTGCCTGGTCCACACCGCCTTGCCGGTGCGCGGGTCGACTGCGTGCACCGTCGAATCGAGCCCCGAGAAGACCAGCAGAGGAGAGCCGTCCGCCGTTGTCCCATACGCCACACTCGAACGCAGCGGTGCGCCGCCCGGCGCGGTGTAGATCCACTTGAAGCAAGGCTTGTCGCCCGCGAGGTCGATGGCGAACATCTGCCCGATGCCGGCGACCGGGAAGAACATTGTGTTGCCCACAATCGCGCCGGTCGAACGCATCTCGGCGACATCCGGGAAGCCGATCGTCCAGGCGATGTCGAGTTTCGAAAGCCCGGCCTTGGTCAGCCCGGCCTGTTTCGAGGTGAGCGAACGCGTGTTGTTGCGATCATAACCGAAATGGGATGAGACGACCTGGCCGGAAAGATCGACCTTGGCGCGATCTGCTGGGCACATCGCTGTCTTGGCCCAGTCGGGGCTCGTCTTGTTCGCGCCGCCGGTGAGGTAGGTGATCAGGACAGAGCGATCATCAGGCGTCAGCTTCGCGCCCATGTCCTTCATCTTGCCTTCGGTAAGCGCGAAGTTGATGAACTGGAAGCTCATCGCGTTGAGCTGGTCTTTGGACGGCGAGCGCGTCGCTTCGGGCCGTTCGTGGCACGTCGCGCAGTTGCTCCTGTAGAGCGCTTCGCCAAGATGCCAGTCGATGAGAGCGCCGTCCTTTATCGCTGCGGCGCTGGCGGGCGCAGCTTGCGCAGCAGGGGCCGGCTTCGGGGTGGCCGGTATCGGAGTCGGCGCCGGTGCGGCGGCTTGTTGCGCCAGCTTGGCCGGTGCGGGCGCCTGGGCCTCCTTTGGCGTCTGGCAGGCGACGAGCGCAATCATCGAGACGCAAGCGAGACTCACGGCTGCGCCCCAGCGGCGATGCACGGAAAAATGCTTGACCATGAGTGTCTCCCCAAGCGTCGCGCGAGCCGGCAGGCCGACGGATACCTTCACTCTGCCGGAACGACATAGGAATGGAAAGAGAGAGAGCCAAGCTCAAGGCACGCTTGGCGTGCAATGACCTCATTCCAAATCGCAACACCAATTGGGTGCAGTTGAATGCCCGGGCAATTCTCGAATCAGACAGGTCGCTGCTACCGCCCCGCTCCGCGGCAGGCGGAGCTATGCGCGAAAGTTGGTGACGGCGTGAAGGGGTTGGGCGGCGTATCGTGGGGATGCTGAGTCTCCACTTTTCCATCGAAGGAATGATACGCCGTGACAAAAAGTAACGTGATTGCGCTGCCCCAGCCAGGGGCGTTT
>JANMWT010000253.1:0-37461 GCA_031394145.1 Alphaproteobacteria bacterium | reverse complement strand
CGCGAGCGGCGCCGTCGCTCTCGCCTCGCCGGCGCTCTGCCAATATCTGCGCGACAGCGTCCTGGCCCAGGTCCTGATCGACCAGCCGGGCTATCATGGCGCAGCTGAAGCTCTGGCTCGCGCCTACCCCTAGGGTAGGGCCACCGCGGGCTTGGCGGCCGTCAAGCCTCGACGATCAGCGGCGAGGGGCCTAAACCTCCGTTCCAGTCAGTTCAGAGGCCACCATGACGCGTCCCGTGATTTCGGCGACCGGGCTTTATACGCCGCCCCATTCGATCTCCAACGCTGAGCTGGTCGCCAGCCTCAATGCCTGGACCGACCGCTGGAATGCAAGCCACGCCAAGGACATCGCCGAGGGCCGGCTCGAGGCCAAGCAGCCGTCGTCGGTGGAGTTCATCGAAAAGGCTTCGGGCATCAAGTCGCGCTTCGTGGTCGAGAAGGCCGGCGTCCTCAACCCTGAGATCATGGCGCCGCGCCTCCCCGAACGTCCCAACGACCAGATTTCGTTGCTTGCCGAGATCGCCGTTCTGGCGGCGCGCCAGGCGCTGGAGCTGGCTGGGCGCGATCCTAAGGACGTGCACGCCGTCATCTGCGCGGCTTCGAACATGCAGCGCGCCTATCCGGCGATGGCGGTCGAGGTGCAGGATGCGCTGGGCGCCGAGGGGTTTGCATTCGATATGAATGTGGCCTGTTCCTCGGCGACTTTCGGCATCCAGACGGCCGCGGACTTTGTCCGTGCGGGCCACGCAAAATCGGTGCTGATGGTCAATCCCGAGATCTGCTCCGGCCATCTCAACTTCACCGATCGCGATAGCCATTTCATCTTTGGCGATGTCGCAACCGCCGTGCTGATCGAGGCCGCCGAGATTGCGCCCAAGGGCAGCTGGTCAATCCTCGGCACGCATCTCAAGACGCAGTTCTCGAACAACATCCGCAACAATTTCGGCTTCCTCAACCGGACGGCGCCTGAAGGGGTGGGTGCGAGCGACAAGCTGTTCGTTCAGGAGGGCCGCAAGGTCTTCAAGGAAGTGGTGCCGATGGTCTCGGCGATGATCCAGAGCGAGATGGACCGCCTGGGGCTTCGGGCCACGGACCTCAAGCGGATGTGGCTGCATCAGGCCAACGCCAGCATGAACCGCCTGATCGCCGGCAAGGTGCTCGGCCATGAGGCGTCAGAGGCCGAAAGTCCGACGGTGCTCGACACCTACGCCAATACCTCCTCGGCAGGCTCGATCATTGCCTTCCACAAGCATTCGGCGGACTTCCGGCCAGGCGAAAAAGGTCTGATCTGTTCGTTTGGCGCGGGCTATTCGGCCGGCACCGTGTTTGTCGAGAAAGCAGCCTAGCCGGGTTAGGTTCACCTAGGTCGTTGGCGCTCCGGCCCAGCCCGGCTAACATCCGCCCAACAACAAGACGAACCGGGAGGAAACCATGTCGCCAGCCGACACCGCAGCGACCGGGCGCGTGGCGCCGCCCTTTCGCAAGCTCCCCTTCAAAGCGCCGGACGTGGAAGTCCGGCATGGCTCTGATGGGTCGGTCTATCTGACGTCCCGCACGCCAATGGGGTCGGCCCCCCGATCCATTCCCCATCAGCTCGATGAGAAGGCGGCCGAACATCCCGAGCGTCCGTGGCTGAAACAGCGCCTGCCGGGCCATGGCCCCTGGCGAACAGTCACCTACGGGCTGGGCGCCGCCATGAGCCGCCGCATCGCACAAGGTCTGCTCGATCGCGGTCTTGGACCGGATGCGCCGCTCTTGATCCTGTCCGGCAATTCGATCGAGCACGCCTTGATGAGCCTCGCCGCCCAACGCATCGGGGCGCCGGCGACGCCGATCAGCATGGCCTATTCGACGATGTCGACCGACTTCGCCAAGCTCAAGCACTGCTTCAACGCAGTGAAGCCGAAGGCGATCTTCGTTCAGACCATGGACCCGTTCCGCAAGGCGCTTGCCAGTCTCGATCTGACGGGGGTTTCGCTGATCTCAGCTGACGGCTCGCCGGGCTCGCAGGCCTTCGCTGAACTTGCCGAGAGCGAGGTCACCATCGCCGTCGACACCGCGATGACCGGAATCGGGCCTGCCAGCGTCGGCAAGTATCTCTTCACCTCGGGCTCGACCGGGATGCCCAAGCCGACGCCGCAGACGCAGGGCGCGATGACCGCGCAGATCGCCTGCCGCCGCGGCATCGACGATCTCGATCCTGAGGCGCCTGAAGACATTCTCGCCAGTCTCGACTGGATGCCGTGGAGCCATATCTCCGGCGGCAACGTCAATTTCAATGGCTGTATGGGGGCAGGCGGCACCTACCATATTGACGAAGGAAGGCCGGCGCCCGGCCTCTTCCAGACGACGATGAAGAACCTGCACGACGTGCGGCCTCAGGTGTTCGGCTCGGCGCCGATCGCCTTCGCCATGCTGGCCGAAACGATGGAGGCGGATGCAGATTTCCGCGACGCGTTCTTCTCGCGCATGGAATACTTGGTCTATGGCGGCGCCACGCTGTCGGACGATCTTTATGAACGGATCCAGGCGCTCGCTGTCGCCAGCACCGGCCAACGCATCCCGCTGCTCACCATGTATGGCGCAACCGAGACGCAGGGGGTCACCATGACCCATTGGCAGCTGGAGCGCGTCGGCATGGTCGGCCTGCCGCTTCCAGGACTGACACTGAAGCTGACGCCGGCCGGCTCGAAGCTGGAAGTGCGGGTCAAGGGTCCAACCGTGATGTCGGGCTATCTCAACCTGCCGGAGAAGAACCGCGAGGCGTTCGACGAGGAGGGTTTCTATCGCCTCGGCGACGCGGCGCGGTTCGCCGATCCTGCGCATCCTGAAGCGGGCCTCGTGTTCGACGGCCGCGTCACCGAGGACTTCAAGCTCAACTCCGGCACCTGGGTCTCGGTCGGCACGCTGCGGCCCGATATCGTTGCAGCGTGCGCCCCGCTGGTCGGGGATGCAGTGATCTGCGGACAAGACAAGCCTTTCGTCGGTGCGCTGCTGTGGCCGTCGCCGGTCGCGGCCAAGGCGGCGATCGAGGCGGCGGGCGGCGACGCGGCCGCCGGCATGACCCGACTGGCGCACGACATCGCCGCTAGACTCGCAACCTTCAATAACACTCAGGGCGGCACCTCCCGCCGCGTCGGCCAGTTCAAACTCCTGACGACGCCGCCGTCGCTGGATGCCGGCGAGATCACCGACAAGGGTTATGTGAACCAGCGCGAGGCGCAGACGCATCGCGCGGCGGATGTCGCGGCGCTGTTCACCTCGCCTCCAGGGCCAGGCGTCATTGTCGTCGCGTCCTAAAGGCGTTTGCGCATCACCTGGCGGAAGGCGGAGCAACCACTTCGCTCGATTGTGAGAACATGATTCCACTTTGGCGCCTCGCGTGCGCGTCAACCGCGTGAGAGGCTGCCGCTCGTCAAACCGATGGAGTGGTCTCCATGAAGCGTCTGCCTCATCTCTGCATCGCCGCGCTGCTGATGTCGTCCGGCGCGGCCTTCGCCCAGGCGGGCCCCTCGGTCTCACCGCCCCGCACGCCGGATGGCCATACAGACTTTCAGGGCACCTGGACCAATGCCTCGATCACGCGGCTGGAGCGCGTGCCGGAATTCAAGGACCTCGTGATCTCTGAAGCCGACGCGAAGAAATGGGAGAAGGACGCCGCCAGCGTCGCCGCGGCAGACAGCGCGCCGACCGCCGAAACCAAGGGCGCCCCCGCCAAAGGCGAAGACCCTGCCGGCTACAACTATTTCTGGATCGACCCCGGCAGAAAAGTCGGCATGGTCAACGGCACCTACCGCTCGTCCTGGATCACCGATCCGCCGAACGGCAAGGTGCCGTATGCGCCTGCCGGGCGCACCGCGATGATGAAATCGGTCTCCACCTACAACAAGTTCGACAATCCGGAAGAGCGCATCCCGATCGAGCGCTGCCTCATCGGTTTCGGTTCGACCGGCGGCCCGCCGATGTTGAACGTACTCTACAACAACCACCAGCAGATCATCCAGACGCCGGATGCGATCGCCATCGACATCGAGATGGTTCACGATACGCGCATTATTCGCATGAACGGCAAGCACAACCCCGATGTCGTGCGCCAGTATCTCGGCACATCCGTCGGCAAATGGGACGGGGATACGCTGGTGGTCGAAACCATCGGCTTCAAGCCGCTGGAAGCGGTGCGCGCCGACTTCGGCTTGTTTGTCTACATCTCGCCAGATGCGAAAGTGACCGAGCGCTTCACGCTGCAGGACAAGGACACGATCTTCTACCAGTTCACGATCGAGGATCCGGTCACCTACACCCAGCCCTGGAAGGGCGAGTTGGCCTTCCGGCGCACGCCGGAGCGCATCTACGAATATGCCTGCCATGAAGGGAATTACTCGGTCCCTCATATCCTGGAGGGCGCCCGCGAGATGGAGCGAACGGGACGCAAGGCGGCCGTGACCCCGCCCATCGGCCGTCTCGACCGTCCCGGCCCCGGCACGCCCTGAACGCTCGCCGTAACCCGGGGCGCGATCACGCGATACCGCTGCGTCAGCCGCAGATTTCCGTTTGAATCGTCGCGTCACCGATGCATGGATGACGTGCGCGGAAAGCGCCGATCCTTCGCCCGCAACAGGAAATTGCATGTCTGTCCTCAATATCGAACGTCCCGATTTCATGGCGGAAGAGGACATCCGCATGTTCGAAGCATCGGTTGCAAAATTCTTCGAGCAGAACGCACCGCCCGAGAAGGTCGCCAAATGGCGGAAGCAGAAGTGCGTCGACCGGGACATGTGGACCAAGGCGGGTGAGGCGGGGCTGCTCGGGCTTTCGATGCCGGAAGCCTATGGCGGCGCCGGCGGCGATTATCGCCACGAAGTCATCTTGATGGAGCAGCTGGGCTACAAGAGCGTCGATGGCTTTGGCGCCAGCCTGCACAACGCGATCGTCATGCCCTACATCCTCCACTACGGCACGGAGGAGCAGAAGCGCCGCTGGCTGCCGAAGATGGCGACGGGCGAGCTGATCTCCGCCATCGCCATGACCGAACCTGGCGCCGGATCGGACCTCCAGGGCATCAAGACGACGGCGATCAAGACCGGCAACCAGTATGTCATCAATGGCTCGAAGACCTTCATCACCAACGGCCAGACCGCCAACCTGATCTGTATCGTCGCCAAGACCGACAAGACCAAGGGCGCCAAAGGCATCTCGTTGGTCTTCCTCGAAACCGAAGGCGCAGAAGGCTTTGAGCGCGGTCGCAATCTCGAAAAGCTGGGTCAGCCGGCGCAGGATACCTCCGAACTGTTCTTCAACGAGGTCAAGGTTCCGACCGAGAACCTGCTCGGTCTGGAGGAAGGACAGGGCTTTTATCAGCTGATGGGTCAGCTGCCGCAGGAACGGCTCAATATCGCGGTGCAGGCGATCACCACGATCGAAGTCGCCCTGCAGCTCACCATCGATTACGTCAAACAGCGTCAGGCGTTCGGCAAGAAGGTCCTCGACTTCCAGAACACCCAGTTCGTTCTGGCCGAATGCAAGACCGAAGCGACCGTCGGCCGTGTGTTCGTCAATCACTGCATCGGCGTGCATCTCGACGGCAAGTTGGATGCAGCCACAGCCTCGATGGCGAAATACTGGCTCACGGACCTTGAAGGCAAGATCATCGACCGGTGCCTGCAGCTCTATGGCGGCTATGGCTTCATGGACGATTTTCCGATCAGCCGGATGTACCGCGACAGCCGCATCCAGCGCATCTATGGCGGCACCAACGAGATCATGAAGGTCTTGATCGCGCGGACGCTCTAAGTTCTAAAGCCGTTCGCAAACAAAAAAGCCCGCTGCGTCGAGCGGGCTTTTTTCATTTCGCTTTGGACGAACCTAGGTCTTGTTGGGCCTAGGTCTTGTTGGGCGCCGCAGCGGCGGCCATGTCCTTCGAGGCGCCCGCCTTGCCCTCGCGGATGATCCTCAGGGCTTCATCAAGCTGATAGTCCTTGCCGACAACGCCAAGCTGGCCCTGCGCCGGCACGGGGTAGGTCGCCGGCGGCATGTCGGCGGGAATATGCGGCGGCTTGCGCTTGGCGCCTTGTTCGTTCTGCAGCGCGTTGGGGAGCGACGCCTCAGTATAACGGGCGACACGCTTTTGCAGGTCTTTGAGTTCGTCCTCGTTGAGGCGTTTGTCGGCCACTTCAAAGTCAGGCTCGATGCCCGCGCCTTGGATCGATTTTCCCGACGGGGTATAATAGCGCGACGTGGTCAAGCGCATGGCGCCCTTGTTGGGGCCGAGCGGGATCACCGTCTGCACCGAGCCTTTGCCGAACGAGGTCGTACCGACAACCTTGGCGCGACCGCGATCCTGCAGCGCGCCGGCGACGATCTCTGCGGCCGACGCCGAACCGCCATTGGTCAGCACCACGACAGGCAGATTGGGGAACCGGTCGCCGCGGCGCGCAAGATAACGCTCGACATCTTCAGGGCGCCGGCCGCGGGTGGAGACCACCTCACCGCCATTGAGGAAGCGCGACGAGACCTCGATCGCCTGTTCGAGCAGGCCGCCCGGATTGTCGCGCAGGTCGACCACCAGACCCTTGAGCGGGCCTTTGGACTGCTTGCGAACATCGGCGAGCGCCGCATCGAGGCCTTCGGAGGTGCGCTCGTTGAAGCTCGAGATGCGGACATAGCCGATGTCGCCCTCGACGTGATCCTTGACGTTTTCCGGCCGGATGATCTCGCGCTTCAGCGAGACGTCGTAAGGCTCAACGCCGTCGCGAACCACGGTGATCGAGATCGGCGAGCCGACCGCGCCGCGCATCTGCTTGACCGCATCATTGAGCGGCAGGCCAACGATCGACTGACCGTCGATCGCGGTAAGATAATCGCCCGACTTGATGCCGGCCTTGAACGCCGGCGTGCCATCCATTGGCGACACCACTTTCACGAAGCCGTCCTGGCCGGTGACCTCGATGCCGAGACCGCCATACTCCCCGGAGGTCTGGACCTGCATGTCGCGGAATTCGTCGGCGTTCATGTAGGAGGAATGAGGATCAAGCGAAGACAGCATGCCGTCGATCGACGCCTCGATCGCCTTGTTCTCGTCGATCTCGGTGACGTAGTCGGATTGCACGCGGGCGAGAATTTCTGCGAACAGCTCAAGATGGGCGAAGGTTTCCGCCCGCTTGTCGGTCTGGCCGGTGGTGACGGCGTAAGCCGAGATCCCGAGGGTTGCTCCCACGAGCCCCGCCCCGACAATCGGACCAATCAACCATTTGCGCATCGTGCGGCAGCTCCTTGGTTCGGACCTTTGGGTCCTGGGTAGGCGATGGGGTGAGGCGACCGGCCATTCCTGGGGCGCGGGCCCGGTTAACACTCTGGTCGTTGCAGATTACGCGCCGCGGCCCAACCATTTCTCGGGGTCGACCGGCTGCCCACTGCGCCTGACCTCCAGATAAAGCTCCGGAGAGGGCGATTTCTGGTCAGCCATTCGACCGATCGGCTCGCCCGCCAGAACCCATTGTCCCGCTTCGGGGTAAAGGGCGTCGAGCCCCGACACTACCACAAGGATGTCCCCTCCCACATCGAGAATCAACATCTGGCCGTAACTTCGGAACACACCTGCGTATTCGACCCGGGCATCGAGCGGGGCGACAACCTGGGCGCCGGATCGGGTGGCGAGGATGAGGCCGGGGCTGGCCGCCCCATCGGACTTTTCCCCAAACCGGCGGATGCGTTTGCCGACCGCCGGCAGGACCGGCGCGGAGGCCTTCTCGGGACCGGGCCGGGGGGCGGCGGCGAGCGGCGCGCCGGGGAGGTCGTTTAGTCGCGCCCGGGCGCCGCCAGCAGGGGGTGCAGACAGCGGAGCGGATGGCCGGGCGGGCGCATGGCCTGTGGCGGGTGGGGCGGACGGTCGGGTGGATGCTTTGGCGGCGGTGGGTTTTGCCGAAGGAGCGGCCGGAGCAGTGGCCGCCAGGCTGTCGAGAAGGTCATGCAGCGTATCGGCTTCATGGCCGAGGCGCTCGGTTTCGGCCCGAAGCGCGGCTGTCTCGGTATCCAGGGAGACGCGCGTCAGGCGCTTTTCCTGGGCCAGCGCGTCGATCTCCTCGCGCCTTGCGGCGAGCGCCTGGTCGGCTTCGGCAAGCGTCGCCTTCTCGCGCTGAACCCCTTCGACCAGCCGGTTGAGTGTGTCGATCCGGCTCGCGAGCTCCTTGGCGCGTGCAGACAAAGCCGGGGCTGCCTCACCCATCAGGATGGCGGCGCGAACCGCACTGCCGGCGTCCTCGGGACTGGCGGCGAGTGCGGGCGGCCGGTGCGCGCCGAATGTCATCAGTGCGGCGAGGAGGTCATCAAGCGCTGCGGTGTCGCTGGTCAGCTTGGCCCGCGTCAGGCTCGCCCGGGCGGAAAGATCAGCAAGGCGGATCTCAGCTGCGGCCGCCTGCGCCTCGCGGCGCTGGCTGTCAGCGGCGGCGCTGAGCAGATCGCGATCGACATCAGCGGCCTCGCGTTCGGCCTTGCGGCCTTGAGTCTCCAGGCGTTTGAGACGTCTCATTGCCTCATCACGCGCCTGTTCGACGCGTTTCAGGTCGTCGAGCGTATAGGATGAGGGCGCCGTCTTCGTCGTCTGGGCCATGACGGTCTGGGCCATGACAGCGCCGAGGCCTGCCACAACGGCGAGGAAGAGAAGGACCTGGCGCATCATTCGCGGTGATAGGGTGAGCCGGCTTCGATGGACAGGGCGCGATAGATCTGTTCGGCCAGCATGACGCGCACCAGACGATGCGGCCAGGTCTGCGGACCAAAGCCGAGGGTCGCGCGCGCCTTCGCGGCGATCTCAGGGGATGTCCCGTCAGCCCCGCCGATGACGAAGTCGACATTCTCGCCCTGGTCGCGCCAGCGCGCGAGGCGTTTCGACAGGTCCGCGGAGGTCCACGCCTCGCCACGTTCGTCGAGACGGATCAGGAGGCTGTCGGCCGAGCGCGCCATCAGCCGCGCGCCCTCGGTCTGCTTGCCGCCGCCGGCGTCGACTTCGACCTCATCGACGCTGCGATAGCCCAGCGCCTTTCCGGCCTTGGTTGCGCGGGCGAGGTAGTCGTCAACCATCGTCCGTTCCGGGCCGTCCTTGAGGCGGCCGACGACGAGGAGACGAATGCGCATGCCTGATAGCCGGAAGAGGGGGCTAGCCGCGGGGATTGGCGCCGGGCGGCGGGGGAGCGTCGGTCGACCAGATGCGCTCGAGATTGTAGAAATCCCGCACTTCCGGGCGGAAAATGTGGACCAGCACGTCGCCAGCGTCGATCAGCACCCAGTCGGCATTGGGCAGGCCCTCGACCCGCACCTTGGCGACCCCGGCCTCTTTCAGCTTGCGCGACACATGGTCAGCCAGCGCCGCCACATGACGGGCTGAACGCCCCGAGGCAATCACCATGGCGTCGGCGAGGCTCGATTTTCCCACGAGATTGATTTCAAGAATATTTTCAGCCTTGTCGTCCTCCAGCTGGGCGGCGACGAGCTTGGCCAGAAGGCTTGGGTCCCCGGATTTTTTGGCGGGGGCCGACTTGGCGGATGTCTTGGCCGGGGCGGCATCGCCGGTTCCGGTCTTGGGGCTGCGCAGAGCGGGCAGGGGGTCTTTCCTTTGGGGCGCCTCAAGGGCGATGAACGAAGAACCAGGCTAACACGTAGGGCGGGACCCGGCGAGGGGGAAGAGCGGCAGGCCCAAACCCGCCTTACGCCTGCCCGCCTCGCCGGCCTTGCCAGGCCCGCCTACCTGGCCCGCGTGATTTGCCCCTGTCCGTCGCGATTTACCACTCCTGCTGGACCCGCAGGCCGATGAGATCGAGCGTTTCGCCCTCGTCGGCGCCGATGCCCGGCAGCGTGTTGGTGCGGTTTTTCGCTTCGGCGTGAACGTAGTTCAGCATCAGGCGGAAATAGGGGTTCCAGTACCAGTTGAGCCCCAGCGTGTAGTTGGTTTCCTCCCCGCCCCGGATGCCGAGCAGGGTCGCGCCGGTGAACAGATCGGGATCGGAATTGAGATCGAGCGTGCTCCAGCGCGCTGCAAGCTCAAAGGCGCCCCAATGGCCGTTCTTCGGGTCGGCGTTGACGCGCGGGCTGAAGCGCATGAACAGGCCGGTGCGAGCATCGTACACCCGGCTCTCGCCGGTGAGGAACCAGTTGGCGCCGACATAGGCCCCGCTGAATTTCGCCGTCGGCCGGCCGATGCGGTCGATCTCCATCTGGCCCCACTCGCTCTGGAAACCGACCGGTCCGAGGAAGCCGGCCGATTCGAGCCCGATCAGGTTGGCGTTGTCGGCCAGCGTGATGTTGCCGGTGTCGATCAGGCGCGCCGCGTCGATGGCGTTTTCCGGTTGCGCGCGCACCCGGATCTGGCTGGTATTGGTGTTGTCGGTCGAAACCTTCCGCTCGAAGCCCGACACGCCAAAGTGCAACAGCGCATCCTTGGTCGCGATCGGCGCCCAGGTCAGCCGGCCGTGCAGGCCGAAGCCTTCTTCGCCGGCGGTGGCGACGCCGTTGTTATTGAGGTCATCGCCGAACCAGCCAAGGCTTCCCGACCAGTGCTCGCCGCCGGTCGAAGCGAGGATGCCGACATTGCGCGTGCCGGTGGTGGTGTACATCGTCGAAAGCATCGAGCCTTCCATGTAGGTCTGCGCATTGCTCCGATCGCTGAACGACGTCTCCAGGCCGGTCCGCGGCTTGATGTTGCCAATCGTGAAGGCGACCGGACGGAAGCCGTTATACTGGACGTAGACGTCCCTGACGTTGGACGCGACGCCGCCGGTTCCGGCGAGGTCGATTTCGACCTGGTAGGCGAAGTCGCTGAAGGCCGTGCCCTGAATGCCGAGGCGGGCGCGGCGGATCGCCGAGCCCGAGTGCACATCCGGCGCGAGGGGGCCGAGATCCGTCTGTTGCACGGCGCCGACGTCGATCTGCGCTGCGCCGATGAAGGTCATCGAGTTGCGCGCATTCGGCCCCTCGATACGCGGGCCAGGATTGGTGGCGATCACTTTGCCGCTGTCGGTCTGCGCTTCGATCCGGTCGACGCGATTGGACATGATCGCAGTGAGTTCGCGAAGCTTGGCTTCCAGCGCATCGATCCTTGCGTTCTGGGCCCGGATCTGATCGGCCTGATCGCGCACCTGTTGCTGCGCTGGATCGCTGGCGCCGGGCGTGATCGTCTGGGGTGCCTGGGGTGCCTGGGGCGTCTGGGGCGTCTGGGGCGTCTGGGGCGCCTGCGTCGATTGTCCAGCTGGCGTCTGCGCTTCGGCGGTCAGCGCAACGGCGCAACCGGCGAAACCCACCACCAGCGACGTCCAGTGCGATGGACCGCGCATGGCAAACCCTCCCTCTTGTTCTTGCCCGTAAGATCTATTGCAGAATGAAACCCAGTCGAGCGAAGACCGCTCGGGCTTCGGGACCCTGAACGAAGGCCTCGAATTTGGCGGCCCCGGCCGAACCGGAGCTGCGCACCACCGCCATCGGATAGGAGATGTGCGGATGGCTGACCTCCGGGAATTCGCCCACCAGGGTCACCTTGTCCCTAACCGCCATCTGGTCGGTGAGATAGACGATGCCGGCATTGGCTTCGCCGCGCTCGACGAACAGGAGGGCTGAGCGGACATTTTCTGCGCGCACCACTGAGCCCTCGACCGACGACCAGACACCGAGGCTCTGGAGTGCGGCGCGGCCATATTTTCCTGCCGGAACACTGTCGGGATCGCCCATCGCCAGCTTGCCGCCCTTGAGTGCGCCGATGAGGTCCATGCTGGCGCCGATCCTGACGGCAAGCGGGCGGTCTTTCGGCGCGACCAGCACCAGACGGTTCGACAGCAGGCTCACGCGGGTCGCCGGATCGATCAACTTGCGCTCGGAAAGATAATCCATCCACGGCTCGTCGGCCGAGATGAAGAAGTCGGCCGGCGCGCCCTGGTCGATCTGGCGGGCCAGCACCGAGCTCGCTGCGTAGAAGAAGACCGGCTTGGGATTTCCCTTTGCCGCATACAACGCCCCGATCTCGTTCATCGCGTCGGTGACGCTCGAGGCGGCGTAGACCCGGACCGGCTTGGCCGCCTGCGCAAGTGTCGGGCTCGCCAGAGCGAAGAAAGACACGACGCCGAGAAGCGCGGATGAAACTGCACGGCGCGACAGACGCATGGTGTCGTCCCGTTATCTTTCCTTGACTATAACGATGGGGTGACGCCAGCGCAAGGATTGGGGGATCGCGTGCTCAGGCTGCGTGGTCCGCGCTGAGACGCAGGGCGCGTCTTTGTCGCCAACGATCGACCGGCCGGTCGATCGCCAGAAGCAGGAAGATCGACAGCGCCAGGGTTCCGATGATCGCGGCCCACACCGGATGGGGCGTGTCGAAGGTCAGGATCCAACCAATCACGGCAAGGTGGCCAAGATAGATCGGATAGCTGAGATCGCCGATCCACCGGTCGAGCGCGATGTCCTTTGACGCATGGAAGATGAACGGGATGGTTGCAGCGATGGCGAAGTAGGCAAGCCAGCGCGCGATCTCAGGGTTCAGCGGCGCCGCCGGCAGGAAGATGACCAGCGCCAGGATCGCCGCCCCCAGCGCAAGGCCGATCGACTTTGGCAGGCTCGCAGCCAGAGGCAGAGCGCGATGCGCCAGCATGCCGAGCAAAAATAAGAAGAGCGAGGTCGGGAAGAACCGGCCCTGCCACAAGCCGTAGTCGAGCGGCAGGAGGTAGCCCGCCAAACGCAAGGCGATGCTGGCCGCCGCCAGTGCGGCCAGCCAGCGCCAGCTCAGGCGCGCGAGGTAGGGCGCGAGAGCGTAGAACATCAGCTCCAGCGACAGGCTCCAGGACTGCGGCACGAGCAACGCCTGCCAGGCCACCGGCGAGGCGTCGGTCGCAGGCGCACCGGTGGGATCGAAGGCGAGCGCGCCATCAGGGGCGAGACGGAACCAGTAGAGCAGGTCCTGTCCGAGAAGCCCAAGATTTTCAACGATGAGCAAGGCGGCGGTCGTCGGATGACCATAGGCGAGCGTGAAGATCTGCTGGGTCGAGGTGCCGCTGACCTTGAATGCGAACAGGAGGACGGCGCTGATCGCCAGCATCACGAAGTAGGCGGGCAGGAGCCGCGCCAAGCGGTTAGAATAGAACAGGCCGATGGCGCGATATTTTGTCTTCAGCACCAGCGCCATGTAGAAGCCGGAGACGATGAAGAAGCCCTGCACCGCAAGTGCGCCCGAAATGAAATGCAGGCTCGCCGGCGGCAGGTGCGAGAGCAGCACCGCCATCGCCAGCACCACGCGAAGCAGACCCAAATTCCGCCCCCGTTTCTGGCCCCGATCCCGGCACTTATCCCGGCGCCGAGCCTGATCGACGCACGCCCTGTCGGCCGATGTGTCGTCGGCCGGTGCGCGCCGCATCTGCGACCCCGCTATCGATAGATCGCACTCGTCCGCGCGGGTCAATCCGGGGCCAGAGAGGCCGGGGCCAGAGAGGCCGGGGCCAGAGAAGTCGGGGCAGAGAAGTCGGGGTCGGCGCGGCCTGGGTCGAAGAGGCCTGGGTCGAAGAGGTGGGGTCGGGGCGGCTGCAGTCGGGGTGGGAAGAGAGCAAGATCAACGGGGCGCTTGATTCTGGCGCGATCCGGGATCAGCCTCGTTTGGCCTGGGGAGGCGATGCACGATGTCGACACAACTCGTCTACCTGATCCGGTACGTCGCCGACATGGACAAGGCCGTCGCGTTCTATCGAGACACGCTCGGCCTGCCGCTCAAATTCCAGTCGCCGTTCTGGACCGAGTTCCGCACTGGCGAGACAACCCTGGCGCTCCACCCCGCGTCGGGGAAAAATCCAGCCGGAGCCTGCCAACCGGGCTTCCGCGTCGCCGATCTTGCCACGCTTTATGCGAAGCGCGAGGCGATGGGCATCAACTTCACTGCCGAACCGACCCTGCAGCACGGCGTCATGATCGCTCGTTTCCTCGACATGGACGGCGCCGAGTGCTCGATCAGCGGCGAGTGCGCGACCTAGACGCGCAAGGTCGTCTGCACTCGGAGGAGGATCGCCTCGTGCGCGGCGCAGTTGCGATCCGGCGTCGACCGATCCGAGCCAACCGGGATCATCCATCGCATTGGGCGCCACGACCTAGACCCGCGGCGGGGCATCACATTCTTTGCAGGGCCCTGTCGGCTCGGGCTAGCTTCAAGCGTCCTTGGGTCTGAGGAGGCATTCGCCGATGCTCTACGCCGTCATCTGCTACAATTCCGAAGAGATGGTCTTCTCGTGGTCCAAGGAGGAGGACGATGCCGTGATGGCACGGCTGCACGTCGTCCACGAACGCTGGGGCGACAAGCTCAAGCCGTCCCTCCGGCTGATGCCGACCACCTCCGCAACCTCGCTCCACAAGTCAAAGGACATGCTGATCGACGGCCCGTTCACCGAAACCAAGGAGCAGCTGCTCGGCTTCTACATCATCGATGTGAACGACCTTGCGGAAGTCGTCCAGTTTGCCCGCGAGCTGTCGAGCGCCAATCCCGGCGGCGGCTATGAGATGCGCCCCGTCCTGTTTTATCAGCCAGGCTCGCCGATCGATAAGATCGGGATGCAGTAAGTCATGACCGATCCGGTCTGGATCGAAGCCGCGTTGACCACGGCGCGACCCCAGGCTGTGGCGGCGCTGCTGCGCTATTTCCGCGACCTCGACGCCGCCGAAGAAGCCTATCAGGACGCCTGTCTGCGCGCGCTCAAGACCTGGCCGGTCAATGGCCCTCCGCGCGATCCCACGGCGTGGTTGATCATGGTCGGCCGCAACGCCGCGCTGGATGGCGTGCGGCGCAGGTCGAAACAGGCGCCGATGCCGGATGAAGCGCTGGTCTCCAACCTCGATGACCAGGAAGCCGAGCTCGCCGACCGTCTGGACGAGAACCAGTATCGCGACGACGTGCTGCGCCTCCTGTTCATCTGCTGTCATCCTTATCTGCCGCCGACACAGCAGGTGGCGCTCGCATTGCGGATCGTTTCCGGCATCAGCGTCAAACAGATCGCCCGCGCCTTCCTCGTGTCCGAGACGGCGATGGAGCAGCGCATCACACGCGCCAAAGCGAAGGTTGCCGAAGGCGATGTCGCCTTCGAGACGCCCGGGCCAGCCGAGCGCGTCGAGCGTTTTTCCGCGGTCATGCCGATGATCTATCTGGTCTTCAACGAGGGCTATTCGGCGGGGCCGAAGGAGGCCGATCGCGGCCAGCTTGCCGAGGAGGCGATCCGGCTGGCGCGGCTGTTGCTGCGGATGTTCCAATCCGAGCCCGAGGCGATGGGCCTGCTCGCCCTGATGCTGCTCAAGCAGGCGCGGCTGCCGGCTCGGTTCGACGCCAATGGCGAGGCGGTGCTTCTGGAAGATCAGGATCGCGCCCTTTGGCGTCCGGCGATGATTGCCGAGGGCCTTGCCCTGATCGACAAGGCGATGCGCCACCGTCGGCCCGGACCTTACTGGGTGCAGGCGGCGATCGATGCGCTGCATGTCCGTGCGCCAAGCTTTGCCGACACCGACTGGGCTGAGATCGATCTCCTCTATCAGATGCTCGAGCGTTTCCAGCCCTCGCCGATGGTGACGCTGAACCGCGCCGTCGCGGTTTCAAGGATAAAGGGTCCCGAGGAGGCTCTGGTGATGATCGAGCCTCTGGCCGGGAAGCTGTCCGGCTATTTCCATTTCCACGGCGCCCGCGGCGCCCTGTTGCTGCAGCTCGGGCGCAGCCGGGAGGCGCGTGCCGCGTTCGACAAGGCGATCTCCCTGGCCGGGACCGCAGCGGAAGCGGCCCACATCCGCATGCATATCGACCGGCTGATCGCTGACGCAAAACCCTAGGCCAGGTTTGCCAACTTGGCTCAAGGCGAGCATTGCATGGTTGACCTTCTGGGTTCGGCGTTGAGAACTACCCTGAGGACCGAAGAAAATCGATCGCAGGGGAGGAAGCCGCCAGATGGACGATTATTCCAGCTATGATGGCGTTGGCTTGGCCCGACTGGTCGCCAAGGGCGATGTCACGCCAGCGGAATTGGCGGAAGCCGCCATCGCCCGCATCGAGCGTCACAATCCAAAGCTGAACGCCGTGGTCTTCAAAGGCTATGACGATGCGCGTCGGCAGGCGGCAAGCCGGCTGCCCGACGGTCCATTCAAGGGCGTGCCATTCTTGATCAAGGATCTCGGCATGCCGGTCGCCGGCTGGCCACGCAGTTCTGGAAGCAAGTTCGCGCGTGGCCTGGTTGACGCCGTGGATGGCGGGCTGACGACGCGCTACCGCGCCGCAGGCGTGATCCTGCTTGGCAAGACCAACACGCCCGAATACGGCATCACCGGAACAACCGAGAGCGCGGCGCTTGGACCCTGCCGCAACCCCTGGAGCCTCAACCACATTTCCGGCGGCTCATCGGGGGGTGCGGCCTCGGCGGTTGCAGCCGGCATTGCGCCGCTGGCGCATGCTTCGGATGGGCTGGGTTCGATCCGCATTCCGGCGGCCTGCTGCGGTCTCGTCGGATTGAAAGTCACCCGCGACCGAAACCCGAACCTGCCGGATGGCTATGACTATGCGTTCGGCAACGTCGTCGACCATGTCGTCAGCCGGACGGTGCGCGATTCGGCCGTGATGCTGGATGCAACCGGCTATGCCGAGCCGAACTCGCCTTATCCCGTGCCACCGAAAGAGCGACCCTATGGCGAAGAGATCCAGCGCAGTCCGGGGAAGCTGCGGATCGCTTTTTCGGCCGAGACGCCCAATGGCCGCCCGATCGATCCCGAGATCCGGGCGGGGCTCGATCGCACGGCTGGCTTGCTAAAAGGCCTCGGGCACGAGGTGATCGAGCGCGGCCTTGGCATTGATTATCGCGCGCTCTACGCCTCGAGGCGATCGGCGTCCGCCGCTAATTTCGCGGCCGGCATGGCGCGCCTCGTCGATGATTTGGGGCGCGAACCGGAACCTGACGAGCTCGAGCCGTTGACCTGGGCCATTCTAAAGGCCGGCAAGCGCGAAACCGGCGCCGATGTCATGCGCTCGCTGCAGGAGACCCGCATGCTGAACCGCAAGACGCTTGCAGCCTTCGCCGACATCGACGTCTATCTCACCCCGGTGATGGGAACACCCGTGCCCGAGATCGGTTTTATCGATCCGGTCAGAATCGAGCCGCGCGAGCTCAACAAGCGGCAGGGCCGCCTCTATCCGTTTACGCCGCCTTTCAACTTTTCAGGCCAGCCGTCGATGAGCCTGCCGCTCGAGGTCGATGGCCGCGGCCTGCCCATGGGCATGATGTTCACCGCCAAGTACGCCGATGAAGCGACCCTGTTCCGCCTCGCCGCCCAACTCGAAAAGGAAGCGCCGTGGAAGGATCGGCGGCCGCCGGTGTGGGGCTGAGGTGTGCGGCTGAGGTGTCGGGCTGACGCGCCTTGCGCTACCGAACCCCACGCTCACCCGCTAGCGATTGGCGGTCACGGCGCGTTGATATGCGGGCCGGGCGGCAAGGCGGTCGCGCCAGGTCGCCAACCGCTCGGGGATCTCCCGGCCGAGCGCGCCCTTCCACATACCAAGTCCGGTCGCGATCGCCATGTCGGCCAGGGTGAGGTCGACGCCGGTGAGGAACGGGTGTTTGCCCAGCGCCGCTTCGATGAAATGCAGCGCCTGTTCGGTGCGGTGTTCCTGGGTGCGGACCGACCAATTGTCTTTCTGCTCGGCGGGCGCGGCAAAGTGCGCCGCCATCAACAGGTTGAGCCCGGCGCCAAACGTGGCTTCGGCGAAGACGGTCAGTTCGATCACCCGGGCCATGCGCGAGGGGTCGCGCATGGGCAAGAGCGGCGTGGGCCCGTAGGTCTGTGCGAGGTAGATCATCATCGCGACCGATTCCGTGATCGCGACGTCGTCGTCCTCGAGGAAGGGTACGGTCCCGAGCGGATTGCGTTTGCGGTAGGCCTCGGCGGGAGGGAAGGACACCGCCTCGACCTCGTAGGGCAGGCCCATCTCTTCGCACTGCCAGATGACGCGAAGCCCGCGTGCGCCGTTCGGGAAGTTGCAGATCCGGATCACCCTCGTGCTCCCCTTCCGCCCGCACCTATCCAGAGGCAAGGTTGGACGAAACACAAGCCAGAGGGCGCTCATCGGCCATTTAAAAAATCCGGGCGCCTCTGTCGGAACCAGTCCGGTCGGTGCGTCCTAGGACCGCAAACCGGGCTGAATGCCTCGCGACAACAAAGGGATGACACCGCCATGACCACCCATGACCTCGTCCTTAAGCGCACACTCAATGCGCCGAAAGAAAAGCTCTATCGCTGCTGGACCGAGCCGCAGCTGATCAAGCAGTGGTTTTGCCCCAAACCCTGGGCGGTTTCGAAAATTGAGCAGGACTTTCGCCCCGGCGGCGCCTGCAACATCACAATGCGCTCCCCGGAGGGCCAGGAGATGCCAAACTCCGGCGTCTATCTTGCGATCGAAGCCAACCAGCGCCTGGTTTTCACCGACGCCTTCGGTCCCAACTGGACGCCGAAGGAGGGGGCGCCCTTCATGGTCGCCGACGTCTGCTTCGAAGACGCGGGCGCCGGCAAGACGACATACACCGCCACGGCGCGCCACTGGACAGCCGAAGCCAAGGCCCAGCATGAGAAGATGGGCTTCCATCAGGGCTGGGGCATCTGCGCTGACCAGCTCGAAGCCCGCGCCCAGACGATCTGACGGTCGAGACCACCAGGAGATCCCCCATGCGCTTCCTTCGCATCATGTTCGCCGCCAATCCTCCCGCCAGCCCGGGCGCCAGCCCGGGCGCCAACCCCACCGCCAACCCCACCGCCAATCCCACCGCCAATCGTGCGCCCGATCCGGCAAAAAGAGCCGAAGCGTCAAAACGCATCGCAGAGCTGATTGCCAGTGGCGCGGTCATCGCCACTGGCGGTCTCGGCAAGCGGGCGACTTCCGCCGCACGGATCACCAACACGGGCGGCAGGATCACGGTTGAAGATCCGCCGTTGGGAGACGGCTGGATGGCGGGCGGCGGCTTTGCTCTGGTCGAGGCGGCGTCGAAGGAAGAAGCGATCGCCCAGAGCCTCAGCGCGCTCGAGCTCATGGGCGAGGGCGCGGCCGAGCTGATCCAAGTCAGCGAGATGCATCCCAAGCCTCGCTTCGTTCCTTATCCCACGGTGGGCGTTATTCCCTACCTGAATGTCGTCGGCGCAGCGGACGCCGGCGAGCTCTACAAGAAGGCCTTCGGCGCGACCGAAGTCCATCGGATGCGGGCGGAAGAAGGCAAGCGATTGATGCACCTCCACCTGGTGATCAATGGAGGATCGCTGATGCTCTCGGACGTCTTTCCCGAACACGGCTATGGGCACGAGCCCTCCGGCAGCTACACCATGACGCTGGTGCTGCAAGCTGGAAAAGCCTGGTGGGATCGGGCGCTCGAGGCTGGCCTCGAAGTCGCACTGCCGTTCGAAAAGCAGATGTGGGGCGACACCTACGGCCAGGTGAAAGACCGGTTTGGCGTTCGCTGGGCGATCAGCCAGCCCGCCCAGGCGTGACTGCCTGAAGCAAGGCTGCCTGAAGCAAGGCCAAAAGATTCTTGGGGGGGTGAGGGCTGCGCCAAAGTGTGGCCCGACCCGACCCCCCACAACCTGGAGAGATGCGACATGCCAAACCCAACTCTGGCGACGTCGAAGGTGATGAAGTGGACGGGCTATGGCTTAAGCGGCCTGGTCGTCGCGTTCATGGTGATGGATTTCGGTATGAAGCTCATGCAGCTGCCGATCGTCATCTCGACGACGGAAGGCCTTGGCTGGAGCGGTGACAAGGCGAGGCTGCTCGGGATCATTCTGATGGTGTGCACGGCGCTCTACGCCGTACCGCAAACCTCGGGGCTCGGCGCCATCTTGCTCACCGGCTATCTTGGCGGCGCCGTGGCGACCCATCTGCGCATCGACAGCCCGCTGTTCAGCCATGTCCTCTTTGGCGTCTACATTGGCGTGATGATGTGGGGCGGCCTGTGGCTGCGCGATGCCCGGTTGCGGGCTCTGTTTCCCCTGAAGCCCTGAAGCCCTGAAGCCTTAGAGCGCCGTCAGGGGTGCAGCGAGAATGCGTGCGCGCAGGTCTGTCGAGGAAGCCGGGTTGAGCGGCGCCGGCAGATAGACCCAGGCCGGCGCAGGCCTGTCGGCGAGCGCCTGGGCCTGGTCGGATGGGATCCGGTCTTCCGCGAAATAGTGTGCGAAGCGCGAGAGGCGCGGCGTCGGTCCTTCGGTCGGGCGCGAGACGACGGCGATGGGGAGGGACCGAGCCAGGGCGCGCCAGTCGCGCCAATGATGGAATTGTCGCAGATTATCGCCGCCCATGATCCAGACGAAACGCGCGGCAGGCGAAAGCCGCTTCAGTGTCGCGATCAGCTCGATCGTGTAGGTGAGGCCAAGCTCCGCCTCGAGCGCCGAGACCCTTACGCGGGGGGCCTCGAGCGTGCGCCGAGCGGCGCTAAAGCGTTCGGCGAAGGCGGTGGCGGTCTGCTTCAGCGGATTGCCTCGCGCTGGAAACACCCACACCCAGTCGAGCCCCAGCCGGGTCTGCGCCGTCTTGATCAGATGGATGTGTCCGGTGTGCGGCGGATCAAACGAGCCGCCCATCACGCCGACCCGCAATCCGGCTGAAGGCCCGGGCAGGTGAGGTGGCAATCGGATGCGGTGCTTGCTCATCGCCGGAGAGAATGGGGCGCCCGACGGTGAAAAGGAACGCCCTACTTGGGCGCCCCGCTTGCGTTACCCTTAACCGGCGCCCCTTTTACTTGGTCACCCTTACTTGGTGACCCCTACTTGGTCACCATGTCGGGCAGCTGGTCAGGCGAGGTCGCAAGCATCCATTTGCCGCCGGCCGCCGTCACGGTGGCTTCCCAGGTCTTCAGGAGCGCGAAGTATTTATCGGGGTTGGCCGAGTTGGTCTTGATGACGTTGGAGGCGACCACCGTGATCCCCGACAGGTCGAGCGTCACTTTCGACGTATCGCACCTCGGCGCCAGGTCTTCCATCATGTCGGAGAAGACGACGATATAGCGCGCTTTTTCCGGTCGTTGGCGCAACTCGAACGCCGCCTGAGCCAGAGCACCGTGGATGTCGGTGTACTTGGTCGATTTTACCGAGCCGGCAAAGTCACGAAGTTTGGTGAAGACCGCGCGCTGGGCTTCAGCCGAGCGGCTCGGCGTTTCTGGCAGGCGCTCCTGCAACACCACTTCCTTGTCGGAAAACGAGCAGGAGGAAATCTGGCTGACGGCGATGAAGTCTCCGGGCTGCAACCTGGCCACCAGCAGGCTGGCCCAGCGTGTCGCGTCCGGAATCGCCTTCACATAGGTGCCTGATGCGTCGAACAGCACGAACACCGAGCGGCTGGTCGAGGTGACAAGGCCGCAGGCGGAGAGCGAGATGGCCAGGATGCATGAAACAAGCCCGGCCAGCCCGGCGGCGATGGCGCGGGTCATGCCTGCTGTAGCTCCCGCTCCTGGTCGCGGCCTTTGGCGCCGCCGCTTTTGTCTTTGTTGTCCTTTCCGTCCTTTCCGTCCTTTCCGTCCTTTCCGTCCTTGGCGACCTGGGTGTCTCGCTTGGACCCGGAGGTGTCGGACGAACCGCCAACGGAAGATTTCGGAGGCGGCGTGAAACCGCCGCCCTTGACCCGTCGCTCGATCCACAGCGGCGCAAAGATGATCAGATCGTAGATAGCGAGGACGAAGACGCCGAGCGACTTCAGGGCGACATTGATCGTCTTGCAGATGAAGGCGCCGGCCAGCATCAGATAGCTCGCAGCGATCTGCACAATGAAGACGGAGTTGCGGATGATGGTCTCGAGCGGCAGAGCCGCGGTCGCCAGCATCCATGGGATCAGCACCGCCAGAATAAGCTGGGCGAAGGTCGCGAGCTTCTGGCCTTTCAAGATGCCCGAATCGGCGGCTGCGCCGCCGGCGCCGGTGGTGGCGTCCGGCGGCGCGATGAACCCGTTGGCGAGCTGCACGGTCTCTTGGTTGGTCTCGATGATGTTCTCGCGCAGGAAGGCGAGGGCGGCCTCCAGCGCCGAGAAGGACAGCAGGAAGACGAAGGCGACCCAGAACATGATCCGGCGCGAGCTGTCCGACATGGAATGAAAGGACGGGATCAGCTTGGTGAAGCCTGCCGCGTCCATCAGGACGACGCCGGCGACGAATTCGAGGAAGATCACGATCAGCGCGGCAAACGTCGGCAGGCCGACGCCGGCGATTTTCGCGCCTTCGCCGACGATCTCAGCCATCGGTCGTTCGATCAGGAAGAAGTTGAGGAAGACGCCAGAGAGGGCGATGGCGGTGATGACCAGTGCGATCAGCCACGGGATCAGGATCGAGGCTTTGCTCGCCACCTTGATGCGGTCTTCGGAATGCAGGCATTCCTCGTAATCGGCGAAGGTCTTGTTGACGGTGTCGATCGCGGTGGTGAAGCGGCTTTCGACGCTGGCCAACTTGTCGACCGAAGCGCGCAGGCGCGGCGCTTCGGTGCGCACGATGCCGAGCTCCGGGCGGATCAGCTTGATCTGGTCAGCCATCGCCTGGCGGGTCGCGGCGATTGCGCGATTGACCTTGGAGACGCCGCGACCTTCTTCGACACGCGGCAGGGCCGAGCGCACCGCTTTTTCAGCCGCCTCGTTGAGGTTGATGGTTGCAAGCGCGTTGGCCGAGGTCTCGAGCGAGTGAGCGCTGGTCGAGAGCTTGGTCGCGAGCGAGCCGACTTCCTGCGGCAGCTTGTCGGCGCGACGGCCGATACGATCCTCAAGCACGATCATGCGCTCGGCGAGTTCATCGGCGCGCTGCGAGGCAATCTTCTCGGCGGTGTTGAGCCGCGCTGCCTTGCCGTGCTCAAAGAGCCAGAGACCCCAGCGGCCAAACATCCGTCCGGTGATGAGGAAGACCTGCGAGAGCACGCGCCGCACCGGCGCGCGCGCCATCCACATCAGGACGACGAGGCCGAGAATGGCGAGCGCCAATGGCCAGCCATAAGAGATGCCTAGAAAAGAGTGAGCCGCGCCGGTTGCGAGATCGGACGCAGGCGCTGCGCCCTGAGGGTCTGTCTTGTCCACTGCAAGCCTTTCAGCCGCGCGAACACTGCTCCCCTGTCAGCAGGTCCGCCCATTAACTAGGATTCACCGGAGCATGCGGGCGGTAATGTGGCGCGGAGATTACAAAACATACAGGCTATCGCAGGGGCGGACTCAGGCCCGGAACCGGCGGCGAAGCGCTGGGCCGGGCAGTCATCCGGGCAGTCATCCGGGCAGTCATCCGGCCAATCATCCAGGCAACGCCGTCGAGATGATGGCTGATCAAGGAAAGCGTTTCGCGCTCGGGCAGATCCGCCGCCGTCGGAGGAGAGGCCGGCGTGTCGCCAGCCGCTTCATCGTCGCTTCGTCTGCGCGAACCTAGGGTCTTATCTGACCCGCGCCTCGAACCATGTATTTGAAGATCGTCAGCTGTTCGGCGCCCACCGGGCCGCGCGCATGAATGCGGCCGGTGGCGATGCCGATCTCGGCGCCCATGCCGAACTCCGCTCCGTCGGCAAACTGTGTCGAGGCGTTGTGCATCACGATGGCCGAATCGACCTCGGCGAGAAAGCGCTCGGCGATGGCTTTGTCTTCGGTGATGATGCTCTCGGTGTGCTGCGAGCCATATTTGGCGATGTGCGCCATCGCGCCTTCGAGGCCATCGACCACGGCGATGGCGAGGATCGGGGCCAGGTATTCGGTCGTCCAGTCCGCTTCGCTCGCCGCCGTCATCGGGAAGATCGCGCAGGCGCGTGCGTCGCCGCGCAGTTCGCAGCCTTCCTTCACCAGCGCTTCAGCGAGGCGGGGCAGAAGGCGCTTGGCCGCGCTGGCGTCGATCAGCATTGTTTCGGTCGACCCACAAACGCCGGTGCGACGCAGCTTGGCGTTGAGAATGATGGCTTCAGCCTTTGCCGGGTCGGCCTGCTCATGGATGTAGGTGTGGCAGAGGCCTTCAAGGTGACCGATCACCGGCACCCGCGCTTCTTCCTGCACGCGCGCCACCAGGCTCTTGCCGCCGCGCGGGACCAGCACGTCGAGCTTGCCGCCGAGGCCCGTCATCATGTGGCCGACCGCAGCGCGATCGGCGGTCTGCACCAGCTGGATCGCGTCCTCCGGAAGCCCTGCGTCTTTCAACCCGGCGCGCAGCGCCTCGGCGATGGCCCGCGAAGAATAAAGGCTTTCTGAACCGCCGCGCAGCACGGCCGCATTGGCGGCGCGGACGCAGAGCGCGCCGGCATCGGCCGTCACATTGGGCCGGCTCTCATAGACGATCCCGATGACGCCGATGGGACCGCGGACGCGCGAAATCGCGAGCCCGTTGGGTCGCGTCCATGCCGCCAGAACCGCGCCGACCGGATCGGGCAGGGCTGCGACGTCTTCAACCCCCTTCGCCATGTCCACGATGCGGGACGGCGTGAGCTCGAGGCGATCGAGCAGCGCCGGCGACAGCGCCTTGGCGCGGCCGGCGGCCATGTCCTTCGCATTGGCGGCGAGGATGTCGGGCTCGGCTTGGCGGATGCGCGAGGCCATCGCCTTTAGCGCAGCGGTGCGTTTGTCCGCCCCGGCGCTCGCGATGCGCGCAGAGGCGGCGCGCGCGGCTTCGCCCATGGCCAGCATGGTAGCGGCGAGGCTGGCGTCAGTCGCAGAGAGCGGCGCATGGAGGGTCATCGGCCTCTCCTATCAGGGGGTTCGATTAGGCGGAAGGGCGGCGCTTGTGTTTGGGATAATGGCGATCGCCAAACGCCTCCAGCGCATCCAGAACCGGCGCAAGATAACGGCCGCGGTCGGTGAGGAGATAGTCTATAGCGGGGCGGATGCTCGCTGTAGCGGCGGCGTTCGAGCAGGCCGGCGTCAACCAGGGCCGCGAGCCGCTTGGTCAGCGTGTTGCTGGCGATGCCAAGACTGGCCTCGAACTCGTCAAAACGGGTTCTTTCAAAACCAGCGTCGCGCAGGATCAGCATACTTCCCAATCGCCGACCCGGTCGAGCGCCCGGGCGACAGGGCAGATGTCCTCGGCGGTGCTTTTGCGCTGATTAACCGTCGCTTGCTCCGGCGCCTAAAAACGCGGCGCGGCCTTTGCATAGGTTTACGCCCAGAGGCCGGGCTGCGATCGCCGATCGCAGCCGCGGTGGTTCGAGTCGCGTGGGACGGCAATGAATTCTGAGTTGGAAACCCGGCATATCGCTGCCCGGAGCGAGCGTCAGGCGACGACCTTGCAGCGCCTGCTGCGCAGCCTGTTGCGCCGGGTTGAAACGCCCTTGCTGCTCACCGAAGTCTTGCCGCCCAGACTTGCGCCCGCCAATGACGCCAGCCAATGACGCCCGCCAATGATGAGGGCCTGGCGGCCTAGCCGTCAGGACAACGCCAGATCGTCGCGGTGAATGATCGCCGGGCGACCGCGAAAACCCAGCACCGCTTCGATATCCGCCGAGTTGCGTCCGATCAACTTGGTCGCGTCATCCGATGAATAGGCGCACACGCCTCGTGCGATCGCACGACCGTCCGGATCGAGCACGTCGACAGCGTCGCCCCGCTCGAACCTGCCGGATACGGCAATGACGCCGGCCGGCAACAGGCTCTTGCCCGAGAGCAGCGCGCGCGCGGCGCCGGCGTCGACTTTGAGCGCGCCTGCGGGCTTGAGCGCGCCTGCAAGCCACTGCTTGCGCGCCGTCTCCGGCGTCACGTCTGGCAGGAACCAGGTGGCGCGCGCGCCAGCAGCAATCGCGGTGAGCGGGCCATGGCCATCGCTGGTGACCTGGTCGCCCAGGGTGATGGCGGTGGCGCAGCCGGCCGTCATGGCGATGCGCGCAGCCTCCAGTTTGGTGGCCATGCCGCCCGAGCCCACGCCTGCCGCCTTGTTGACCCCGCCGGCCATGGCAAGCAGGTCCGGGGTCAAGCGGCGGACTTCGGGAATGTGCTTAGCGTTCGGATGATTGCGCGGGTCGGCGTCGTAGAGGCCGTCGACATCCGACAATAACACCAGCACATCCGCGCTGAGCATCTGCGCAACGCGGGCGGCGAGGCGGTCATTGTCGCCATAGCGGATCTCTTCGGTGGCGACGGTGTCATTTTCATTGACCACCGGCACGGCGCCGCGCTCGATCAGCGTCTCCAGCGTGGCGCGCGCGTTGAGCCAGCGGCGGCGGCGCTCGGTGTCATCGAAGGTGAGCAGCGCCTGGGCGACCGGCGCGCCATGCACGGCCAGTGCATCCTCCCAGGCCCGCATCAAGCGCGGTTGACCCGCGGCGGCGGCGGCCTGCTTTTCTTCCAACCGCAGCTTGCCTGCCTTGAGTCCCAGCGCTGCGCGTCCGAGCGCGACCGCGCCAGAGGAAACGATGACGATCGCCTTGCCTTCGGACCGCAGCTTCGCTGCATCGGCGGCAAGCGCAATGAAGCGCGCCGTGTGCGGCTTACCGGTGGTCTGATCAATCAGGAGGGACGAGCCGACCTTGATGACGATCCGGCGGGCCGCTGAAAGCGGAGTTGGGGCGAGGGGAGAGGTCATAGCTGCTCCCGTCTGGTTGGCGGGGGCATCTTCTCGAACGACGCCACGATGCCGTCAAAGTGTAGCCAGGACGACTTGCGCAGGGTCCAGCTCTCGTATTTGGGAGCGAGCGCCGAGAAATCATCGAGCGTCCCGGGCTTGATATGAACGAAGCCGGGCGCCTCGGAGGGTTCGTGCCAGACGCGCGTGCCGCAGGTCGGGCAGAAGGCGCAGACGACGGCGCCGCTGTCGGCCTGGCGCGTCCAGCGTTTGGGTTCGCCGGTCACGCCAACATCGCTCCAGCGCATCCGCAGGCTCATGCCGAAGGCCGAGCCCGACTGGCGCTTGCATTCGTTGCAGTGACAGACGGTCAGGAAGACGGGTTCGCCATTGAGCCGATAGCGAATGGCGCCACACTGGCAGCCGCCTTCAGCTGGGAGGAGCAGAGAAGCGGGCGCGTCGCTCACGGCTTCCACCCTTCTTCTTTTTCCTCCGGCGTCATCTCAGCTTCGATCTGCGCGGCGCGCTGCGCTTTCTTGTCGGCGTCGATGATGTGGAAGAGCTTCTGCACGGTCTCAGGCACGCCCTTGCCGGTCGCCCCGGAGAGCCGCAGCGGCGTCTGCTTGCACGCTTTCTTCAGCTCGGCCGCCTTCTCGCTGATCTCTTCCTTGGTCAGCGCATCGATCTTGTTGAGCGCGACGATTTCCGGCTTGTCGGCAAGGCCGCCGCCATACTTCTTCAGCTCGGCGCGGATGATCTTGTAGGCCCCGCCGACATCCTCCTGCGTGCCGTCGACCAGATGCAGCAGCACCGAGCAGCGCTCGACATGGCCGAGAAAACGCGTGCCGACGCCTGCCCCTTCGGCGGCGCCCTCGATCAGGCCGGGAATGTCGGCAAGGACGAAGCTTGCGCCGATGCCCAGCGAAACCACGCCAAGGTTGGGCACTAGCGTGGTGAAAGGATAATCCGCGATCTTGGGCTTGGCTGCGCTGACGGCGGCCAGGAAGGTCGACTTGCCAGCGTTGGGCATGCCGAGCAGGCCTGCATCGGCAATCAACTTCAGCCGGAGCCAGATCCAGCGCTCTTCACCCTCGAGGCCAGGATTGTAGCGGCGCGGCGCTTGGTTGGTCGAAGATTTGAACTTGGTGTTGCCCCAGCCGCCGGTGCCGCCCTTGGCCAGCAAAATGCTGTCGCCCAGCTTGTCGAGGTCGGCGATCAGGGTTTCCTGGTCTTCTTCGAACACCTGCGTGCCCACCGGAACCTTGAGCACTGTGGTGGGCGAATCGGCCCCGGTGCGGTTCTTGCCCATGCCATGGCCGCCGCGCGCGCCCTTGAAGTGCTGCTGGTAGCGATAGTCGATCAACGTGTTGAGGCCGTCGACCGCCAATGATGACATCAGCGCCGCGCCCGCCGTCCCCGCCATCGGGACCGCCGAACGGAATGAACTTCTCGCGCCGGAACGAGACGCAGCCATCGCCGCCGGCGCCTGACTGGACATAGACCTTGCACTGATCGAGGAACTTCATCGTTTGGCTCCCGAGGACGATTTGGGGGCCGATTTGGGAGCCGATTTGAGAGTTGGTTTCACTGTCGATCTCTTGGCCAGATGCAGCCGCATCAGCGGCCGCCCCGCCTTGCGCTCGATGACGGTTTCAAATCCGGCGCGATCGAAGACGCGTTTGGGTCCAACGAAGAGCCCGGCCGTCGACCGCTTTTGATCGTGGGCCATCGGGCAGGCTTCGAGGCGCTGACCGCCGTTCGTCTTCGCCCATGCTGCGCCGGCCGTGACCAGCGCAGTTGTGACGCCTTCGCCCCGCGCATCCTTGCGAACGAAGAAGCAGGTCGCCGCCCACACCGAGCGATCCGCCGCATCCTTTTCACGCTCAACCGCAGACGACTTGCCGCCGGTGTTGAACTCCGGCGTCTCGGGTCGCGGCGCGATGGCGAGCCAGCCCACCGCTTGATCGTTGCGATAAGCCAGCAGGCCTGGCGGGGGTCCGGCCTTGACCACCTTGGCCATGTGCTTCTTGCGCACCGCGCCGTTCATCGATTTGCGGATCGGCGGGGGGAAGCGATGGGCCAGACACCAGCACATCCGGCACATCGAATCCGTCTCGAACAGGGCGACGAAGTCGTCCCAGCGGTCGGGGGTGAGGGGGTGGATGGAAAGGTCGGTCATTTGAGGGGCGATCGGTTGGACGCGTGCGCCCCCCTGATAGCTCCGACGGCTGCGGCCGGCCACACATAACACTCGATCGGCGCATCCGCGCCGCGCGCCAGGCTCGAGCCCCGGCCGACCCCGGCCAAGCCGAAGCCCAGCTTGCGCAAGACGCCGCCTGAAGCCGGGTTGTCGGCAAAATGGTCGGCCCGGAACAGTGTCGGACCCAATTCGACGCCGGCCCAGTCCATCAAACCCTGCACGGCCTCGCTGGCGTAGCCCTTGCCCCAATAAGGCCGGCCGAACCAGAAACCGATCTCCCAGGCCCGGCCGTCATCGACGCGAAACGCGCCGCACGAACCGATCAGTTCGCCAGACAGTTCGCCAGGCAGTTCGCCGGGCGCCTCGCCGTCGACGAGGGTCACCGCGAAGATAAAGCCTTCGCCGCGTTCGCGCAGACCGGCACGGCCGGAGATCTTTTCAACCGCTTCGGTTGCCGAGAAGGGATGGGGGATGCGCGAGCACATCTTCGCCACCTCATAATCACCGGCAAGGTCCGAGACGCGCTTCGCATCGTCAGGGGCGAACGGCCGCAGGCGCAGCCGGGGCGTTGCAATCTCCAGTCTCATCCCGCCCTCCGGTGTGCTGCAGAATGCGAGGCCAAGTCAGGGCGGCTGTCGCCGGCGGCGGTCGCCGGCCAGACATAGCGTTCGACCGGCGCCTTGCCGCCGCGCGCCAGCCCGAAGAGCTCGCCCGCGCCGGAATGGACAAAGCCCAGCTTGCGCAGCACCGCCCCTGAGGCCGGGTTGTCGAAAAAATGCCCGGCGGTGAACGCCGTCGCATCGAGTTCGACGCCTGCCCAGTCCATCACCGCGCGCGCCGCTTCCGAGGCAAAACCCTGGCCCCAATAGGGCATGCCGAGCCAGTAGCCGATCTCCCACGCCTCGACCCCCGGCATCCGGGTGACGCCGCACGAACCGATCAGGCCGTCGCGCGTGAGCGTGATCGCGAAGGGATACTCCTGGCCGCGCTGGCGCAGCCGGTCATGGCCGGCAATCCACTCCTGGGCGTGAGCGAGCGAATAGGGGCTCGGCACCCGGCCGCACATCCGCGCCACATCATACTCGCCGGCAAGATAGGCAATGTGGCGCGCGTCAACGGCCTCGAAGGGGCGCAGGGTTAGCCTCTGGGTTACGATCAGCAGTCTCATCTCGACCTCCCGTTTTGCGGGTCCGGTCAGGGGAGGACAAAAAGAAAGGGGAGGCGGACCGCCTCCCCTGACACGCGTCAGCTTCGGACCGCTTCCCTTGAGGAGGCGGTCCGGAATGGTTGTCCGTCCGCCTACTTCGCCTTGACCGGCATGTCTGCCGGAATGATTTCCACGAATACGCGGCGAGCTTTTTCGCGGAACGACACCTTGCCGGTTTCAAGCGCGAAGAGGGTGTGATCGCGGCCGATGCCGACATTGGTGCCCGGATGGAACTGGGTGCCGCGCTGGCGCACGAGAATGTTGCCTGCCAAGACCTGCTCGCCGCCGAAGCGCTTCACGCCGAGGCGCTGGGCGTTCGAATCGCGGCCGTTGCGGGTCGAGCCGCCTGCTTTCTTGTGGGCCATCGTGGCCTCCGTCTCTGGGCGCCTGATTAAACCGGCGCGGGATCAAACTGGTCGAACTAGTCTTTCTTCACCGCAGGCTTCTTGGCGGCGGCTTTCTTTGGCGCGGCGCCTTCGGCTTTTGGAGCCTTGGCATTTGCGCTCGCAGATTTCGGCGCAGCTTTGGCCTTCGGCGCTACTTCCTTGGCCTCGACCGTGCGGCCGCCCTTGGCGAGTATTTCGGTGATCTTGATCACCGTCTCGGTCTGGCGATGGCCCTGCTTGCGGCGATAGGTGTTCCGCTGTTTCTTCTTGAAGATGATGATCTTGGCGGCGCGGCGCTGTTCGACGACCTCGCCGACGACCTGGGCCCCGCCAATCATCGGCGCGCCCATCTCGACCTTGTCGCCGTCGCCGAGCATCAGGACTTCGCCGAACACCAGCGTGTCGCCAGCGTCGCCAGCGAGCTTCTCGACGACGATGACGTCGTCCGCCGCGACCCGGTACTGTTTTCCGCCCGTCTTGATGACCGCAAACATCGGAATTCTCTTGATTTTTCTATGGAGCCTGCGCCCCAAAAGCTGTGCCGCCCGCAGGGGGCTGCGGGCGAGGAGCGGGCATATAGACGCTAGTCGGTAGCCCTGTCAAAGGGGCCGAAGCCGATTTTGGCCCGGATCGCCGGGGCGGTTGCCCCCGCCAGAACAGGCCGATCAGGAGCAGCTTCCGCTCACTCTTTCTTGCGGCGCCCTATGGAGGCCCTAGCCAAGCCTGACGAGCATCGCTCAGCCCGGCCGGAAATGCGACCCGATTCCGGCCGCTTGCGTGAGCTGCAACCTTGTTATACCTCGCGGCTCCCGGAGAGGTGCCAGAGTGGTCGATCGGGGCGGTCTCGAAAACCGTTGTACGTGCAAGCGTACCGTGGGTTCGAATCCCACCTTCTCCGCCACTTCAGAACAGAACTGCGAACGCCGCCGGCCGCCGATTTCACGCCTGAGACGGCGGCGAGGGTTCTGAGCAGTTCGCCTTTCGATCCCATGATGCGAACCTCGCCGTCCGCGACCTCGACGCGCTGGGCGAGGGCGCGCAGGTGATCGCGGCGATAGCCGCCGCCATCGATCCGCATCCGCTCGCGAGCCGTGCGGGCGAATTTCCCGAGCATGGCGGGCGTGATCGCCTGTCCGGAACTTTCCAGCGTGACGGTAGCGCGCTCGGCATCGACCTGCGCCTGATCCCGCGTAGCCTTCAAGCCGCCAATACGTTCTTTCAGCGCCGGGTCATCCAGATCGGCGACGCCGGTCTCGATGGCATCGTAGAGCCGCTTGAGCCGCAGGCCGGTCTCGGACGCGCGCTTGTTGAGTTCGGCGATATGCTCGTGCCTGCGTTCGGCCCGCTCCTGACGGCGGTCGAGAACGGAGGCGAGAACCTCTTCCAGTCGCTCGGGTGCAAGCAGTCTTTCCTCGATGTGCCCGGCGACGAGGTTGTCCAACTTCTCCATCGGAATCGAACGGCCCTTGCAGCCAGTCTCGCCCTGCCGGGCCTTGATGGAACAGGTGTAATAACGATAGCGCCCGCCTTTGCCGGTGCGCAGCGTCATCGCGCCGCCGCAACCGGCGCAGAAACAGATGCCGGTCAGAAGCGTGGGGCCACTGACAACGCGGGCGGGCGTGACCTTGGGGTTGCGCGAGCGCAGATGCGCCCGCACGGCATCGAAGGTCGCTTGGTCGATGAGGGCTGGAACCGGCACGGCAATCACTTCGGCGGCGGGTTTTAATTCCTTGCTCTTGCTTCGCTTGTTGAACTCGTGGCGTCCGATATAGGTGGGCCTGGTGAGGATGCGGTGAACCTGCCCGATCCCCCAGCGCCCACCGTCACGGGTGAAGATGCGGCGCTGGTTGAGATAGCAGGTGATGGTCTTCACGCCCATGCAACCGCTCGTGCCGTCGCCCTCCAAGGCCAGGCGATAGATCAGCCGCACCGTATCGGCGTGCAGCGGGTCGATCTCCAATTTCTTCTTGACCTTCGCTCCACGCTGCTCGGCGGCGACGACGCGGTAGCCGATGGGAGGCAGAGAGCCGTTCCAGAAGCCCTGGCGCGCATTCTCCTTCAAGGCCCTGAGAACATGCTTGGCGTTTTCCTTGGACTGATACTCGTCGAACAGCGCCATGATCTGGCGCATCATGACGTGCATCGGATCGTCACCCATCTCCTGGGTGATGGAGACGAGCTTCACACCGTTCTTGGCGAGCTTCCTCACATAGAACTCAAGCTCGAAGTGGTCGCGGAAGAACCGCGAGAAGCTGTGAACCACGACCACGTCGAAGGCTGAGGGCTTTGCCGTCCCGGCCTCGATCATCCGCTGGAACTCGGGACGGCGATCATTCGTGGCCGACGCGCCCGGCTCGACGTAGGTCTCGACGAGCCGGTAGCCGCGTGCGGCGCAATAGGCTTCACCCTGGCGGCGCTGATCGGGGATGGAGACATCATGCTCGGCCTGGCGCGCCGTCGAGACGCGCAGATAGAGGGCAGCGCGCCCCTGAATATGGATTTGGGGCACGGTCATGACGGCAGTCTCCTCACTTCATCGGCACGGCCCAAAGAACTCGTCGAAAAGGTCGCCGAACCAAGCTTCGAAGATATCGATCTCAGCCTCCGTGACCTGGACACGCGCGGGCCAGTCGTCGATGACGCGCCAGGTCTCAAGGCAGCACTTCGGCGGGCGCCCGACGCGCGGCCAAGATTCGTCGTTGATGAAAGGGTCGTCTGGTAGCGAAGCGGACGCGGCACAGCTGCGACGGTCATTTCTATGATTGGCGCGCGCTCCGGACATACAGGCAGGATCGCGCGGCAACTCGATAAACAGAATGGCCCAATTCTACGCCCGAGTACGATCAGCTGCATTCGTTGTCACCTTTCACCGGGCTTACCCTTGGTGTAACTGCCTGTCCGAGCAACACCGGAACGTCCTGATCGAGACGCAGGATATCCTCGTCGTTGAGCCTGCCGTCGCACACGCTGGGCTTGGACTTCGCGACGACGGTGATCTTGTTTACCATCATGCGGCAACGCGCGCGAAGTCCGTTGCGTTCATTCGGATCGGGCCCGTTCCTCTTCCCGGCAAAAGACTCAACACCGGTCGCAGTGCCGGAAATCTCACTGACAACATTGATGTTCTGCCTACGAGCGGCACGCGACCCGACCGAACGGCACGGAGAAAGACAAGCCCTGCCAAGGGCTTGGATGCCGACCGGCGAGCCTCTTTTATCTCGCCGTCGTGTGGTGGTTCTGCCCTGAGACCTCCGCCCCACTACCCGAAATGCGATGCTTCACGCCACGCTGCGAAGGAATGCGAGCGAGGTCATCGTAGCCTTTCCCAAAATGCACGCCGCGCAAACAGGCTGTCCGAGTGCAGCGCGATGGCTGAAAGATCTGCGACAGCTCGGGCGGTCGGCGTGCGTGTCGGCTGCGCATCTGGTGATCGGAGACCGGCTGCCGAGTTGATTTCGGCGCGTGCGATAAAAAGTGGCGCGCGGGTCCAGGCTTGCGGATCGGCGGCTGCGACGACAACACTATCGACCTGATCATTTCCAACCAGCGGAGCGAGCGCGGCGACATAGGTCCGCGTCTCGGCTGGTAATGTCCGGCCCGTCGTCAGATGCTCCTCGTATCGTCCCGGACCTGCATTGTAGGCGGCAAGAAAGCCCGGCGAACCATAACGGTCGTGCATTTCACGAAGATAGGCGCTACCCGCCAGGATATTGTCGCGCGGGTCATAGGGATCGAGCCCGAGACGATGACGGGCACGAAGGTGGCTCCACGTTTTCGGCATGATTTGCATCAAGCCCATCGCACCGGCTGACGACACGGCCCGCACATCGCCCGCGCTTTCGGCGCGCATCACGGCGCGTATCCATGTCGCCGGTATGCTGAAGCGTTGCGCGGCTTCGGCGATGTGGTCCGCAAAGGGATCGTTCAGGTTCGCGGTAGTATCAGAAACGCGTTCAACATGGGCCGGTGACGCCGCCGCCAGCGGCCCCCCGATCGCCGCGACAACAAGCGTTGCGAAGCTCATCATTCGGATGCGCGACCCGTCGGCGGATGATTGGCGGCAAGGCAAGACGAAAGGCTGATCGGCTTGCACGATGTCACGCCCGCTCATTGCGACGGGAGGGGCGGCTCCAAAGCAGATGAAAGGTCGATCCAGCGGCATCGGCCTTGAACAGATCGGCGCGGATGGGGTGAGTGAAGACAGGATCGTTGATCAGCAGCGAGATATATGGGCCGGCCTTTTCGCCGGTTCGCTTCCAGCCGGCGCCTACATCCACGTCATCTGAGCCACGCCAAGATGTATGCGGTAATCGGGGGCTCGGCATCAGTTCTATCGACCGGGACGAGGGTGAGTTCCACGTCGAGTGTGAGTGTACGCAGGCGTCCCAAATAGCCGTCGGCGGTGCGTGTGAAGGTGCCTATATGTGCCATGATTTTTCTCCTAGTGGTTGGTTTTGCACGGGAAATCAGCGGGTAGAAGCTCGCCACTCGAAGTGGCCGTCGCCTTCCTCGTCGGTCCAGAGCGGCGTTGCTCGGCCAACGATGGAATTGGTTGGAAGCGGACCGAAATAGCGGCCGTCGAGGCTGTCGGCCGACTGCCAGTTCATGAGAAAAACCTCGTCTGCGGCGATGATCCGGCAGCCCTGCCAGACCGGCAGATCCCGGCCACGGCTGTCGCGTTCGCGTGCCTTGCCCATGGCGGTGCCGTTGACCGTGATCAGGAGGTTTTCCCGGCAGACCTTGTGCCCAGGAAGCGCGAGCAATCTTTTCAATAGAGGCACGCCCCGCGGTATGTAGCCGCCGGACTCAAGGAAACTGGCGACCGGTTCAGGCGGCGAAACCACGGCAAGATCGGCGATCTCGATTCCGTCGGGCGGCTGCACGGCATAGAGACCGATCGGCGCGCTGGCGGTGGTGTTCCAGATCAGTTTCTTGGGGCTATCCACGAAGGCCGAGATCGTGACGCCCATCGTGGCGAAATAGGTCGCCATGACCCATGCGAAGCGCGTCATGGCTCGGCCCTCCGGCGCAACAGCCAGGCTTTATGGCGTTCTCTTGTGTAGGGACGTGGCTCGTCACCGGCGGTCAGACGGTTATGAAAGTGTCGCCAATGATCCGGCGCGATTTCGCTCGGATCGACGCCGATAGCCTCCACTGCATCGACGGCTTGGAGCACCCGCTCTACCTGCGGCCAGCCATTGACACGCAGCAGGATTTCGCCACCGGGACGAACAAACGGCAGCGTTTGATGGGCTTCGCCTGCATCGACTGCACACACGATGTCGATGCGCGAGACGACTGTTCCGAAGTCGTTGGAAGTCCATCGGACAAAAGCGAAGAGGCTGCCCGGCACGAAGCTGACAATCCGGCGGCGGCGATCAAGGATCTTCTCTTCGACGAAATTGCCAAAGCGAATCCAGTGCTCGATTTCGTTCTCGATCCAGGTGAGCTCAACATGGGTAAGGGTCTCGGAAGGGCGTAGCATGCAAGTGCCGCCACGCCGCGCTGCGAGTGGAGCTGTGTCAATCATGATGCGTCACCAAGGCTTTCGGGGAATTCGCGTACGAGAAGCTCGCGCAGCATGTCGGCGACGGTGACGCCGCGCCGGAAAGCGACGACCTTGATGTGGCCGCGGAGTTCTGGCGTGACGTCGATGGTGAGACAGGCCGTGTAGGCATCGGACTTGGCTGCCGCGCCACCCGGTATTTCCTGCGCCTTGATCCAGCTCTCGGCATCGCCGGGACGGGAAGCAAAGCTGCGCTTGGAGTTGCGGCTGATCATCGCGCGATCCTCCCGACCTCGGCCGCCTGCGCCGCGATCTCAAGAGCGGCCGGACTTTTCTCGTCGATGTCACCGACCAGACGACCGGTGCGCGCAGTGTCAGCGAACGCGACGCGCTGACCGATCGTCACGGCGAGCACCGGCGGTTCGTGGTCGGCCAGGCTCTCTTTGGTCTCGCGAGCGATGTTTGTTCGCGCGTCGCATCGATTGAGAACGAAGCGCGCGACGAGCGGCGGGCGGAAGATCCGTGCCTCGTCGATCAGCTTCAACATCTCGCCCGAAGCCCAGCCGTCGAAGGGTGACGGTTGGACTGGGATCAACACGAGATCCGCGCACAGCAGCGCCGAGCGCATCAGCGTGGCCACGCGCGGCGGGCCATCGATGACAATGTGATCGGCATCGCGGGTGTCGCTAACTGTTGTTGATGGATGCAAAAGTAAGTCGCTTAAGCAGGGTTAAATCCTAGCAGTTCGTTGCACGTTCCGCCAGTTGATCCAGATCAGAATTTTCTCGAGCGAGACGAGGCATTGGTAAATTGGCTCGGCAAACTAAGCATGCGCCAGCGAACGAAACGAGAAGTGACATTGTCGATACTGAGCAAACACCTCGAGCCCGTACGTTGTTCGTTCGTTGCGGAACGGAGCCCGGCCCAGCGTGTCATAGACGCGGTGGCTAGACGCTGACGAATGCCTCGCTCTACTCCCCGCGGGCAACACTTAGATCGTGATGATCCGATCACGCAGAGCGCGAGCGACCGCGCTCACTCGTGTGTCGACGGAAAGTTTCGTCTTCACACTGTCCATGTGAAAACGAACTGTTCGGGCACTAATTCCCATGGCTTTTGCAGCTTCGCTGTCGGGCTTGCCCGCGGCGACGAAGCGCAAGCATTGAAGCTCCCGAAGTGTGAGCAACGGGCCTGCCGATCGAAAGGGGGAAGATTGAAGCATGCGATAGCGAGCAAATACTGCGTGCGCGAGAACCTGAAGCATCGCTCGTGTCAGGGCGGATGTATCGGGATTACGGCCGCCGAAGATGAAACCTGCCAGCCGTCCCGCGCCCGGACATGGATGAGGTCGTGAACAGTCACAGTTTCTGCACTGAACTCGAGAAAGCAGGTCATAATCCGCTCTGCGTCGCTCCGGATTGGGATGAATCGGTCGAGATCTGTCGCCTCCAACGATAGGTCGCTGAACGTCAGCGCAAACAACCCGCCTTTTTCTAGAACATTGAAGACGTCTGCAAATAGCCGCCGCACCGTGTCCTGATTCGGAAGATGCGTAAGTGTATCGCCCATGCAAACGACGACTTTAGCGTCGCCAGGATGGGCGTATTGCGCCACATCGCACAGGTCAGCGCAAATTGTGACGACTTCGCGATTGCCGCGGT
>JANMWT010000252.1:0-6273 GCA_031394145.1 Alphaproteobacteria bacterium | reverse complement strand
CCTGGTGCGTGCGCTATCAAGCCTCCCATGAAGATTGCCACTTGGAACGTGAACTCGGTCAACGCCCGGCTGCCCACCATGCTGGAGGTGTTCAAGGCATGCGAGGCAGATGTCTGGTGCCTTCAGGAACTCAAATGCATCGACGAGAAATTCCCTCGCGAAGCGTTTGAGTCGCTAGGTTTCAACATTGCCGTCCATGGTCAGAAGGCCTGGAACGGCGTCGCCCTGTTGTCGAAGTTTCCGATCAGCGACGTGACCCGCGGGCTTGATGGCGACCCTGATGATGACCAGTCGCGCTACATCGAGGCGGTGATCGAATGCCCTCGACCGGTTCGCGTCGCCTCGATCTATCTGCCCAATGGCAATCCGCGGCCGGGCGAGAAATATGACTACAAGTTGCGCTGGATGGACCGCCTCATCGATCACGCACGCGGCCTCCTGCAACACGAGGAGGCGGTCATTCTCGCAGGCGACTACAACTGTATCCCGCGCGATGAAGACTGCTGGGACCCGAAAGCCTGGGCGGACGACGCGCTGGCCTATCCTCCGACCCGCGAGCGTTTGCGCAAGTTGCAATGGCTTGGCTATGCCGATGCCTTCATGGCGCGCGACGGACGCATCCAGAAATATACCTTTTGGGATAATCAGGGAGGGGCCTGGCAAAAGGACCACGGCATCCGCATCGACCATCTGATGTGCAGCCCGCAAGCCGCTGATCGCCTCCACTCGGTCGCCATCCACCGCTCTGCGCGCGGCATGGAAAAGCCGTCTGACCATGTGCCCTTCATCGGCACGTTCGCGGATTAGCTCGCGGTCGGCCAAGCGCTGGCTTCCTGCGGCGAAGGAAACGGGTACATGAACTTGGTGCGTGGACTGAGCCGCCTTATCGTTTCAGGCGCACTTGCGCTGACCGGGTGCGCAACCTCCGACCCGAAGGAAAGCGCCCTGCCAAGCGCGACGCCAGACACCGGCGATCACTTTTCCCACCGCATCGTGGGCCACTGGCGCACGCCCAATGATGCATCCTGCGCTGCCGGGCCAAGGGTGACGCGCGACGGGCCGCGTGTCCGGGTCACCCATGGCCCCGCCCTGAGCGTCTATGAGATCGTGAGCGACGCGGCGCTCGTGCTGCGGGCGCGCATCCTTGAGCCGGCTTCGGCAGCTGGGGCGATTGTCGTCATGCGCCCAGAGTTCAACACCACCCGCGAACAGCGCAGCTTCAATCTGATCCTTGAAAATGAGACAACCGGAGCAATAGCGATCTGGGCGCCCTGCGAGGTCGGTTGAGGGGAAGGGCGCCCCAATCCCCGCGGCGCCCTGCCGCCGGCACGAGCGTTGCAACGCGATTGACAATCAGTCGCAACTGTTGCAAATGGTTCTCATGATCATCTGTGTCTGTCGGGGCCTCAATACATCGAAAGTAACCGCCGCCATCGAGGCCGGCGCGCGCTCGCCGGCGCAGGTGCATGCCCACCACGACACCACCATCAATTGCGGGAAATGCTGCGAGACAGTCTACGGGATGATCCGCGACACCCAGTGCCATAACGCTGACCGCGCCTCGGCCCTCGTCGCGGCCGAATAGGTCGGCAAACGCGACGACTTTTCACTCTCAAAAATTCCCAATAAAAACAGCTTGAAATTGCGCGTGACTCGAGCTCTCTGGACCGGGTTCGCGCGTTGGTTTTTTCAGGGCCCGGCAGGCGACCTGCCCAACCTCATTTCAGGGAGATGCCGCGGTGAAAGGCGATCCGAAGCTCATCGAATTTCTCAACCAGGCGTTGAAAAACGAACTGACCGCGATCAACCAGTATTTCCTCCATTCCCGGATGCTGCGCGACTGGGGCGTCTCTGAGCTCGCCAAAAACGAGCACAAAGAATCGATCGAGGAGATGAACCATGCCGACTGGCTGATCGAGCGGATCTTGTTCCTCGAAGGTCTGCCCAACCTGCAGGACCTCGGAAAGCTGCTGATCGGCGAAGACGTGAAGGAGATCCTCGAGTGCGATCTCAAGACCGAGCAGATGGCCATCCCGGTCCTGAAGGATGGCATGGCGTACGCTGAAAAAGTTCGCGACTACGGATCGCGCGACCTGCTCGGGAAGATCCTCCACAACGAGGAGGAGCATGTCGATTATCTCGAGACCCAGTTCGTGCTGATGGAAAAGATCGGCATCCAAAACTATGTCCAGCTGCAATCGAAGCCGAACGCGTCCCAGGCGCTGGAGTAGACCGCGGCCAAGCAGCGATAACTGACAGCCTTTCGGCGAGACCTCGGCGCACACGCTTGCCGGCGTTCTCCTGCTTGATCGGTTCGGCGCGTGCATGACCCGCCAAACCGATCACGCTGGCGCGGGAGCCGGGATCAGTCTGCAACCCTAGGGAAGCGCCGAGGCGTTGGCGCCGTTCTTGTCGACGATTGTAATTTTTGGATTGTCTCCGCGAGCCAAGATCTGCACGTAGGACAGACCTTGGCCATCGGCCCGCGACATGCCGGATCCGTCCGCGAGAGCAGGTATCTTGACGCTGGGCCGGCCGTCCGGCGTGATCAGCCGCAGCAGAACGGTCTCGGGATAGATCGAGCCATCCTTCAGCTTTTCAGACGGCATGATCGAGATGCTGGCTCGCACCTTTCCATTCGTATCGACGATCTGAAGGCCGCGCCCGCGCAGAATCCCATCCGCCGCTGGCGCTGCCGAGGCCTGCTGACGCGCCCACCCCGCGCCAAGAAGCGCGAGGTTGAGAAGTGTGAGGGCGAAAAGAACGGGTTGGAATTTCATGACATCCTCCCAGATTGTCGAAGAACGAGCGTCCGCCCAAACCAAGTCAGGAATAATGCCATGGTTCAGCGCCCCCCTTGCCGCCGTGGCGGGATCCACCATATCGATCCCAACGTGAGCGACCCGAAAGTATCCGGCCCGCTCTACGACATGGTGCTCACTTTCCTTGGCCATGAACGGGGCAAGATAGAAGCCGATGGGGCCACGGAATGGGACCACCCCGGCGATCGCTTTCTCTCGATCGACATCGTCAAGGCAAAGGGCCCCAACGCCAGCAACCGCCACGATCGCTATTCGCCCGGCCTGCACCATCTCGCCTGGGGTTCGGACAGCCGCGAAGACGTCGATGCGTTCTACGAAAAGCTCAAAGCCTTTGGCGCCTCTATCCTCGATGCGCCGGCCGACTATCCGCAATACAACAAGGGCCGCGGCTATTACGCTGTGTTCTTAGCCGATCCGGACGGCATCAAGCTCAAATATGTCTGGACGCCGACGAGCGCGCTCTGAGCCTCAGCTCGCCGGCCCGACCGACGAGGTGCGCTTGGCCGCCGCGATCAGATAGTCACGATACAGCTGTTGCGCCCGGGCGGTGATCTCCGGGTCATAATGCGTGCGCAAGTCGTGGCTGTCGGGTTCATCGAAAGCGTGCGTCGCGCCTTCAAGTATGACCACGTCCATTGGTTTGCCCGGCATCGGCATGTTTGCCAGCGTGCGGGCAAGTCCGCGACCGCCGACGATCACATCACGTGTACCGACCAACGCTTGCGGGCTGACATCAACGCGCAGCCCCCGCGACCGCGCCAGTGAACCGGGTCCGGCGAACGGATAGACCAGGAAGGCGCCGACGAGGCCTTGCAAGGGCTCGCTCGGTAAGCCGGATAGATGCGTCGCGTTCGCCGCCTCAGCGCCCGGCGCCATGCACAGCCCGTCGAGCGCAGTCCATGCGCCATGACTCCAGCCGGCGACGACGATGCGCTTGGGATCGGCCCACGATTGATGGCGCACCCAGTCCATTACCGCGTAAAGATCGCCAGCGCGTTCACGGCCCCACAGCTGGAGCCCGGTGCAGACGGTGGCGTAAGCCTCAAGCTGGGAGATGTTGCGATGTTTGTGACTGTCGACCACCAGCACGGCCCAACCGGCCTTTTTGGCAACCTCGGCCCAGTCGAGCTGAAAGGATTTCTTGCCGCCGCAACCGTGCAGCTGGATCGCCACCGGAAACGGTCCCTTGCCTTCCGGCAGCACCAGATCGGCGCCTGGCAACAAGACATCGATGCGATGTTGCAGCGTGTCGCGGGCCGAGGCCGTGGGGATGAGCGCCATCAAGCTGGCCGCCGCGATGGCGCCACGCGTGTGCTCGCGCCACCCACCGCGCAAATGCATGGACTGTCCCCTCGATCCGGCAAGGCGCTTTCGACGGGGATCATGGCGCTGGCATCGTGGTGGCGGCCTCCGCAGCGTTGCGCGCACGCAATTCCGTCAGGAGAGCCTTGTTGAAGTCGGGCGTCGACAACCCATTCCATTCGCGCACCTTGGCCGTGATCCGCGCCCGCGCTTCGGCCACCTTGAAGCTCTTTCCTGGGATCAAGTTGAGGGAATGCAATCGTTCTGCCGAATAGCCGGTGAGCACGAATACATAGGTCCAGCTGAGCCCCGCCGTCTTGGCCAGCTCGTTGGTGCAATTCGAAGTGAGTGTGTTGTAGAAGCGCGGCGTGGTCGATACCGAGATCGTCTTCTCAAGCAGCGCTTTGAGAAAAGCATGCTTTTGCTCGGCGCCAAGCAAGAGTGGGTAAACCAGTACCTCGTGGCCGAGCAGCACGGCGCGGCGCGTCAGCAGGTCCTTCGGCGTCGACCAGATATAAGCCAGTTCGAAGGCGTTGAACGCTCCGGCCAGCGCATCATACTTCTCATGCTCCTCACGTCGCGCCTCGATGGTCAGGCCGATCATCCGATCGTCGGCAAACTCGAACATCACCAGCGTATGGGCCATCGGCTTGAGGCCAGGATGGGGCTCCACCATGAACCAGACATTCTTGAGATCGACGAAGCTCTCCGATGCGCTGGTATAGGCTTTGCGGTTCGGTCCCTTGGCGTCGTAGGACCAGTCGGTCGCCTTGGTCAGCGAAAAGCCATCTTCATGCAGCGAGATCGCCGGCATGACGGCGAGGTTCTCGACCCAGTTGCGGTCAAGTCGAGGCTTCTGGAACAGCACGTTCGCCTCCCTGATGATCGCCAGCGTGAGCACGGCCAACGCGATGCTGGTCCAACGCCGACGTTTCAGCCAGCGCAGAATTGGGCTCCCCATCAAGCCTCACCCGCCCGCACAAGCAACCACATTGATACACAAGAACGCCGGTCAGGAGACCGCAGCGAAACTTTCGGCCTGCGCTCGCGCCCAGTCCTCCGCAAGATCGGTCGAGGAGGGTTCATCCAAAAGGGCGCCGCGCTCCAACAACTGGTAGGCGATATCGGCGGTGACGCTCTTGTGCTCATTGAGCCGGTACATCAGATGGCGAGGCGTCAGCTCGGATGGGTGAGCGCAACCCGCCGCGCCAACCAGGTCGGCGAGCGCCTTCACTGTGTTGCGATGAAAGTTGGCGACCCGCTCCGACTTGTTTGGAACAACCAGCCCACGCTGGCGACCCCTGTCCTGGGTTGCGATGCCGGTTGGGCAGGTATTGTCGTGACAATGTAGCGACTGGACGCAGCCGAGCGCAAACATGAAGCCGCGCGCCGTGTTCACCCAGTCGGCGCCAAGCGACATCGACGACGCCAGCGCGAAGGCCGAAATCTGCTTGCCGGCGCAAGCCAGTCGGATCTCGTCTTTCAATCCAGCGCCAACCAGCGCATTGCGCACCAGCACCAGCCCCTCGCGCAGGGGCGTGCCGACATGGTCAAGAAATTCCGCCGGCGCGGCGCCAGTGCCGCCCTCTGAACCATCGACCACGACGAAGTCAGGACGAATGCCGGTTTTCAGCATCGCCTTCACCATGGCGAGAAACTCGTGACGCTGACCGATGCAAAGCTTGAACCCGACCGGTTTTCCACCCGACAGCTCGCGCAGCTCGGCGATGAACCCCATCAGCTCGATGGGTGTGGAAAACGCCGAGTGCGAGGGCGGGCTCACGCAGGTCACGCCAATTTCAACGCCGCGCGCTTCGGCGATCTCGGCTGTAACCTTCTCGCCTGGCAGAATGCCGCCACTGCCCGGCTTCGCACCCTGGCTGATCTTGATCTCGACCATCTTGATCTGATCGGAGGCAACCGCATCTGTGAAGCGTTTGGGGTCGAACTTCCCGTCCTTGGTGCGGCATCCGAAATAACCCGAGCCGATTTCATAGACGAGGTCGCCGCCCCCAGCGCGATGATATCGCGAGATGCCGCCTTCGCCGGTATCATGATAAAATCCGCCGAGCTTGGCGCCGCGGTTCAGCGCCTCGATGGCGTGCGAGCCCAGTGACCCAAAGCTCATCGCCGAAATATTGAACACGCT
>JANMWT010000247.1:0-19777 GCA_031394145.1 Alphaproteobacteria bacterium | reverse complement strand
TCGATGCGCTGATTTCCCATCCCGCCGTGCGACGCATCAATTTTACCGGCTCGACGCGTGTCGGGCACATCATCGCGCAGACGGCGGCAAAGTATCTCAAGCCGGTGCTGCTCGAGCTCGGCGGCAAGGCGCCGCTGATCGTGCTTGAGGACGCCGATCTCGACGAGGCGGTCAAGGCCGCCGCGTTTGGCGCCTTCATGAACCAGGGTCAGATCTGCATGTCGACCGAGCGTATCATCGTGGTCGAGGCGGTGGCTGAGGAGTTCGTCAAACGCTTCTCGGTCAAGGCGAGGACGCTGATCGCCGGCAACCCTGCTGAAGGCAAGACGCCGCTGGGCGCGGTGGTCGACGCTGCAGCGGCCGAGCGGGTCGCAAGGCTGATCAAGGACGCAGTCGCCAAGGGCGCCGTTCATGCCGTCGAAGGCAAGTCAGAGGGTGTGCTTGTCTCGGCCAATGTCGTCGACAAGGTGACGCCGAAGATGGCGCTCTATTCGGAAGAGAGCTTTGGGCCGGTGGTTGGCGTGGTTCGCGCCCGCGACGCCGACCACGCCGTTGAGATCGCCAATGATACGGAATACGGACTGTCGGCTTCCGTGTTTACCCGCGACATCGCCAAGGGTTTGGAGATCGCCCGGCGCATCCAGTCCGGCATCTGTCATATCAACGGACCAACCGTGCATGACGAGGCGCAGATGCCGTTCGGCGGCGTCAAAGCCTCAGGCTATGGCCGCTTCGGCGGCAAGGCTGGGATCGAGGAATTCACCGAGCTGCGCTGGATCACGATCGAGACGAAGCCCGGCCACTTTCCGATCTGAGGCAGACGCGCCTCGCGGAAGACCAGGCTAGTTCTGCGAACCGCGCAGCGTGTCCCATTTGCGCGTCGGCGCCAGGAGCGCATGGAAATAGGTCGCATTGGATTCGACCAGCTCTTTGGGCGTGTCCGGGCCAATCGCCTTTTCCGCTTCGGCGAATTTGCCCTGGACGCCCAGCACCAGCGCGAAGTTCTGATGCACGCGCGCATCCGCATCGCTTGTGGCCGCAGCCTGGCGCAGCGTCTGTTCGGCCAGCAGCGGCTTGTTGGCCAGCGCGTAAGAAAGACCGAGGTTGGACAGGATTTTCGGATTGTCCGGGGACAGCGCCAGGGCCCGCTTATAATAGTCCTGCGCCGGGGTATGTTGGTCGAGTTGGTCCATGGTGACGCCAATGACCGATAACAGACGCCAGTCATTCTTCCCGGCGCCTTCAGCGCGCGCCAGCACCGTGACGGCGTCTTCCGGGCGACCTTCATCGAGCGAGGCTTGGGCGTAGACCAGCGAGAGATCGACGTCGCCCTGTTTGAGGTTCAGCGCCTGGGCCGACACTTCGGTGGCGCGCTGGGACGAACCGATGGCGCGCAGGACGCGCGACAGCTTCAGCGCCGTCTCGTAATCATTCGGGTTCTTGTCGTATTCCTTGCCCCAGAAGGTCGCCTGTTTGAGCAGGTCGGTGCGGTCGGCGGCGTCCCGCTCCTCGCGCGTCGCGGGCAGGATATTCTTGGCTTCGGTGATTTTGGCGAGCGCCTGTTCTTGCGGCGTCGGCTTTTGCATGACTGAGCAGCCGGAGAGTGCGCCGGCGGAAAGGGCGATCCCGACGAGCAGGGCAAAGCGGGCCGGCGCGCGGAAATCGGGGGCAAAGTTCATGGCGGCGCTCCGGACCTGGTTGCCGGAAGGGTGGCGCCCGCCGTCTCAAGGATTCGTTAATGGCGGTTGTCGAGGTGTGAAGATCAGGCCGTCTTGATCGCCCGGCCCGGCTAAGCCGCGAGGCTATCTGCGCTGCGCAAGGCTCTGGTCGGTTGCGGTCCGGTCTGCACCAGGCCGGTCTGGTGCAGGCCGGTCTGGTGCAGGCAAGGCGGTCTGGATCAGCGCCAGCAGCGACGGGGCGGCAAAAACGCAGCCCAGCGCCAGCAGCGGGGCATAGATCAGGCCCCAATAATGATTGTCCGGCCGTCCCAGGAAGAAAAAGACGACCAGCCATGAACAGAGCGCAGCCAAGGCCCGCCCACCGGCGCGTTCATTCAATCCCGCCAGTCCGATGATCGCCGTTGGGACGATCAGGGCGTTGAGCCAGGTCGGGGCGGTGGAGAGAAGCAGATTCCACTTCGCAGTCGCGAGGATAAACCCCCATCCGCCGATGGCGACCCAGCCATTCGCCGGGTCGGACGCCAGGAGCTGCTGGGTTGCGAAGAAGAGGTGCGCGGATAAGGCGGCGAGGAACGCCAGGATCACGCTGAGCCACGCTGCCGCTTCGCCCAGCCGGCGTTCGCGAACCGAGAGGGCCAACATGATCAAGGGCAGAGGCAAGGCAAGTTCGCGGATAAGAACGGCGCAGAGCGCGAGCCCGACGCTGACGCCCCAGGTGCGCCGGCCATGAACCGCCAAAGCCAGCGCGGTCAGAAGACCGGACCAGACTTCATGCCAAACCAGCGCCGCTTCACTGACGGCGAGGCCGACGCCAGTGAACAGGACTGCGCCGGCCGCCGTCGCGTGGGGCCAGCGCATGCCGTCGCGCCGGAAGCGCGCGACCCAGGCGATCACCACGCTGGCGGCGAGGGTGCGAAGCAGGAGGAGACCGGCAAAGCCCGGAAGCAAGGCGAGGAGGGTTGCAAGCGTGGGCAAGCGGAAGTTCAGCGCCGGCCGCAGCGCGTAACTGTGCTCGCGCAGCTCCGAGGCGGCGACGGGATAGTAGCTTTCACCGTGTTTCATCCGCTCGATGACGGCGCGGTAGAGAGAAAGGTCGTTGGCCCCTTCAACCCCGTCCTTCGATGTGGCGGTGGAAAAGCTAAGCAGCACGCCAGCGAGCATGACGAACGCGAACGCCAGCAGGACAAGCCGGGCGTGGCCTGTGCTCAGGCCGGCAAAACGGGACGGGGCGATCGCCATCCGCGCAGCCTAGGGCGGCGCGGTAAACATTCGCTTGCACGCCGCTATGTTGGCGTGAAAGCCCCTGAATCTCGAGGCAAACTGCCGGCCTGCGCCTTTCAATTCGAAATGGCTTGGGCCAAGCATTTGCCACGGCCTGTCTTGAGTCTCCCTGGAACCAACCCGATGCATCCTGCTTTGCTGACGAAATCCGCCTCCGCGACGCCGATCGAGCTGGTCTCGGCGGCCGCCTTCAAGGACTGGCTCAAGGGCCAAGCCGCCCGTGTGCAGACGTTGGCCGCGGCCGTGGGCTTCAAGGGCGAGGCCGGCAAGCTCGTGCTGGTCCCGGATGCCGAGGGCAAGATCGGTCAAGTCTTGCTGGGGACCGGGGAAGGGCGGGATGGCTTTATTCTGGCGCCGCTGCCCGGTTCGCTGCCGGCGGGCGATTATGGTCTGGCTTCGGTCCCGCATGGTCTCAGCGCCGAGACGCTGGCACTCGGCTGGGCTGACGGCGCCTATCGCTTCACCCGCTACAAGAAGAACGATGAAAAGCCGCGCCGGCTGGTTCTGCCGAAAGCTGCGAACGCAGACGAGACGAGCCGGCAGGCTGAGGCGATTGATCTCCTCCGCGATCTGGTCAACACGCCCGCCAGCGATATGGGCCCAGCCGAGATCACCGGCGCGGCCGAAGCGCTGGCGGCCGAGTTCGGCGCCGACATCGAGGTCACCACCGGCAAGAAGCTCGAGAGCGGCTATCCAATGGTCCACGCGGTCGGCAAGGGCGCTGTCCAGCCGCCGCGCTTCATCGAGATCAGCTGGGCGAAGAAGGGCGGCCGCGCCCATGCCCCCAAACTGGTGATCGTCGGCAAGGGCGTCGCCTTCGACACCGGCGGCCTCAACCTCAAGGGTGGGGCCAACATGGCGCTGATGAAGAAGGACATGGGTGGGGCCGCGCACGCGCTCGGCCTTGCGCGACTGGTGATGAGTGCGGGACTGGATGTGCGGCTGACGGTCGAGATCCCGACGGTCGAGAACGCCATCGGCCCCAACGCCTTCCGCCCAAGCGACATCCTGAAATCACGCAAGGGCCTGACCGTCGAGATCGAGGACACCGACGCTGAGGGCCGCCTGATCCTCGGCGACGCCCTGGCGCGCGGCAGTGAGCATGACCCCGATCTGATGATCGATTTTGCGACCCTGACGGGCGCGGCTCGGGTGGCGCTCGGTCCGGATCTTGCGCCGATGTACACTGACGACGATCAGCTTGCCGCCGATATCGAAGCGGGCGCACGAGCCTCAGGCGATCCGGTGTGGCGTATGCCGCTTTGGTCGCCTTACGAGGCCGGTCTCAAATCATCGATCGCCGATCTCAAGAACCTTGGCGACGGCCCGCTGGCGGGTTCGGTCACGGCGGCGCTGTTCCTCAAAAAGTTCGTGAGTGCGAAAAGCTGGGTTCATTTCGACATCTGGGCCTGGCGCCCGGCGCGCTATGGTCGCCCGGCCGGAGCGGCCGCCTGCGGGCTGCGGGCCGTCTGGGCGATGCTCAAGACGCGCTACGCCTGATCCGCCCAATCCTCCGGACCGACGGGATCCGCCGCCGGCAGCTTGCGGCCGCTTAATTGACTCCCTGCGGCTCGCTGCATCGTTGCGGTTGCGCAAACGCGCAAATCACCCGATTCTCCAAGGCGCAAGAGGGGTTCTGGGGCCCGACTTGGGAGCCTTTATGGATCGCGCCACTGCGCTATCGCTCTGGAAGGACGTGCTGGCCAACTCAGTCAAGGCCGAAGGGCCTGACCTGTCGGCTCGGCAGGCGGCTATCCTGATGCGAATCTATCTCGAACCCGGACCGCACACGGTGCGGGGCCTCGCCGGAGCCCTCAATCTTGGCAAGCCAGCGGTCAGCCGGGCGCTCGACGCCCTGACGGCGCTGGATTTCGTCCGTCGCCGCAAGGACGAGCAGGACCTGCGCAATGTGCTGGTCCAGCGCACCACACAGGGCGCGGATTATCTCTGCGAGTTCGGTGACCGGATCTGCCAGTGTGAGCTGAAGATGGGTGAGCTGAAGATGGGCGAGCAGGCGATCGGCGGCTTCCCGCTGCACCAGCAGGCCGAATCGGCCCGTAGCGCAGCCTAGATGCCGCTTGACCCCCGACTGACGCCAGCTCGGGGCGATATCGCAGCATCCTTTCTCAAGGGCCAGGTCGAGGCGAAAAGCTTTCGCGACGGCGTGCGCTTCCAGGTCGCCAGGAGCCATGCGGCTCTGCGCGCCGCGCCGGAGGACTGGGCCGAGCAGGTCAATCAGGCGCTCTTCGGCGAGATCATGATAGCCTACGACCAATCCAATGGCTGGGCCTGGGGACAGCTCGAGGCCGACGGCTATGTCGGCTGGATGGCGCTGGCGGTATTGACCGACAAGGTGGTTGGCCCGAGCCACCGGGTGAGCGCGCTTCGGACCTTTGTTTTCGATCGCCCGGACCTGAAGTCGGCGCCGCGGATGGCCTTATCGATCAATGCAAAATTTTCCGCCCGCGAGGTTGAGAAGACCTTTGTCCGCGCCGAAGGATCGGGCTGGATCTTTGCCGGACACATGTCACCCCTGGCGCAGGTCGAGCCGGATTTCGTCGCCGTCGCCGAGCGCTTTGTCGGCGCGCCCTACCTCTGGGGCGGACGCGATTCGATCGGGCTCGATTGCTCCGGCCTGGTTCAGATGTCGCTCGAAGCAGCCGGGGTGAAGGTCCTGCGCGACAGCGACATGCAGGCGGCCTCGATCGGTGAGATCATTCAACCCGCTCCCGATTACGCCAACCTGAGGCGGGGCGATTTGGTGTTTTGGGCGGGCCATGTCGGGATCATGCTCGACGCAGTGCGCATGATCCACGCCAACGCCTGGCATATGGCGACGGAGATCGAGCCGCTTGCCGAAGCCGTCGTGCGCATCGCCAAAGTTGCGGGCGAGGTGAAGCTCGTCAGGCGGCTTGCGCTCTAAGCGTCGACGCGGGAAATCTCATCGACGCGCGGGGCCTGGAACTGGCCGTGCGGGCGATGGCGCCAGAGATAGGTCGGCACGATCGACTCGACCGATTCGGGCGCTGCAACCCCAAGCTCGGCGAGCCCGGGTCGTTTCGCGCTGGCGACGTTGTCGTGCTTGAGCATCTGCACCTGATCGCCCGTCAGCGGTGGTCCGAAAATCGGGTTCAACCGTGACAGCGCTCCGATGGTGTAGCCGATCGGACCTGCCGCCACGAGCGGGATCGGGAGCAACATGCGCGGGCGATTGATTTCCGCCGTAATGAATTCAAGCAGCTGTCGCATCGTGTAGATGCGCGGGCCGCCGAGTTCAAAGATCTTGCCTTGCGCTTCGGGCCGGTCGAGCGCGGCGGCAAGAGCGTTCGCGACATCGCCGCCATAGACCGGCTGAAATTTCGTCGAACCGCCGATCACCGGCAGGACCGGGGTCAGCCGCGCCATCTCGGCGAAGCGGGTGAAGAAACCGTCTTCCGGTCCGAAGACGATCGAGGGCCGCAGAATGGTCGCGGTCGGGATAAATTCGAGCGTCGAAGCCTCAGCCGCCGCCTTGGTCCGCGCATAGTTGGCCCGCGAGGTCTTGTCCGCGCCGATCGACGACATGTAGACGAACCGCGAGATCCCGGCTTCAGCGGCGAGTTGCGCGATGTTCTGCGCGCCGAGCGCCTGGGTGCCCTGGAAGCTCTGCGCGCCGCGTTCGACGAGGATGCCGACAAGGTTGACTGCTGCATCCGCGCCCTCAAGCGCGCGCTTGATCGAGGGGCGATTGCGGACATTCGCCTGGACCAGCTGCACCTGGCCGACATCGCCTGCCAGCCTGAGGTCGCCGCCAAGATGAGGCCGGCGCATCGCCACTCTGACGCGCCATCCTGACTTGCAGAGCGCCCGCACCACCTGGCGGCCGACAAAGCCCGAGCCGCCGAAGACGGTGACGATCTTGCCGGTCATGAATGAGCCTCGCTGGGGGTCAAGTAGACGCTCGCGATAGACCAAAATTCGGCGGCTAAGTCCATGTGGCCGGATGGATCAGGCGTCGGCTTTGACGACCTGCGCATCGAACGTCGCGCGGGCCGCTTCGACATGGCTGATATTGTCCTGCACCCAGAAGGCGAGGCCTGCGACTTTGCAGCCCAGCGAATCGCCGAGTTCGGTCGCCTGGTATTCGACGCGCGGGGGCACTTCCTGGTAATCGATGCGCTTCACCAGCCCGTTGCGTTCAAGATTGCGCAGCGTCTGGGTCAGCATCTTCTGGCTGATGCCATCGAGCCGGCGCAGCAGCATGCCATTGCGCGCCGGTCCGTCATGCAGGGCGTGCAGGGCCAGCAGCGCCCATTTATCGGCGATCAACTCAAGCAGGTTTCGCGTCGGACAGGCGCTCGCGAAAATGACTTCAGGGAGGGTCGGGGATGGGGCGGCTTGGGCCGTATCGGGCATGGCTGAAACAGTCTCCATAGTTACCCGAAGGTATGTACTGTAACGCCGGTAATCAACCCCTCATATCCCGCCCTGAGTTCAGTTTTCAGGGGTTTCCATGAGCAAAGTCGCCATCGTCTACCATTCCGGTTACGGCCACACCCAACGCCAGGCCGAGGCGGTTGCCGAAGGCGCGCTCGCGGCCGGCGCCGAGGCGGTTTTATACCGGGCCGATGATCTCCTGACGCCAGACCACGGTCCGTGGGCCGAGCTGGCCCAAGCCGACGCGATTATCTTCGGATCGCCGACCTACATGGGTTCGGTCTCCGGCATCTTCAAAACCTTTATGGATGCCTCTTCGAAAGCCTGGGCGGCGGGCGCCTGGAAGGACAAGGTTGCAGGCGCCTTCACCAACTCGGCCTCTCAGTCGGGCGACAAGCTCGCGACGCTTCAAGCGCTCGCCATCTTTGGCGCCCAGCACGGCATGATGTGGACGCCGCTTGGCCTGCCGGCCGGCAACAATTCCTCGAAGGGGTCGACCGCTGATCTCAACCGGCTCGGTTCTTTCCTCGGCGCCATGGCGCAATCCAATGCCGATGAAGGCCCGGAGAAAGGGCCGATCACATCTGACCTTGCAACCGCCCGCGTGCTTGGCGAGCGCGTTGCGAAAGCCGCCGCGCGCTGGACGTCTGGCGCGTTGGCGCAACGGCCTGTTTTTGCTTGAATCCTCTGCGCCAATTGCAGCTCCGGCGCAGACGGCAAAGCCCGCGATCGGATCTCGATCGCGGGCTTCCTTTTGGCAACCGATATCGGAGATCGGCTACCAGATATGGACGCGCTTGTCGGGCGGTAGATACATCTTATCGCCCTCCTTGACGCTGAAGGCGTCATACCAGGCGTCAATGTTCCGCACGACGCCGTTGGCGCGATACTGGCCGGGCGAGTGGGGATCGGTCAGCACCTGCTGACGCACCCAGTCATCGCGCAGCAGCTCCTGCCAGGCCTGACCATAAGCCAGAAAAAAGCGCTGATCGCCAGTAACGCCGTCGATCACCGGCGCGTCCTTGTCGCCAAGAAAGAGATGATAAGCGGTATAAGCCATCTGCAGGCCGCCCAGATCGCCGATGTTCTCGCCCATGGTCAGCTGACCTTTGACGCAGGCGTCCGCCACCGGACAATAGGCGTCATACTGGGCCCCGAGTTTGGCGGTTGACGCCTTGAACTTGGCGTCCGTGTCTTTCGTCCACCAATTGCGGATCTTGCCGGTCTCGTCGAATTCCTTGCCCTGGTCATCGAAGCCGTGGCCGATCTCGTGGCCGATGATCGCGCCGATTGCACCATAGTTTACGGCCGGATCAGCGGCGGGATCGAAGAAAGGCGGCTGCAGGATCGCCGCCGGGAAGGTGATCTGGTTCATCAAGGGATTGTAGTAGGCGTTGACCTCCTGCGGGACCATGTCCCACTCGCTGCGATCGACCTTGTCGTTCAGCCGCGAAATCTTGCGGTTCCAGTCGAAATGCTCGCCGGCGATGACGTTCTCGAACAGCTTGTTCTTCTCGATTTTCAGTTTCGAATAGTCGCGAAACTTCTCCGGATAGCCGATGCGAGGATCGAAGGTCGACAGCTTCTTCAGCGCTTCGGCCCGGGTGGCCTGGTCCATCCAGGCATTTGTCTCGATCCGCGCTTTGAGCGCTACGAGCAGGTTCTTCACCAGCTCGTCCATCTTGGCTCTATTTTGCGGCGGAAAGAATTTCTGCACATAGATCTCGCCGGCGCCTTCGCCGATCTCGGCGTCGATCAAGCTGACGCCCCGCTTCCAGCGCTCGCGCTGGACTTCGGTGCCCTGGAGCGCCTTGCCATAGAAATTGAAGTTGGCCTCATCGAACGACTTGGGAAGGTCGTGGGCGTTGTTCGACGCAACATGGAAGGCGAGATAAGCCTTCCAGGTCGCCAGCGGCTGGCTGTCGACGAGCTTCATCCCGTCGCGCAGCGAGGTGGTCTCCCCGACAATGACGCGGTTGAGGCCATCAACGCCATAACCCGAGAGGAAGCCTTTCCAGTCGATGGCCGGGGCGAGCTTCTGCAGCGCCGAAAGGTCCATCGGGTTGATGGCTTCCTTGACATTGCGCTGGCGCTCCGGCGCCCATTGCACCTCGGCCAGTTTCTTCTCCAGCGCGATCACTTGCGCGGCGGCGTCCGCTGGCTTGGGCTCGCCCGACAGCTCGAAGATCCGGGTCACGTAGGCAAGATAGGCCGCGCGGTACTTCTCGAAGGTCGGGCCCGGTTTGAGATAATAGTCGCGGTTGGGCATGCCGAGGCCCGCTTGACCCACCCACACCGCATATTTCGTGGGATCGCCCGGATCAGGATCGATGCTCACGGCGGCAGGCGAAGCAAAATCGGGCGAACCCATCAGCTGCTTCAGGTCGGCCTTCGAAGCGATGACGGCGATCTTGTCGAGATAGGGCTGCAAGGGCTTTAGCCCGCGCGTCTCGACCGCATCCTGATCCATCCAGCTGACGTAGAGATCGGCGACCTTCTGCGGCGTCGAGCCTGCCGCCTGCGGCGTCTTTGCCAGATCATCGAGGACGCCGTGGATGTCGGTCTCCGACCTGTCGACCAGCTTGTCGAACGATCCATAGCTCGGCTTGTCTCCCGGCATCTTGAAGGAGGCGAGCCATTTGCCGTTGACGTATTTGAAGAAGTCGTCGCCGGGCTTCACCGAGAGATCCATGGTTGCAACATCGACGCCGAACCCGCCATAGGCGGCCTTCGGCGTGGCGGAGGGGACCTGGCCCGTGTCGACAGGTTTGCTGCAGCCAGCGAGCAGGGCCGCGGCGAGCGCCGCCATCAGCGTCGGTCTATTCATCACCATTCCTTCGCGTGTCCTGCCGTCTGTTCTGTCGCCGTCGTGCCGCCCGTCGTGCCGTGCCGCCTGTCTGGCCGGATCTCTGGCCGGATCTCTCGCCGGATCTCTCGCCGGATCTCTCGCCGAGTCTCTGGCCGAGTCTCTGGCCGAGTCTCTGGCCAAATCTGCGGCCGAGAACTCGCCTCTCCGACGACACTTGCACTTCGCCCCGCCGACCACCTGCCGACCACCCGCCTACCAGATGTGCACGCGCATGTCGGGCGGCAGGTACATCTTGTCGCCCTGTTTGACGCCGAAGGCGTCGTACCAGGCGTCGATGTTCCGTTCCGGATTGGAGCCGCGCACCGGGTGAGGCGAATGCGGATTGCTCAGCATCTGGGCGCGCATCGCGTCGTCCCGCAACACCGCTTTCCACGCCTGCGCATAGGCCATGAAGAAACGTTGGTCGCCGGTGAAGCCCTCGATGACCGGCGCCTCCTTGCCGTCGAGCGACATGCGATAGGCCGTATAGGCCATCTGCAGGCCGCCCATGTCGCCGATATTCTCGCCCATGGTGAGCCGGCCGTTGACGCAGGCGGCCGGATCGCTCGGGATCGGGCAATAGGCGTGATACTGCGCCGCCAGAACCTCTGTCGCCGCCTTGAACTTCTTGTCGGTCTGCGGCGTCCACCAGTTCCGGATTTTTCCGGTCTCATCGTATTCGCGGCCCTGGTCGTCGAAGCCATGACCGATCTCGTGACCGATCACCGCGCCGATCGCGCCATAGTTGACCGCAGGGTCGGCAGCGGGGTCGAACAGCGGCGGCTGCAGGATCCCGGCCGGGAAGGTGATCTGGTTCAACGACGGGTCGTAATAGGCGTCGACCGTGTAGGGCGTCATCGCCCACTCGCTACGGTCGACCGGCTGGTTGAGGCGCTTCACCTGGCGCTGCCAGTCGAATTTTCGAGCCGCCTCGACATCCTCGAACAGCTTGCCCGGTTCGATCGTCAGGCTGGAATAGTCACGCCACTTGTCAGGGTAACCGACGCGCGGCTCGAACGTCGCGAGCTTCTTGAGCGCTTCAGCGCGGGTCGGCTCATCCATCCAGTCGAGCTTTTCGATGCGGTTCTTAAGGGCAGAGCGCAAGTTCGCCACCAGCGCATCCATCTTCTCCTTGTTGGCGGGTGGGAAGAATTTCTGGACGTAGGCCTGGCCGAGACCTTCGCCGATCGAGGCGTCAATCACCGAGACGCCGCGCTTCCAGCGCTCGCGCTGCTGCTCGACGCCGCGCAAGGTCTTGGCGTAAAAGTTGAACTGCGCCTCATCGAACGCTTTCGATAGGTTGGCGGCGTTATCGCTGGCGACATGGAAGGCGAAATAGCGCTTCCATACGTCGACCGGCTCGCTGTCGATCAGCTTGCCGCCGCCGGCGATGGCGGTGGTTTCGTTCACCACAACGTTCTGGACATCGCCGAGACAGGCATTGCCGAGGACGATGGGCCAGTCGAGCGCCGGCGCCAGCTTCTTCAGGCCCTCGCGGTTCATCGGGTTGTTGGTCTTCTGCACGTCGCGCTGTTGCTCGGGAGCCCACTGCACGGCCGCGAGTTTCTTCTCGAACCCAAAGATCGCATCGGCGCCCTTGGCGGGGTCAGGATCGCCCGTGAGTTTCAAGATGGATGCGACGTAGGCCTTGTAAGCGGCGCGATAGCCGTCGAACTTCGCCCCGGCATTGAGATAATAATCGCGCGTCGGCATGCCGAGTCCGCTCTGGGTGAGGAAGACGGCGTATTTCGTCGTGTCGGTCGGGGCGGCGCCGATATAGAAGCCGACCGGCCCCGCGAAATCGGGATCGCCGATGAGCTTCATCAGATCGGCTTTTGTCTTCACCGCCGCGACGCGATCGAGATAAGGCTTCAGCGGTTCGCCGCCGCGCTTCTCGATGCTGGCCTGGTCCATCCACGCGCCATAGAGGTCGGCGACTTTCTTGAGGGTCGGATCGGTCTGCGGGGTCTTGGCGAGTTCGTCGAGGAGGCCGTGGACGTCCGCCTCGGTCTTGTCGCCGACGATCGCGCCAGAGCTGTAGCCGGACTTGTCGGCGGGGATCTTCGTCGTCGCGAGCCATTTGCCGTTGACGTATTTGTAGAAGTCGTCGCCGGGCTGTACCGACGTCTCCATCTGCGCGGTATCGACGCCGAAACTGCCGTAGGCGGGCTTAGGCGTCGCGGCCGGGGCGGCGGCGACATCGGTTCTGGCTTTTTCGCTGCAGGCGGAAAGGCAGGCAGATAAGAGGGCGGCCGCTCCAACGGCCAGTAACAGCAGGTTGCGCACGACCGAACTCCCCTAAGGATGTTGACGATGGCGAGAGGTTCGGTCGCCCGCCCCCTGCACGGCGGGCGACCGCAGTTCTAACTCAGTCGGTCAGCTTGTCGGCCGGCCTACCAGACGCGCACCCGTTTTTCGGGAGCGACATACATCTTGTCGCCTTGCTTGACGCCGAAGGCGTCATACCAGGCGTCAACATTGCGTTCGGCGTTCTGGCCGCGGACCATGTCCGGGGCGTGCTCGTTGGTGAGGATGCGATCGGCCAGCGCGTCAGGGCGGAAGATGCTGCGCCACACTTGCGCCCACGCCATGAAGAAGCGCTGGTCGCCGGTGAAGCCGTCGAGCGCCGGCGCTTCTTTCCCGTTAAGCGACAGCTTGTAGGCGGTGTAGGCCATTTGCAGGCCGCCATGATCGCCAATGTTCTCGCCGCGGGTATGGCCAGGATCGACGCAGATCTTTGGCTGATCCGCGATCGGGCAATAGGCCCCCATTTGCGCGTCGAGAACGTCGGTGCGCTTCTTGAACGCCGCCAGCGTCGCCGGCGTCCACCAGTTGCGGATCTTGCCTTTCTCGTCGAACTTCGAGCCCTGGTCGTCGAAGCCATGGCCGATCTCGTGGCCGATGACCGCGCCGATCGCGCCATAGTTCACCGCCGGATCGGCGGCGGGGTCGAAAAAGGGCGGCTGCAGGATTGCCGCCGGGAAGGTGATCTGGTTCATCAGCGGGTCGTAATAAGCATTGACCGTGTAAGGGCGCATCGCCCACTCGCCGCGGTCCACCGGTTGATTGAGGCGCGCGACCCGGCGGTTCCATTCGAACTTCTCAGCCGCCTTGACGTTCTCGAACAGTTTGCCCGGCTCGATGGCGAGCGCCGAATAGTCGCGCCAGGTTTCAGGATAGCCGATGCGCGGATCGAAGCTGGCGAGCTTCTTCAGCGCTTCAGCGCGGGTGGCTTCGTCCATCCAGTCGTTCTTCTCGATCCGCACCTTCAGCGCTGCGAGCAGGTTCTTCACCAGTGCGTCCATCTTGGCCTTGTTTTCGGCGGGGAAGTACTTGTCGACATAGGCCTTGCCGAGGCCTTCGCCGATCTGGTTGTCGACCAGGGTCACGCCGCGCTTCCAGCGATCGCGCTGCACTTCGATGCCTTGCAGTTTCTTGCCGTAGAGGGCGAAGCTGGCGTCATCCATCGCCTTCGGCAGCGAATTGGCCGAGGTGCGGGCGATGTGGAAGGCGAGATATTTTTTCCAGGCGTCGATCGGCTGGCTGTCGAGCAATTGCCCGCCCTTGGTGATCGCAGTGGTTTCGGCGACCACCACCTTCTGGGCGCCTTTGAGCCCGCCGGCTTCGAGGAAGAGCGGCCAGTCGACTGTCGGCGCCAGTTTCTTGAGGCCGGCGAGGTCCATCGGGTTGTAGGTCTTGTCAATGTCGCGCTGCTGCACCGGGTTCCACTGCACAGCGGAAAGCTTCATCTCGAGATCGAAAACCTGCTGTGCGCTTTTCTCCGGCGTGGGATCGCCGATCAGTTTAAGCGTCGTGGTGATGAAATCCTTGTAGGCGGCGCGGTCGTCGTCGAATTTCTTGCCCTTGCCGGTCCAGTAATTATAGCCGATCCCGAGCCCGCCCTGGCCGATGAAGACGATATATTTCGTGGTGTCAGCGGGATCCGGCTCGATGTCGAAATTGACGGGCGCCGTGAAGCCCGGTTCGCCCATCAGCTTCAGGATGTCGGTCTTCGTCTTCGCCGCATTGATGCGATCAAGATAGGGTTTCAGCGGCTCGTAGCCGCGTTTCTCGACGACGTCTTGAGCCATCCAGGAAGCGTAGAGGTCGGCGACCTTCTTCAGCGTCGGGTCGGTCGGCGCCGCTTTGGTGAGATCGTCGAGCAGGCCGTGGACATTGGCGTCGGTGGTGTCGCGCAGCGCGTTGAACGAGCCATAGCTTGCCTTGTCCGCCGGCATCGTGGTTGCGGCGAGCCATTTGCCGTTGACGTATTTGTAGAAGTCGTCGCCGGCTTTCACCGAAGTGTCCATCTGCGCGGTATCGACGCCGAAGGTTCCCATCGCGACTTTCGGCGGCGGCGGGGCTGGCGGGGCGGCGGGCGCAGCCGCCTGTTTGTCACAGCCGGCAAGCAGAGCCGCGGTCGACGCGGCGAGCAGAAGGGAAAGTCGCATGGCAAACACCTCAGGGGATTGAATGAGCGCCCGACGGCTCATCGCGCGCACGATTTGTGCCGGAGAGGTGGACTGAGTCAACAATTCGTATCGAAAAACAATATGCCAGCTTCGCTGGCCCCTGGTCTGACATCAAGGTGACGCGCATCGGGGCGATGCTAAGTCGATGATTCGTCGTAGAGTTCCGCGGCGATAGCCGCACAAAGACCCTGGATGACCGAAGCCGCGCCCCCTCCGCCGGATAACCAGCTGCCTGGATTGTTCGCCGCCTTCTCGCGGCAGAGACGGGCCTCCGATTTCGGGGTGCTGGTGGCCGCCGCCATCGGCGTCATGCTCCTCAGTGTGATGCTCGGCGGAATGTCGATATGGGCGGCGTTGATCGGCGGTCTGGCGCTCGCTGGATTTGCATTCCTCTTTTTCACCGGCGCCGCCAGCCTCGAGCGCGAGGCGATGCGGACCGCAAGCGCAGCGGCGGCCGACGATTCGCGCCGGCTGCGCGTCGAGAGCGAACGCGCCTTTCGCACCGCCATGGTCGATGCGTTGCCGGAGCCGGCGATGTACATCGACGCTCAAGGAAAGGTCGAGGCGGCCAACCCTGCCGCCCGCCGGCAGTTCCGCTTCCTTAGCGCAGGACCGCTGCTGACGGTCGCAGTTCGCCGCCCAGAGCTGATCGACGCCGTCGAAACCGTCCGCAACGGCGGCGCCGCGCAATTCTTCGAGTTCGTCGAGCGCGATGAGACCGATCGCTACTTCTCCGGCGTCGCGACCGCGCTGGTCACGCCGACCTCGTCAGGCGTCTTGGTCTCGATGCACGACCTCACCGAGATCAAGCGGGCGGAGTTCGCGCGCGTCGACTTCCTCGCCAACGCCAGCCATGAGCTGCGCACGCCGCTGACATCGCTGTCGGGCTTTATCGAGACGCTGCGCGGCCCGGCGCGCGACGATCCGGCAGCGCGCGAACGTTTTCTCGAAATCATGCAAGGCCAGGCCGAGCGCATGCGCCGGTTGATCCAGGACCTGTTGTCGCTCTCGCGCATCGAACTCAGCGAACACCGCCCTCCCGACACCGAGGCGGATCTGGCGGCGGTGGTGGCCGAAGCCGGCGACGCGCTCCAGCCCGTGGCAGCCGAACGCCAGGTCAAGCTGCGGATTTCCGGGCCGGCGTCAGGGGTGATGGTCACGGGGGTGCGCGACGAACTTTCCCAGGTCGCCCAGAATCTGATCGATAACGCGATCAAGTATTCCGAGGCCGGCGACGTGGTCGAGATCGAGGTGCTCTCGGGCCTGTCACGCGAGGACGCCGCCGGGCGGGCCGGTCGGCGTTGGGCGGACGCCGGTCACATGTCGATCGCCACCGCGCCACACCTCGCCCCGGCCCTGGTTTCGGACCGGTATGCCGTGCTGCGGGTCAGCGATTCTGGCCCCGGCATCGATCGCCAGCACCTGCCGCGGCTGGCCGAGCGGTTTTATCGGGTCGATCCTGGACGCGGCCTGCGGCAGGGAACTGGCCTCGGCCTCGCCATCGTCAAGCACGTGATCGCGCGCCATCGTGGCGAATTCCTGGTTGAAAGCGAGCCAGGCCGGGGGTCCGCCTTCGGCGTGATCCTGCCGGCCCCAGGTTTGACGGCGTTGCCGGCGCCGGATCTGCGCAGCGAGCCCAATCCGGCTTCGGGACGGGCCGTTTGACCCTCAAAAACCCCTCAATTTCCGGTGATTGCCGGGGGTTCACAGGACTGTCAAATATCCCATCTATGAGCAGCGCTGGGACAGTCGTGGGCGCATCAGGATGGATGATCAGGAGCGCCGAGTTGCGACTCGTGCGGAGGTGGTGATGAGCCGGATCGACCCGATTGTTGCTGCGCCCGCGCTCGAAGCGGCGCCGGGGCCGGCATCGACGCGCGCGACCGCCAAGATCATGGCCCGCAACGTCAACGTCTTCTACGGCGCCAAGCAGGCGCTCTTCGATGTGTCGCTCGACATGCCCGAACGATCGGTCACCGCGCTGATCGGGCCGTCAGGCTGCGGCAAGTCGACTTTCCTGCGCTCGATCAACCGCATGAACGATACGATCGACGGATGCCGCGTCGAGGGCGTGATCGAGATCGATGGCGACAACGTCAATGATCGCGCGATCGATCCCGTGCTGCTGCGCGCCCGGGTTGGCATGGTCTTCCAGAAGCCCAACCCGTTCCCCAAGTCGATTTTCGAGAACGTCGCTTATGGCTGCCGCATCCACGGCTTGACCTCCTCCAAGCAGGAGCTTGCCGAAGTCGTGCAGACGTCGCTGGAGCGTGCCGGCTTGTGGAACGAGGTCAAGGACCGCCTCCACGCACCGGGCCTTGGCCTGTCTGGCGGACAGCAGCAACGCCTGGTGATCGCCCGCGCCATCGCGGTCAATCCCGAAGTGATCCTGATGGACGAACCGTGCTCGGCGCTCGATCCGATCGCGACGGCCAAGATCGAGGAGCTGATCGACGAGCTGAAAAGCAATTACTGCATCGTGATCGTCACCCATTCGATGGCCCAGGCTGCGCGCGTCTCGAAACAGACGGCGTTCTTCCACATGGGCAAGCTGGTCGAGACCGGCCAGACCGAGATGATCTTCACCAATCCGCGCGACACGCGCACCCAGGACTACATCACTGGGCGGTTCGGATAGATGGCTATGCAAGCCAATCAGGGAGCGCTGACATGACTGAGCACACCGTGCGGTCCTTTTCGGCTGACCTCGAAGAACTCTCGGGCGACATCGCGCGCATGGGCGGTCTCGCCGAGGACATGCTGTCCGACGCCATCCAGGCGATCGCAACTCGCGATTCGGGTCTTGCCGACACCGTGGTCGGACGCGACCCGCAGCTCGACGCCATGCAGGTGGATGTCGAGAAGAAGATCCTGCGCCTGCTCGCCCTTCGCCAGCCGCTGGCTCGCGACCTGCGCCAGACCATCTCGGCATTGAAGATCGCCGCAGAGCTCGAGCGGATCGGCGACCTTGCCAAGAACATCGCAAAGCGCGCCAAGGTCATCGATCACCTCGAACCCTCGGGGGCGCTGAAGGGCGTCTCACGCATGGGCCGGCTTGTCGTCGCCCAGCTCAAGCGCGTCCTCGACGCCTATTCGGCGCTGGAAAGCGAGGCGGCCGTGAAAGTCCGCATCCGCGACGAAGAGGTCGATGAACACTACACGGCGTTGTTCCGCGAACTCTTGACCTACATGATGGAGGATCCGCGCACCATTTCGGCCTGCGCTCACCTGTTGTTCGTCGCCAAGAACCTCGAGCGGGTTGGCGACCATTGCACCAATATCGCCGAAGAAATCCACTTCCTGATCACCGGCGAAACACTGGTCAATGAGAGGCCGAAGGTCGATGCCCTCAACAGCAAGTGACATCCAGCGCCCGGCGCGCAGCGCGACGCGGCCCTATGCGCTGCTGGTTGAGGATGAATCTGCACTGGTTGAGCTGATCCGCTACAACCTCGAAAAGGAAGGCTATGAGATCGCCACCGCGACCGATGGCGAGGAAGCGCTGATGATGATCGACGAGCGCCTGCCTGACATCCTCCTGCTGGACTGGATGCTGCCCAAGCTCGCCGGCATTGAAGTCTGCCGTCGGCTCCGCTCTCGGCCATCGACGCGCAACCTGCCGATCATCATGCTGACCGCCAAGGCGGAGGAGACCGACCGAATCCGCGGGCTCGACACCGGCGCCGACGACTACCTCACCAAGCCGTTTTCGATCTCGGAGCTGACCGCCCGCATCCGCGCCGTGATGCGTCGCATCCGTCCGGCCCTGGCCGAAGACCGGGTCGACATCGGCAATATCAGCATCGACCGCTCGGCTCATCGCGTCACGCGCAACGACGTCGAGGTCCATCTCGGGCCGACCGAATTTCGCCTGCTCGACTATTTCATCCAGCATCCGGGCCGCGTTTTCTCGCGCGAGCAATTGCTCGATGCGGTGTGGGGTTCTGACGTCTACGTCGAAACCCGCACGGTCGACGTCCACATCGGCCGTTTGCGCAAGGCGTTGTTGAAGGGCGGGGGGGGAGATCCGATCCGCACGGTTCGCTCGGCGGGTTATTCGCTCAACGTCGGATAATCCTCGACCATCCGGCCTCCCCCGTGTTGCGCCAAACAGCCGTCCCAGCTAACTCGGCCTATGCGCCGTCTTGACCTTCAACCCGCGAAGAAGCTCCGCAACCCTGACCGTCATCTGCGCCAGCTGGCGCGCTGGCCGGAAGACATCCTTGCAAGCCTGCCTGATGCAGCAGCGCTCGCCGGCCAGCGTTTCTGGAATGCAAAGGTTCCCGTCAGCGCCAGACTCATCGAACCGCCGCATGCGACGCCGGCCACCCAGCGCGCCTGTCTCGCCGCGCTGTTCGCCGCGGCTCAGGCGATCGAAATTTCACCGCGCCGGGCGCCAAACTGCCGCGTCGCAGTTCTCGCCGCGACGCCGTTCATGTTCTCCTCCGAAGTGACGGTGTTCTTCGACGAGGATTATTTTTCGACCTTCCTGCCGCCGGAGACGCCGTCCCGGTCGATCTTCGAGGGCGGCTGGATCGAGGCCGAGGCAGGGGATCCTGACCTGCTTTGCGCCATCCTGCCGCCGCGACCCGCGGGCCTCGAATTCCGAGGCGGCACGCGCATGCTGCAACACGATCCGACCTGGCCGGTGACGCCGGTGGAAAGCTTTGCCTGGGTGTGGGCGTTCGACCGTCGCTAGCCACGCTGCAGCGACGCCTTGAAATCGAAGCGGCCCGGAGGCAAGCCGCCGGGCCGCGTTCTTAATCTTAGGATGGTCGCTTGCGTTGCCGGTTCAGCCAGCGAGGCGCTGGATGTAGTCGAACTCGCGGGCGCGGCGTTCGCGTTTCTTGGCCGGCTGGAAGGCGACGCGGGCGTGCTCGGCACAGTAGGGCGAGGCGTTGGACGAGGCGCGGCCGCAGAAGCCGAATGTGCTTTCAGCCGGGTCCCCGATCGGCCATTTGCACATCGTATCCTTCACCGTCATCACCGTGACCATGTCGCCATTGGGCAGGAGCTGGGGTTTGATATTGGCTTCAGGCTCTGACAGTGGGGCAAGCAGCGTGGTCTGCTCGCGAATGGCC
>JANMWT010000232.1:0-7244 GCA_031394145.1 Alphaproteobacteria bacterium | reverse complement strand
TGCACGCTGGACTTCGGCGCCGGCGTGGGCCAGCCACTCAAACCGGAAAACAGGAATATCCATGCATGGTTCGCGCGGATGAAGGAGCGCCCGAGCGCCGTAGCAAGTGCGTGGTAGGCCGTATCGGACGGCCCGCATTCGAGTTGCGTTGACGGGGCGATTTCCACCGACAGTTAGCGGCGCTCTCCAGGCTGATCGGCCGAGCGGTCGGGGTCGAACTGACGTCGCTGGCAGAAAGACCAGCCGTCAGACCAAGCGCTCAACGACGATCACATCTCGCCAACGACCATCAAGCTGCCCGTGGCTCTCCTGGACGCCGACTTCACGAAAGCCGACCGAGCGCAACAGGGCGCGGCTCGCCGAATTTTCGGTGAAGACTCGCGAGGTCAGCTTCCAGAGTCCTGACTGAGCAGCCGACATGATGAGGCCGACGAGCGCAGCCCGGCCGGCGCCCTGACCCCGGCTGGAGCGACGGGCATAGACAGAGAACTCGGCAATCCCAGCGTAGGCGCACCGGTCCGAATAGGAGAAGGCTGCGGCGTAGGCGGCGACTTCGCCGTCGGCATCGACGGCCACGACAACCGGATGGCGGCCATCGAACCATTTGGCAGTCTCGGTCGCAGTGCGCGGTTCGGTTTCGAATGTCGCAATGCGATCGGCGATCCCCTCATTGTAAATCCCGGCGAGCGCGCCTGCGTCCGCCAGGACCGCGGGCCGCACCTGGAAACGCCCATCCAGGGCGGGCGTAGCAGGCGCCAGACGGCGACCGTCAGCCGCGATGATCAATTCGCCGTCCTCCTTGGCGAGCGGACCAGGCGGCTTACGGTCCAGGAGATCGAGAACCGTCTCACTCGGCCGGCAGAGTCGAACGCCCTTTGGCGTTGCGACGAGCGGCCGGTTGACCAGGATCGGGTGGGCCAGCATCGCCTCGATCAACTGGTCATCACTAACCTCGGGCGCCAGCAGCCCAAGATCCGCTGCAGGCGACTTGGCGGTTCGCAGCCCACCGCGCGGGCTTAACCCAGCGGCGGCAAACAGGGCGACGAGCTGTGACCGCACCCAGCCCGTGGCGAGATATTCGATGATGGTCGGCTCATAGCCCGCCGCAAGAATGATCTGGAGCACATTCCTTGACGTGCCGCAGTCAGGGTTGTGGTGGATGACGACCGGAAAGCTCACGCTGTCTTCTCCCTTGGCAGCAGGAGCGCGCAGACGGCCCACGCGAGCACCGCACCGCAAAATTGCGCCAGAATGAACCCGGGCGCGTCTGCCGGCCGGACGCCGGAGAAGGTATCGGACAGCGAGCGAGCAATCGTAATCGCAGGGTTGGCGAAGGAGGTGCTGGCCGTCCACCAATAGCCGGCCGTGATAACCAGGGCGACGGCCGTCGGGACCGCATCCGGCTTTTGCCGCGCGACCATCAGGATGGTGAATACAAGAGCGAAAGTGGCGACGCTCTCGCTCAGCATCAGCGCCACGCCACTGCGGTCATGCGTTGATGTCGCCAAGATGGGCAGACCGAACATGGCGTGCGCCAACCAGGCGCCGGCAATGCAGCCAATCACCTGGACGAGGGCGTAGGCCAGCGCATCGCCGATCGGCAGGGCTTTGTTGAGTGCTGCAACCAGCGTCACCGCAGGGTTGAAATGGGCGCCCGAAAGCGGCCCCAGCGCCGTCACCAAAACATAGAGGATGGCTGCGGTCGCCAGCGTGTTGCCGAGCAAGGCGACGGCGTCGTTGCCGCCCGCGAGCCGCTCAGCGAGGACGCCGGACCCGACTACGGTTCCAGCGAGGAGGAGCGAGCCCAAGGCTTCGGCGGAGAGCCGCCTTCCGAGGCTGGTCATCCGGTGCGCCGTGGCTGGCTCACGATCTTCGCCTTGGCGGTCGACGCACACGACATGCCTTCGCAACAGTTCTCGGTCAGGAATTCAACCAGGGCGTTCATCCGATCGAAGTCGGCTGAGTAGATCAGCGATCGGCTTTCGCGCTTCTGCACGATCATTCCCGCGCGATTCAAGTTGGCGAGATGAAACGAGAGGGAAGAGGCCGGCAGGCCGAGCTTGTCAGCGATCGCGCCTGCGGCCATGCCGTTCGGCCCCGCCTGCACAAGCAGCCGGTAGATCGCAAGTCGATGTTCTTGCGCGAGCGCGGCCAATGCCGGAACTGCATCTGCGGTTTTCATTTGATATTTCCAGTATCATGGAAACGATAGAGTGCAAGCCGTCAGGTCAACGGAATTTCGCTGACGATCACCGCCAGCATGCGCCGTGCTGCAGCTTGAGATCGATGCAGCACGACGGATAGTCACTTCCGGCGAACATCACGAATGGCCCGGCGGATGGCCTTCGTTCACGCCGATTCTGCCGAGCGCGAGCATGGCCTCGGCAGGTAGCTCGAGGTCGGCGGCTGCAAGGTTTCCCGCAAGTGCTCGAGCGAGGATGTCCCTGGGATCAAGAGGATGTTGGGCGCGCGACGGAGAAGCCAGGCGAGCGCGACCTGCAGCGGTGTTGCGCCGAGCTCTCCGGCGACATCGCTAAATGCCGTCGACTGGAGCGGAGTGAAGCCTCCGAGCGGGAAGAATGGCGCATAAGCGCCTCCCGCAGTCGCGAGCTCATCGATCAGCGTCTCATCGTGGCGATGCGCAAGACTGTATTGGTTCTGGACGCAGACGATGTCCGCAATCGCGCGTCCCTCGGTGACTTGTCTTGAGGTCGCGTTGCTGAGACCGATGTGGCGGACCAGTCCCTGCCGCTGGAGTTCGGCAAGGGCCGTGAGGGGGCCCTCGATCGAGCCCTCGGCCGGGCCGTGAATGCCGAACATCAAACGCAGATTGACAACGTCGAGGACGTCGGGGCCGAGATTGCGCAGGTTATCGTACACCGCGCGCGTCAGATCTTCGCTCGAGAAGGCAGGTTTCCAGGAGCCGTCCTTGCCGCGCTGCGCTCCGATCTTGGTCACGATGACCAGATCGTCTGGATAGGGGTGGAGCGCTTCACGAATGAGCTGATTGGTGATGTAGGGCCTGTAGTAGTCGCTCGTGTCGATGTGATTAAACCCGCTCGCCACCGCTTCGCGCAGCACAGCGAGGGCGTCTGCATGATCTCGGCGGGCCGAACACGCCTTTCCCGGCAAGCTGCATCGCGCCATAGCCAAGACGTTTTACGGTGCGATCGCCAAGCGAAAACGTCCCGGTTTTGCTGATCTGGGTCAGGGTCTGTCTCCTGTGGGGCGGCCATGCACTTTGGCAGGGTGGTCTGCCGATGCAGTGCTGAAGCGAAGTTAGGGTTCTACCCCATTGCGCCTTCTCTGGGCGAGATATCCCGAATGCGCGGCCCGGGCGAGCTGCTGGGTCGGGACAAGCCATGTCAGGGCCGCCGGGTTGACGGGTGGTTGCAGGAAGCGCCGAGTGGCGCCTAGCAAGTGGCGGGTGGCGAGTGGCGGGTGGCGAGGGAGATGGCAATATGCGTCGAGCGATCGTGGTGGTGGTGACCTTCGGGCTATCGGCCTGCGTTGCTGCGCCGCCGCCGCTAGCCGGCAGTGCCACTGCGAGCAGCTCCTCTTTAAAGGCCTCTCAGGCGGCGGCGTCCGCAAGCGCAGTCCACCCGGGGGATGCAGATATGTCGTGTGAAGCAATCCAGGCCGAACTCGCTCAAGTCATGAACGATCCGGCGTACCGTGCGACGATCGCGAGCATGGGTGCGCGCTCCGCGGACCAGAAAGCCAAGATCGATAGCGCCATGGCGACGCATTCTTCGAAGTCGCCTGCTGACGTCGTCGTCACAGCGCAAGGCACAGCCGCTGACCTTGAAAAGATCATGCCGCAGGTCATGCGATCGCAGAGGCTTTCAACCCTGGCTCAAGGCAAGAATTGTGCGTTCATGGCTGACGCGCACAAGCACTGATCCTCGCCCAGATCTCGGCCTGCCAGATCTCGCCTTGCCAAAAGCCGGCCTGCCAAAACGTGGCTGATGCAGATCCTGCAAGACGGACGCGTGCGGACCTTAGATCGCTTTTGTCTTGCCGGGACGGGCCAGCAGATCGGCCGCCTCAACCCCGAGCGACACCGCCAAGCGATCCACGATGTCGATGGTCGCTGAATAGACCCCGCGCTCCAGTGCGCTGATATAGGTTCGATCAATTTCAGCTCGATACGCCAGCTCTTCCTGGGAAAGACCGATGGCGCGACGTGCGCGCCGGAGATTTTCTGCAAAGACGGCGCGGATTTGCATCCGTTTACGCCGCAGGATTGTCGAGCATACAACCACGGCGTATACTCGACAAATCAGTGACCACGCAGAGTGGGAGCGGTTCCATCGATGGAACTGTCCGGGCGATGAGCGCCCGGGCAAGCGGCGGGGAGCCTGGGTGGTGGCGCAAAACAAGTCGAAATTCGAACTCGAAATTCACCGCGCCTTCGCTGAACGACGGCGGCAGCTGCAGGCAATTGCGCGGCGTGCGGGTGATCAGGAGGTTGAGGACATTGTCCAGGACGCCTTCCTCAAGGTCGTCGAGACGTCGCAGCGCCAGGAAGTTCGCAAGCTTGACAACCTCCTGTCGCGCATTGTCCGCTGTGTCGCGATCGATCGGATCCGCCGGCGAAGCACGCGCGGGTCGACCTCGACGGACGAGGCCGGGGAGGGCCTAGTGGACGCGGCAGCGGATCCAGAGCGCACCTTGATGGGCGCGCAGCGCCTCGAACGGGTCATGGCGACGATCCAGACGATGCCGCCGCGGCGTCGCGAGGTGTTTCTTCTGCACCGCATCGACGAACTCACCTATCCGCAGATTGCGCGGCGGATCGGCATCAGCATCAAGGCCGTGGAAAAGCACATGCACCTTGCCATGCGACAACTCTCCGACAGCGACGACTGAGCGCGACTGCACGGCCTACCACGGCAACAGGGTCTGACATCACGCGCAGGATAAGGCGGTGGTTTCTGCCGGCGGTCATCGAAACGACGACGCGACCCCGCGACAAATGACCCATAGTTCCCGATGAGGAACATAGGTCAGCGTCATGGAGACCATCGCCAGAACCCAGATCCCCCGAACGATGAGTGATGCGGACGGCCATGGCGGGTTTGAATCTGGCGCGCCATCGCCACTCACACGATCAACGCTGCCTCCACTCCAGGGGCCGCGAGGCTGGGACATCGATCCTCGCTCGCGCGCTCGTCTCCAGATTGATTGGAGCGACACGGTTGATCGCTGCAGCGTGCGCGGGTCTCCGGCGATCTCCGGCCAGTCGCCGACCGCATGAAGCGCGCGCCGCGTCTCGCGGAAGACGTCTATTTCTGCGTTGCTCAGGGGCACGGAATTTTCCTTGATCTCAAACACGACGCCTACAGCGCGATTGCGCTTCCGGTACGCGATCCCGGGTGGGATGGCGTCGGGTGCGAGGATCTTTCCGGTTTGACCGAGCTGATCGCCGTGCACCATGACCCGCTTCTTGAGGCGGGTCTGATCAGGCCGGATGGAGCTCTGGGATTGCCGCTGACCGCTTCGCTAGGCATCGCGCGTCCGACGGCTCACATCCGCGGCCTCGCGGACCAGCGCGCCTTCGGCTCTCCGGGTGAGCGGCCAGCCGCTGTCCGTGTCACCTGGGCAGACGCATTCGATTTTTTCGCGGCCTCGCACAGCGCGTCGCGCAGCCTGAAAACCCGTCATATCTCGGATATCGTTGACGCTGTTCGCCGCCGCAAAGCCGCTGCAGGCGAGCGCCCCGCTGACGTCGATGCGCTGCGACGCGAGACCATGATTTTTGGGCGCCTGCGGCCCTGGTATCCGCGGGACTATCTCTGTCTTTTCGATGCACTGGCACTCCTCGAATTCCTGGCGCGGCGGCGGCTTTATCCGACATGGGTTTTCGGGGTCCAGGCCCAGCCGTTCGGCGCGCATTGCTGGCTTCAGGCGGGCGCATGTCTTCTCAACGAAGGCACGGAATACGCCAATCAGTTCACGCCGATCATGGCGATCTAGCGCGGAGCGAGGGCTGTGGAGCGCCCAGTGCGGTCGCGCCAATGGCGGCTCAAGACCCTCGCACCAGACTTGCACCGGATTTCCAGACTTGCCGCGGAATTGCTGAACGGTGGGCCCTGTCACGTTTGATCTGACACGTTTGATCTGACGCGTTTGATCTGGGAGGCTCGCCACTCTAGATTTCCCGGATGTGCGGCAAGTTCACATTCATGGCGACCTGGGCCCAGGTGGTGGCATTCTCCCAGCCTTTGACGGCGAAGCCAACCAACGCGCCGGAGGAGACCGCAACGCCGATGCGATGGGCGCCCGTCCTGCATCTCGACGCCAAGGGCGAGCGCACGCAGACCTCGATGCGCTGGGGCTTCAGCAAGTTCAACAAGGCGAAGGGGTATGAATCGCCTGACCTGATCCATGCGCGGGATGACAAGGTTCTGAAGTCTGAGGTCTGGCGGCCGCATTTTGAGAAGCGGCGCGGGCTGCTCATCGTCACCAGTTTCAACGAAGGCGAAGAGGTCCCGACGCTCAAGCCGGACCGGGTTACGCCGACCGGCAATACGAGGACCGTGCAGTGGACCATTCGGCCCAAGGACGGCTCGATGCTCGCCATCGCGGTTCTCTATCGCGACCACGTCTCTCCGGCCGGCCCGATCCTCGAATTCGTGCAGGTGACGACGCCGGCAAACGAGGGAATTGGAAAATTTGTGGTCGCGGACCCGGACAAACGGATGCCCGCGGTTCTGCCCGCGTCAGCCTTGCCGATGTGGCTCGGCGAAATCCCAGCCTCGCCAGAAGCCCTGCGCGATCTCCTCAGGACCTACGAGGACGGCGGGGCCTGGGAGATGCGGCGCGCAGGGGAGCCGAGGACGGGCGAGCCGAAGAAAGACAAGCCGGCCAATCCAACGCCCAAGGCCGCGAAAACCAATCGCGGGCCGGGGTTGTTTTAGCCATCGTGCCTAGGACGGCGCCTTGACGGGAACTGGCTCGGTATTGGGGGCCGAGCATTTGGCAAATTTCTTGGTTGTCTTGTCGCGGCATTTGGTTGTCGCAGGCGCAGGCGCCGGCGGTGGGCATTTGATGAACTTGCCTGTCGCCGGGTCCTTGCAAGGCGGCGCGGCGAGCGCGCTTCCCGACAGGCCGGCGACGAATGCCAGGGCAATAAGTGCAGACAACGAACGACGCATCCCGAAATCCTCCGAGGTTTATGCCGTCCCCGTCAGTACTTATGCATTCTTTGGATCGGGAAGCCATATCCCGCCTGCCGCGGC
>JANMWT010000582.1:0-3388 GCA_031394145.1 Alphaproteobacteria bacterium | reverse complement strand
CCCGCAACGAAGTGTCGGAAACCGCGCCGAAAATGATCTCGATGAAAATTCCGGTCGACAAGATCCGGGACGTCATCGGCACCGGCGGCAAGGTGATCCGCGAGATCGTCGAGAAGACCGGCGCCAAGATCAATGTCGAGGACGACGGCACAGTCAAGATCGCCGCGGTCGAGAAGGAGAGCCTCGAGGCTGCGCAGAAATGGATCCACAGCCTCACCGCCGAAGCCGAAGTCGGCGCGATCTACGAAGGCAAGGTGGTGAAGGTGATGGAGTTCGGCGCCTTCGTGAACTTCTTCGGTTCGAAGGACGGCCTCGTCCACGTCAGCCAAATGGCGGCCGAGCGGGTGAAATCGCCGAGCGACGTCGTCAAGGAAGGCGACCTCGTCAAAGTGAAGCTCCTGGGCTTTGATGATCGCGGCAAGGTTCGCCTGTCGATGAAGGCGGTTAACCAGCAGACCGGCGAGGAAATCCCGGGCGTCACCGATGATGGCCCGGAAGGCCGTCCTGATCGCGGCGACCGTCCGCGCGGCGGCGGCGGCGGCCGCGACCGCGGCCCGCGCCGTGAGAAATCGACGGAAGGCGCGGAGTAATCCGGCCTGCCTGACGAGCTGACAATGCAGCCGCTCTGGAAACAGGGCGGTTGTTTTGTTTGGACTTCGCCCCTGTTCGGCAGCGGGCTTTCGTGTATTATGCGCCGCATCGAGTTTCGGTCGATCACTTGGCCCCGTCCTATCGGGCTGCGCTGACCATATCCTCCACATAATTCGATTGGGCGGATCGCGCTTGTGCGGCACGCCTTGTCTCTACAAGGAAAAACCCATGACGACGGGCACTGTTAAATGGTTCAACTCTAACAAGGGCTATGGCTTCATCCAGCCCGACAACGGCGGCAAAGACGTGTTCGTTCACGCCAGCGCCCTTGAGCAAGCGGGCATCCGCAGCCTGAACGAAGGCCAGAAAGTCTCGTTCGAGGAAACTCCGGATAAACGCTCGGGCAAAGTCTCGGCCACCAACCTCAAGGCCATGTGATTTCTGGCGCGCCGGCGCTTCGGCGAGCGGCGCGCCACATCAAGGTCTGCAGAACGGCCGCTCCGGAAACGGGGCGGCCGTTTTGTTTTGCGCCGCGCGGAGGTTGCGCGAGCAACCCGAACCCATCAAAGGCGCACGCGGGCGCCGGCTCACTCCGGCTTCAACCCGGTGATCCATTCGCGGATCAGGGCGACGCCGTTGGCGTCCACCGTCGAGCGGCTGAGTTCGGGCATGCGCATGCCAGGCTCGGTCGCCTCCATGCGGCTCACCATGATCGATTGCTCGGGATGGCCAGGTTCGATGACGTAGAAATTGTTTCCGGTCGCCTTACCCGCAGCGGTCGGCCGCTTGTGGACACCCCAGCCGCGCGGTTCGGTCTCGTTCCAGCCGAGGAAGAGGCCGGAGTTGGAGGCGCCGCCACCGGCTTTGTGGCAATGGGCGCAGTTGATGTCGAGATAAGCGCGCGCGCGCTGGCCGATGTCGGCGGCGCTGTCGGAGACGCGTGGCGTTTTTGGCGCAGCATCCGGCGCCGGCGCCCCGCGAAGAATGCCACGCTCACTCCAATCCTCGAGCTGGTTGAGGCCTGCCGGACCGACATGGTTGAGATTGCGCGCCTTGGGACCGATCGGCTGGAAGACGCCGCCCGTCTGGTGGCATTCCTTGCACTGGTTGCGATTGGGAATGGCGTAATTGATCGACAGCTTGGCTCCGCTCTCATCGATGGTCTCGATCTGTTTGCGGCCGCCGACCGGCGCATAGACCGCCTCGGTCTGGTCGGCGTTCCAGATATAGGGATAGGCGACCCAGCCTTCGCTCTTGTGGATCAACAGCCGTGTCTCGACGAAGCGCTCGCCCCGCGCCGGGTCGCGCATGTCGGGGGCGAAGGCGAAGGTCTTGACCAGCACCGCGCCGACCGGGAAGTCGAACACGGTGTCGGCCTTGTACGCCGCCGCCCCGCCCTTCGGCACATAGACATAGCGATGCTTGGCGGCGTGGTCGCTGAACAGTGGATTGACGAGGTCATAGGGCCGCACGCCTTCGGCGGGGGCCGAAGCGTTGGTGGTTGAAAACAGTCCATAGTCGGAAAGCTTCGGCGCCGCCTCGGCTGCGAGGATCACACGCGCATCCGGGCCAGCGCTCTTCTGCCCGCACCCAGCGAGCACAAGCGCCAGCCCCCCAACCAGCACCGCCGGGAGAAAGCGCCTCAGGATGCCGCGCTCTCCTGCGGCAGCTTCACTTCAGCGGGCTCGGCGATCGTGGCGTCAGCCAGGCGTTTGGTCGAGGGCTTGGCTTTCTTGGGGTCAGGCGGCGTCGAACCGAGGCCGAAGCTCAGGAAGCCGATCTCGGGCTTTTCGCGAACCACGATCCGCACCGTTTCGGACTTGTCGCCATACTTGGTGATGCCGTCCCAGAACACCGGCGGCAACTTGCCGCCAACCGCCTTGGCGAACGGCGCCATCAGGCCCTGCGGATCATTGCCGCCTTCGCCATAGGTGTTGTCGCGCACCACGATGTCGCGCGGCAGCGGGTCGTAGCGCGCATCCTTAATCGGAAACTGGTAGGCGACAATCATGACATGCGCCGACTGGTTCTTGTCGAAGGTGTTGTTGAAGACGTGGACGTTCTTGTTGGCCATCAGCATCACGCCGGTGCCGGTCGGCACATTGCCGACGATGTTGCCGGGCTTGGCGAAGTTCGGCGTGTCGTTCTCGACCACCTTGTTGTTGAACACCCGCGTCGAGTTACCGCCCATCTTCGGCAGGTCCGGCAGGTCGAACACCAGGATGCCGCCGGCATTGTGGGTGGCGACGTTGTCGTGGACATCGGCGCGCGTCGAGTTCTCGATCTCGATGCCGGCGACATTGTTCTCGGCGCGGCTGTTGCGGACAATGATGTTGTCCGATTGGCCGACATAGATGCCGGCGTCGGATGCGCCCTTCACGGTAACCCCGTCGATCAGCACGTTGGTCGATTCAACCGGATAGACGCCGTAAGAACCGTTCTCCGGCTTCGGCCCGCCTGTCCATTCGACGGTGATGTTTCGATAGGTGATGTTGTCGGCGCCTTTGGACTTGATGCCGTCGCCCTTGGTATCCTGCACGCTGAAATCGGACAGCGTGACGCCTTTGGAGGTGACCAGCAGACCTTCCCCTGCCCCTGCCTGACCCTTGAAGGACAGGATCGTCTTGCCCTGGCCTGCGCCCTTGAGGCTAACCTTGTCGACGTCGAGGGAGAGGCCGTCGGTGAACTCGAATTTGCCGGCGCCGAGTTCGATCACATCCCCGGGTTTGGCCTCGATCAGACGCTTCTGCAGATCAGCATAGGCGGTTGGCCCCGGAGCGATCGCCGCCGGCTTCAC
>JANMWT010000197.1:0-10495 GCA_031394145.1 Alphaproteobacteria bacterium | reverse complement strand
GGTCGCAACCACGGCGATCAGCACGACCGTATAGACGACCCAGTCCGGGACCCGCATGCCGGCCGACCTCGCATGGCTCAGTTCGAAACTATATTCGGCCGCAGGCGGTCGCCCACAAGAGCAATACAGCGCCATCGGTGCAGTGAGCAAGAATTGGTCCGCTGGCCCGATGCGCCGAAATACCCCGCAGAACTTCCGTGCACGAAATTCCGTAGCGGATGTGGGGCCTTTGCCAAAGACCCCCGCGGAGGCGAGGTTTTTCGGGCCGTCCCGGGTTTGACAGCCCCTCCAGGCGACCGCCAGATTCTCGCTCCAAACGGGCCAAGTTTAGCCCGCCGGATCCGGTTGACCCGCAGGATCCGGTTGAAAGGGCATGCCGATCAAACGTCACGCTTGGATAGTTGCGTCCCGGATTGCGCCGACCGCCTTTGCAACTGGCTGCGGCGGGAAGCCGCCTGGCAAGGCTAAGCGTGCCCAGGCCTGCATGCAGCGCATGGGCGGGGTGCAGCAAAAATGCGACTGCTATGTCGCCTCGATCGAAAAGGCGCTCACCCCGGACCAGTTCTCAGAGCTGGCGCAGGGCGTCAACGACAACCGGAATTACGCCGGCGCTGACTGGCTTCCGAACAACATCAGCCGCATTCCGGCGATTGGCGCTGCGCTGCACGACGTCACCGCGAACTGCCTGGCGTCGGCCTAATCGACACTGCCTAATCGACACTGGGAGACCTAAACGCCGAACGATGCGAGGCCCGCTGCGGTCAAAGCGACCGCAGTGACCATCAACGTCAGCGCCACAGCCAGCACGCGGCGCGTCGAGCCACGCTTCTTGACGCCTTCCGGCGTCTTGTCGCGGCGTGGCGCCAGCGTCCAGATGTTGGAGAGGAAGCCGAGCGCCGCCAGCCCCGCCGTGATGAACGCCCCCATGGCGCCGGACATCACGGCAAAACCGGCTGCGACGCCCAGGAGCGCCGCCTGAAAGCCCGCCGAGGCGACCAGGACCTGACGCAGGTGGCGGTCGGCGCGTCCGTGGTCGAGGCCGTCGAACGAGGTGTTGGCGACGATCACCGAAGCGGTCCAGCCGGAGGCAGCCGCGCCGCCGGCAAACAGGGCGGCGAAGGCATGAAAAAGGGGATCAAGATCCGGCATGCGCCTGTCTCTAGGGGGATTCGCGCCAAAGGGTCACGTCCTATCGGGACGGCGGACAAGGGATTGCCAGCCGCACCGGCCGGGCGGAGGCTGGAGACAAGAGCGGGGCGCGGCGAAGACCGTGCGGAGACGCGGGCGATGCAGGGCAGCCAATGACCATGAGACTGATCGCAACCGGGCTTGCGCTGGCGCTCGCCTTGGGTGCTTGCTCCAAGCCGGCCGACCCCGCCGCGCCAGGGGCCAGTCCGGGCAGCCAGCCCGGCCCGGCCAGTCCCGGCAGCGCCGCTGCGCCAGGCCGTCCGGGCGGTCCGAAGGGGCAAAAGCCGCCCGCGGGTCCGATGGCCGGCGCAGTTGTTTATCAGTGCGATGACGGCGGCGAACTTCATGTCGTCTTCGACGCCGCGGCCGGCACGGCGCGAGTTCGCCCCGACAACAAGGAGGCTGTAAGTCTTCCGCGTGAGCCGAAGCGCGACGTCGAAGCCTATACCGACGGAAGCCGGACGCTCGGCGTCAGCCCCGCCGGCGTCCTCGCCTACACCGAAACGCCGGGGCCGCCGAGGGTCTGCCGCCTGCTCGTCAAGGACGATCCCAAGGGCGCTCCTCAGGACCACGGCGCAGCCAAAGATCCCACAACAAGAACGGATGCGACAATGCCCAAGGGCGATGGCTCGAAGGTTCAGGCCGGTTCAAAGGTTCAGGCAGGCGCAAACGTCCAGGCGCCTTCAAAAGATCCGCCGGCGTCAAAGGACCCGGCCGCCTCAAACCCGCAAGCGGCTTCAAGAGACCTGCCCGCGCCCAAGGCGGGCGGCGTCACACGCACCTTCACCGCCGCCGACAAGGGCAAAACGATCGAGATGAAGGTCGGCGAGAAGATCTCGATCTCGCTCGTCGGCATTCCGACCGCCGGCTATGTCTGGGCTGCCGATGCAGCGCCGGCATTCGTAATCGTCAGCGACGGGCCGAGCGGCCCGACGATCAGCGCTCAGAAGCAGCCGGGTTATACCGGCGGCAATCACTGGGAAGTTCTGGTGGTCGAGGCGGTGAAAGCCGGAGATGGCGAGCTCGTGCTGGCGATGCGCCGACCGTGGGAGAAGAAGTCGGATCCGGACGCTGAAAAGTTCGCCGTGATGCTCAAAGTGAAATAGCTCAGCGCGGTGACGCAGCTGAGGCGACGATCAGGCGCGCGTCGGGCGCCGGCTGGGTCAGCGCGCCCGTGTCGTTGACCACGGCCGATACCGGGACGGTGAGATCGATCCGTTTGCCGGCCTTGTCGAGCTGGGCGCGGAATGCAGCGATGCGGACTTCCTCCCCGCCATTGAGCGTCGCACGAACGTACCGCGTGCGACCCTTCTCATCGGTTTGAACCTCGATGACCTGGCCGATATCGCGCCCGTCGGAATCCCGAACCCCGTAGCCGGACAGCCCGGAAATCTTGAGGCCGGACATGTGCTGGGGCGCCTTCGAAGGGTGCGGCGCGATGACCAGGCTCGCCAGGGCAAGCGTTAGCACACTGGTCCCGGCGGCTGTTGCGATGATGATTTTGCGTTGCCGGTCCATCGTATTCGCCTCTGGCCTCCCGGGGCTGTTGGGGGTGCGGTTCGGGGGGCTGTTCGGGCGGTCAACGGCTGGCAGGGCCGTGGGTTCCGGATCGCTGGCGCGGGCGCCGGTTTAAGGCATAAGTCTCGGCCCGGACGTAACATCAGGCGGATGCGGAATGGCGACGATGCGCCGGGACAGGGCCCTTGCGGGCGCGGTGGGACCTGCCCTCGCAGGCGCCTTCCTGTTGTCGACCCTGCTGGCGGCCCTGCTGTCAGCCTGCGCGCCCAAAGTCGCGAAGCCCGATCCTGTCGATCTGACATCGGCGCGACAGTCCGCACTGCTGCTCGAGATCGCCATCCGCACCCAGCTGCTCGACCGTCTGGAACGCGACGAGGAGCCCGCCGCCGTCTACACCGCCTATCGCGACACAGTCCGCACGATGACCAGCGCCATCGCCGGCAAGGCCGGCGTCGATCTCAAGCGGGTCTCGGCGCGCGTGCGCAATCCGGCCAACGCCGCCGATGATTGGGAGCGCAAACAACTCGCCCTGTTCCAGTACTGGCTCGACGCCGGGCTGGATGAACACGCGCTCGAAGTCTCGGAGATCGTCACTGAGGGCAAGGTGAAATATTTCCGCTGGATGCGCCCGATCACCATGGGAGAGACCTGCATCACCTGTCACGGCGACACCATCGAGGCGAGGCTGCTCACGCTGCTCGTCCACGACTATCCCGACGACGAGGCGACCGGCTATTTCGAAGGCGAACTTGCCGGCGCCTATTCGGTGAAGAAACAGGTCAAGTGAGGACCGGCGCCTATTTCGGCTTGGTCGTCGCCGGCGCCGCCGGCGGTGCGACCGGACCCGTGTCGGAGACCACGCCCCACGCAAGCTTCCACGATCCGTCCGCCTGCGCCTTATAGCCCAGGAGCCAGTTGCCATTTTCGGTCGTCGGCTTCTTGGTCTTGGGATCGGTCGACACATAAGCGTAGGTCGTCCGATAAACCGCCATCTCGCCTGAAGCCGCCACATCAACGGTCGCATCGGCGATGGTCAGTTTCACGTTCGGGTCGGATACCTGCATCTTTGTCATCGCAAGGTCAGCCTCGGGACCGACGGTGTTGGGCGCGCCGTGGAACATGCCGACATAGCCCGCCTCATCATGCAAGACGGCTTTGGCCGCGTCCTTGGCGTTGAAGTCGGCGACCAGCTGGGCGGCGTCCGCCTTGACCGCTGCGGCGATCTTGGCGGTGTCGACCGCAGGCTTTGCGGGCTCGATGGGCGCTGCGGCCTTCACCGCTTCCGGCGCGTTACAGGCAGCGAGCGAGCCAGCCAACACAGCGGCTAGCGCAAGCATTGAGAGTTTCGACAGTTTCATATGGACCCCTCCACCGTTGAATGGCGCAAACTCTCCGCTGATTACCAGGAGAGGTCAATCGAGGGAGCGAGCGTCACGTCGCGACATGACCTTACGCCTTGGCGCCTTTCTTTCCGCCGCCATAGGCAGGCGCGCTGTCCTGATCCAGCGGCCAGCGGGCGCGGGCGGGCGTATCCAGCCTGTCAGTGAGACCCGCGCGCAGGCGCTCGGCGCCAGCAAGCGCGATCATCGCCGCATTGTCCGTGCACCAGCGCAGAGGCGGCGCGAAGAAGGAGAACCCGGCAAAGCGCGCTTCGGCTTCGAGCCGCGCGCGCAGCATGCGGTTGGCTGCAACGCCGCCGGCGACGACGAAGGTCCGTTGCCCGTCATGATCGTCCTCGAAGCGCTGCATCGCGCGCGCTGACTTGGTCGCAAGAATGTCGGCGACGGCTTCCTGGAAGCTGGCGCAGATATCGGCGCGGCGTCTGTCGGTAAGTTCGCTCTCGCTCGCGGCGCGGCGCACTGCGGTCTTGAGGCCTGAGAACGACATGTCGAGACCCGGACGATCGAGCAGCGGACGCGGCAGATCGACGGTGCGCGCATCGCCGCTCTCCGCCTCGCGCTCGACCGCAGGACCGCCAGGCGCGCCAAGACCAAGCAGCTTCGCCGTCTTGTCGAAGGCTTCGCCCGCCGCATCGTCGATGGTCGATCCCATCCGTCGGTAGCGGCCGAGCCCCTCGACCGCAATGAACTGGCAATGTCCGCCCGACACGAGCAACAGCAGATAAGGATAGGCGACCGGCGCGCCGAGGCGCGGCGACAGCGCATGGCCTTCGAGATGGTTGACGGCGATCAGCGGCAGGCCCCGCGCCAGCGCGATCGCCTTGGCGGTGGAGAGCCCCACCATCACCCCGCCGATCAAGCCGGGCCCCGAAGTGGCCGCGACCCCGTCCAGCGTCGCGAAACTTTCGCCGGCATCCGCCAGCGCCAGCCGGATCAGGCCATCGAGCCGCTCAACGTGGGCGCGGGCGGCGATTTCCGGCACCACCCCGCCATAAAGGGCGTGCTCCTCGGTCTGGCTGGCGATGCGGTCGGCCAGCACCTCGACCCCGGCGTCCGACAGGCGCACGATGGCGGCCGCCGTCTCATCGCAGCTGGTCTCAAGACCGAGGATTGTGAGGGCGCCTTGCGTCATCGCGGCGGCGCTTGTACGCCGCTCGCGCCATATGACCAAGTCTGGGCGGTGACGCGATCCACCGCTCTTTTCTACCTCCCGTCTACCTCCCGTCTACCTCCCGGCACGTCGACCTCCCGGCACGGACCCCACGGCATGAGCCCCAAAGGCACTAGCAAGGTGAAGCGAGCCGCCGCAAAACCGGCGAAGGGCGCTCGCAGCCTGAAAACCGGCACGCCGAAGCCGACGGCCAAGGCCAAGCCGGCAGCAAAGTCCCTGGCAAAGTCCCTGGCAAAGTCTCTGGCAAAGTCTCTGGCAAAATCCCCGGCACGATCTCCGGCAAAATCCCCGGCAAAATCCCCGGCAAAATCGAAGATCGCAGCCCCGCATGCCGCCAAGCCGCAGATCGTCCGCATCGGTGCGCGCGGCTCGCCGCTGGCGCTGGCCCAGGCGCATCTGTTTGGCCAGCGTCTGGTCGAACGGTCCGGCGGCGCACTCGCCTATACACTGAGCACCTACACGACGACCGGCGACAAGATCCTCGACCGCCCGCTCCAGGACGCCGGCGGCAAGGGCCTCTTCACCAAGGAGCTCGACCGGGCGCAGAAGGACAGTCAGATCGACATCGGCGTCCACTCGCTGAAGGACATGACGGTGCGCCTGCCGCGCCACATCTTCCTCGCCGCCTACTTGCCGCGCGAAGATCCCCGGGACTGCCTGATCGGGCCCTGGGCCTCGATCGCCGACCTGCCGCACGGCGCCGTCGTCGGCACCTCCAGCCTGCGTCGCCGCTCACAGCTCTTGATGATGCGGCCCGACCTCAAACCGGTGACCTTTCGCGGTAACGTCCAGACGCGCCTGCGCAAACTTGCCGAGGGCGAGGCGCAGGCGACGATTCTCGCCGCAGCCGGCCTGCGCCGGCTTGGCATGATCGACCATGCCGCGGGCATCATTCCAATCGAAGACATGTTGCCGGCCGCGGGACAAGGCATCATCGGCGTGACGCTGCGCACCGACGCGCCCGAATGGCTTGTCGCCGCCTGCAGCGCCACCGACGATCGCCTCTCGCGCCTCGCTGCGATTGCCGAACGCGCCTTCTTGCGCCGGCTCGATGGCTCGTGCCGCACGCCGATTGCTGCGCATTTCCGGTTGACCGACGACGGCGCGGAGATGGCCGGCGAGGTCTTGTCGGACGAGGGCGACCGTCGCTGGCGCGCCGAAGGCGCGCTCGACCGCTTGCCGTCCGAACGCGACGCCAACGATCTTGGTCTCTTCCTTGCCGAGGACGTCGCCTCGCACCGCGCCGCCGACCTCGGCTAATCACTGCGGGGCTAGTTCGCGCACGCCGAGGCGGCTAGATCGTTCTATCGGGAGAATTCGATGCGCATCCGGCTTGCTCTTCTTGCCTTCGCCCTGTCGGGAGCGATGGCCGTGATATCCAGCGCGGGGTTCGAAGCCGGCGCGCAGACGCCGAAAGTCGCCATTCCAAAAGCGATCAGCGCGGACCCGCCGGGGGATGCGAAATTCCCGGCCCGGATGGACGTGCTGCATATCCCCTCCGGCGGCGTCACCATCAACGGGGTCGCCTACGTCGCCGCAGGAAAAGGCCCGCACCCCGTCTTCGTGCTGTTCCATGGTCTTCCCGGCAACGAGAAGAATCTCGATCTTGCGCAAGCCGTGCGTCGCGCCGGCTGGACCGTGGTGACGATCAACTATCGCGGCTCGTGGGGGAGCCCGGGCGATTTCCGCTTCGCGCAGAATCTCGAGGACGCGCGCAACACGCTCGCCTTCATCCGTGATCCTGCCACCGCGGCGAAGCTTGGGGTTGATCACAAACGCATTGCCATCGGCGGCCACTCCATGGGCGGCTGGGTGACGGCTGAAACGGCGGCGGTCGAGCCCGCCATCCTCGGCGCGGTCACGATCTCGGCCGGCGATATGGGCGCCCTCGGCGTGCTCGGGAAGACGACGCGCGCACCGATCGTCGCGACCATGCGGGACAACATGGAAACCCTCGCTGGCGTCACGCCGGACAGTATGACCGATGAAGTCATCGCCCATGGGCCCGAATGGTCGTTCGCAACCCTCGCGCCGCGCCTCAAGGCCACGCGCCTGCTGGTCCTTTACAGCAATGACTTTGTGAAAGGGACCTCGGTCGACTTGATCGCCAAGGTGAAGGCGGCGGGAAGCACGACGATCGAGAGCGCCTACGTACCGACCGATCATTCCTGGTCGGATAGCCGGATCCAGTTGGAAGCGCGGGTGATCAACTGGTTGCAGTCACTGCCGGCCGGACACTGAAGATTTCTCACCCTCCCCGCCAAGTGGACGGATTGCCCGCATCCGTGCGGCGCCCGATGATGGCGGCGTGAGCGCTAAATCTTCCCCCCGCGTGCTGGTGACCCGCGCCGAGCCCGGCGCCTCCGCTACCGGTCGGCGGCTGGCGGCGATGGGATATGCGCCGATCATCGAGCCTTTGTTCGCTCTCGAGACGATTAAGCCCGACCTGCCGCGCTTCGACGCGCTCGCCTTCACCAGCGCCAATGGCGTACGTGCGTTTGCGAACCTGTCGATGCGCCGGGACGCGCCGGTTTACTGTGTCGGCCGGCGCACCGCGGATGCGGCGCGCGACGTCGGTTTCAGCGAGGTTGTATCAGCCGACAGCGATGTGGCGGCGCTCACCAGCTTGATTCAAGAGCGCCTGTCGCCGGACGCTGCGCTGCTGCACGCAGGCAATGAGGAAAGCCGCGGCGATCTGGTGAGCGCGCTGATCGCAGCCGGGCACAAGGCTGCGTTTTGCGCGCTCTATCGCGCCGCGCCATCCGCCGCGCCGGGACCGGCGCTTGCGGCGCACCTTGCAGGTCGGCCTGCATTTGACGTCGTGCTGATCCACTCGCCGCGCGCGGCGGCGATCCTGGCCGGGTTTCTCGCTGCGATCGATCCGCCCGCAGCGCTCGCCATCGCCGCCATCTCGCCCGCCGCCGCCAGCGACCTGCGCCCTCACGCCGCGCGCATCGAGATCGCGGCCTCGCCGGACGAAAATTCTCTTCTCGCAGGCCTCGAAAGGTTGGCGCCGCAGGGTTGAGGCCCTCCCCGGCGCGGTTCATGATCTCCCGGTCGCGATCCGGGGAAGACGGACCCGAATTCGACGGTGGTGATGTGTGGGGTACGGGCGGCCATGGCTTACCGAAAAGCATCCCCGGGCGAACCCGAACCGATCGACGCTGAGTTCGAGGCCAATGCCGACGTCGCCACTGAAGCAGACGCCAAGGCCTCGCCAAAATCATCAACCCCGCCGCCGGCGCGCCGCAGCCGATCGGTCACACCCACCGAACTGGCGCTCGCCTCGGTCGCCGCCGCCGTCCTCGGCGCTGTGACCGCGATCGTTGTCACCAGCGCCAACTCCGGGTCGTCGACCGGAACGCTAGCGCAGGAGATCGACACGCTCAACGCGGGTCAGATGGGGCTCATCGCCCGCACCGATCAGGCCGGCGCCGACATCGTCAAGAACCGCTCGCGGCTTAGCGCCCAAGATGAGCAACTCGCCCAGCGCCTGGTCGGTGAGAAGACGCTCACCACCGAATTGGCGGCGCTGACCTCGCAGATCTCGGCGCTGATCGGCGTCAGCGACGGTCAGCCCGTCCCCGGCGCCACAGCCAACACCAGTCCGCTTGGCGCGTTGCTCGGGCGCATGACCCGACTGGAGACCATCGTGCGTGATGACGCATCGGCGCCCGCGACGACCCGCCAGATGCAACGCACGCTCAATCAGCTCGCCGAACAGGTGACGACGCTCGATCAGGCCAGCCAGCAGCTGACCGCGGCCGTCAACCGCCGCCAGACAGCGCTGACGGCGCTCGAGAACGGACTGGTCAAGGCCAATGGCGACATCAATGCGCTGCGCGCCGCCCAGAGCCCCGGGCAGAGCCCGGCGCCGAGCGCCGTCCGGCCGGTTGCGCTGGCCGCCGCTCCGATCGCCAAGCCCGCCTCTGGCGCGCCCATCAGCCTGGCCGCCAGTCCGACCGCCGGCTCGCCTGCCGGCCCGCCCGCCCCGGCGCCGACGCTCCTCGCCGCCGCGGCGGTCTCGCGAACCATTCAGGCCCTTTCCGCCCTCGAAGCTGCCGCGCAGACGGGCCGACCCTTCGTCAATCGCCACCGCACGCTGGCGGCGCTGCTCCCCGGCGACCGCGACGTCCTGGCGCTCGCCGAAACCGCGCGCCGTGGCGCGCCCACGCTCGACACCCTCCGACGCGCCTTTGCGGACGCCGCCCATCACGCGGAACAGCTGGCCGCCGCCCAATCCGACGATGGCTGGAACTGGTTGCGCGCCTCGGTATCCGGCGTCGTCAGCCTCGATCGGCCCGGCCTTGATGACGCCGCTTCGGTTGCCGTCCTCTCCGCTCGCCGCGCCATCGAGGTGGGCGATCCTCGAGGCGCGGTGGATGCGCTTGACGGCCTGACAGCCGAGCGACTGACCGCCTTCAAGGCCTGGCGTCTGCAGGCGCTGCGCCGCGCCGAGCTGGACGAGCGCCTGGACCTCCTCAACGCCCGCCTCGCAGCCTCAATACCGTCGAACGAAGGCTGAACCAGCCGCCCGGTCTGGCCGAACTTGCAACCGACGCCCGACCTAGCGTATAGCCCGGCGAATTGGCCAATCGCCAAGCCGCCTTAGCTCAGCTGGTAGAGCACCGCATTCGTAATGCGGGGGTCAGGTGTTCAAGTCACCTAGGCGGCACCATCTTTTCAAACACTTAGCTCGACGATTATTCGGTTGAGTTTGCGTTTGGAAACACATTGGAAACACCGACGCCGAAATTGACCCACAACAAAATTGAGCGGAAGAGCGGCATTGGACCGCGCGTGACCCTGTTTCCGGAAATGGCAAGGCGGTCGCGCTCAGGCGCCAATGGCGACGGCTGCATCCTGAGATGTTGACTGACGACGACGCTCGGAGGCGAACGCCTCAAGGTCGGCAGGGTCGTAGCGGATGGCGCGATCGGTTGCCCGAATAAACCGTGGCCCAAGTCCCGTGCAACGCATTTTGTCGAGCGTTGACTTCGACAACCCTAGGCGAAGGGCAGCCTCCCGCACGTCAAGCAGCCGGCGCTGATCAGGAGGGACGGAGGCATTGAGCAGTTTCTTCGGCCGTCCTCGACCGCGCGGCGACCCAAGCACGTAGTCGATCAGCGGATCTGCTGGGGCGGGCGCTTACCGGGCGGGTACCCCGGCCCGACGGCTCCGACGCAAGCGACGCGGTCGCCGCCGCGCTCGCCGGCAT
>JANMWT010000181.1:0-4590 GCA_031394145.1 Alphaproteobacteria bacterium | reverse complement strand
CAGCGTGCGGCCTTCCTTGTCGATCCCGAGGATCAGCTTCGCCATCTCCTTCCTCTTGAGGAGCAGCTTCCGCTTGCGACCAGGCTCGTGGTTGAACTGGGCGGCAGGCGGATAGATCGGGATCGTCGAGTTGATCAGAATGATTTCGCCATCCTCCTCCCGCGCATAGCTCTCGGCGATGTTGGCCCGGCCGGCGCGCAGCGACTTCACCTCGGTGCCCTTCAGGACGATGCCGGCCTCGAAGGTGTCCTCGATCTCGTAATTGCGGCGGGCCTGACGATTTTCCGCGATCAGCTTGCGCGCTTTTTCGCGCTGGTTCGCCATATCAGGAAGCCTTCGCCTTCACCTGGGCGGAGAGGACGCCAGCTTCCTGCATCGCCGCAACGATCTCCTCGCGGGTCGACTGCTGGGCGACCGGGGTCATCGGCAGGCGCACATCTGGCTCGCATAGGCCCAGAAGCGAAAGGGCGTATTTCACCGGAGCCGGGCTCGGCTCCAGGAACAGCGCGCGGTGGAGCCGGGCCAGGGTATCGTTGATCCGGCGCGCCTCGGAATAATCGCCGGCGAGACAGGCCTCCTGCATCCGGGCGCAAGCTTCCGGAGCGACGTTGGCCGTCACCGAGATGCAGCCGACCCCGCCCAGCGCGTTGAAGCCGACCGCCGTGGTGTCTTCACCTGAAATCTGGATGAAGGCCTTACCGCACAGGGCGGTGTGCCGCGCGACCCGGTCGAGCTGGGCGGTGGCGTCCTTGACCCCGATTATATTGGGTAATTTGGCCAGTCGGCCCATGGTTTCGGGGGTGATGTCCCCGCCGGTGCGGGTTGGCACATTGTAAACAAGAATGGGCAGTTGAACCGCCTCATTCAAAGTTTTGTAATGCGTGTATACGCCTTCTTGGCTCGGGCGGTTGTAATAGGGACTGACGATCAGGGCAGCATGCGCCCCGACCTGCTTGGCATACTTGAGGAGGCCTATGGCTTCTTCGGTTGAATTGGAGCCCGCGCCCGCGATGACTGGAATCCGTCCAGCCGCCGTCTTCACACAGAGCTCGATGACGCGTCTGTGTTCTTCGTGGCTCAGGGTCGAAGATTCCCCCGTCGTACCGCAAACGCCCAGGACATGGCTGCCGCCCGCGATCTGGCGTTCGATCAGGGCCGCGAACGCCTTCTCGTCGACCGCTCCGTTGCGGAAGGGCGTGACGAGTGCGGGGATGGACCCTCTGAACATTGTCGTCTCCGAAAGCGGGCCGCGGCGGTCCGGTTTCCTCCGGGTTCAGCGCGATTCGACGGATAATCATTTCATCGGGCGGTTTGGCAAGCTTCAGCGCGGCCTGCGGGCGTTTCTGGCTGCCGGATTGCTGGCGTTGGTCGCCGCCCCGGCCTTTGCCGGCCCGCCCTCCGCCCCGTCGCTCAAGCCCCCTTCGACCCGCCAGTCGACCTGGCTTGCCGGCCCGGAATTCCGCGAGCTGTCGAAGGCACTGGATGCAGCCGACAATAATCGCTGGGTCGACGTCCGCTCAGCCCTCGCACGGATCACCGACCCAGGGGCGCGCGGGCTCCTGCGCTGGCGCATGGCGATCGACGGCAATTCCGGTATGGGCTTTTCCGATCTCTCCAAGGCGCTGGAAGATTTCAAGGGCTGGCCGGATTCTGAAAAGATCAGCGCCCAGGCCGAAATCACGATCATGACCTCGACGCTGCCGGCCTCCGAACGGGTGGCCTGGTTGACCGCGCATGGGCCGAGCACCGGGGAAGGCGTGTTGGCGCTCGCCGATGCTTACAATTCCAACGCCCGCACCGAAGACATGAACCGGGTTATCCGTACCGCCTACCGCACCTGGCAGATGACGCCCGACATCGCCCGCACGATGGAAAGCCGCTATGGCGGCGCGATCTCCGCCGAGGACAACTGGGCGCGCGCCGACATGTTGTTGTGGCGCGACAACACCTCGGCAGCGCAGGCGATGTTGCCGAAACTTACGTCTGAACAGCGCGCTCTGATCAACGCACGCATCGGGTTGATGAAGAACCAGAAGAAGATCGACCCGCTGGTCCAGGCGGTTCCCGCTGAGCTGCAGGATGATCCCGGCTTCCTGCTCGAACGTGCGCGCTGGCGCGCGCGGCGCGGACAGGAGGATGGCGAACTCGAACTCCTGATCCGCATCAAGGGCTCGGTGGCGCCTGAAGTCGGGCGCGGTGAAATCTGGAGCGAGAAACAATCGGTGGTGCGTCGACTGATCCGCGAAGGCGACTTTTCGACGGCTTATGCGCTTGCCGCCGATCATGGCCTGACCACCGGCGACGCCTTTCGTGACGCCGAGTGGATGGCCGGCTGGCTGGCGCTGACCAAGCTTAGCGATCCCGCGAAGGCCGAGGGGCATTTCCGCACCTTCGGCGCCGGCGTGACCGCGCCGATCAGCATTGCCCGCGCCGGCTACTGGCTGGGCGAGGCGCTGAGCGCGCTGAAGCGACCCACCGAAGCGCAGGCCGCCTACGCCTCGGCCGCCAGATATCCCTATGTCTTCTATGGCCAGTTGGCGGCCGAGAAGATTGCAACCGCCAAGCCAGATGCAACCATTCTTCAGCTCGCGCCAGTGCCGGCGCTGAGCGATGCGGATCGCGCCGCGTTTGCGCATCGCCCGGCCATCCGCGCCGCGATCCTGCTCGCGGAAACGGGTCGCCTCGCCTCGTTCGAGCGTTTTTCCTACGCCATCGACGACACGCTGGAGAGCGCGCAGCAGCACCAGATGTTGTTCGACATTGCGGAAGGCTATCTCGAAATGCGCGCGGCGGTGCGAGGCGGCAAGGCGGGCCTGGCGCGCGGCTTTGTTGCTCCCGACGCCGTCTTCCCGCTGCTGGACCTGCCGAAATCACCGCGCTCGGGCTCGGCCGAACCCGCGATGGTGCTGGCCCTGTCGCGCCAGGAAAGCGAGTTCAATCCGCTCGCTGTCAGCTCGGCCGATGCGCGCGGACTGATGCAGCTGATCCCCCGCTATGCGCAGGCCGAAGCAAAAAAGGTCGGCATGCCGTTTCGCGCCAGCTGGCTCACGGACGATCCTAGTTACACGCTGAAAGTCGGGCGCGCGTTTCTCGATGATCTCGTCGACCAGTATAATGGCTCATACATCATGGCTGCGGCCGCCTATAACGCCGGCCCGTCACGCGTGCACCAGTGGGTCAACGACTACGGCGATCCGCGCGGCAGCACCGATCCGGTGCAGTGGATCGAGAGCATCCCGTTTTCCGAAACCCGCAACTATGTTCAGCGCGTCCTCGAGAACACCGAGGTCTATCGCAGTCGACTTTCCGGGAAGCCTGTGCGGCTCGCGCTGGGCGCCGATCTGCATCGTGGCAAGCCGGGCTATGTGCCCGACACGGAACCCCTGCCGGATCTTGGCGCGCCGACCGCGGCCACAACCGATCCTGAAGCAACGGTGGAAACCGACATGCCGCCGCCCGACCCCGAACGCCAGCAGCCCTCGCCGCTCGAGGACGCCGGCGAACATGGCGAGGGCAATCGCTAGCCGCCTCAGACCAGCGGCGGACGACTGATCGCCGCAGCAAAGACGTCGGCGTCGACATTGCCGCCACTCAGGATCACCAGGATCGGGCCCGCGCCAACAAACCGCACGCGGTTGAACAACAGCGCCGCCAGCGATACGGCCCCGCCGGGCTCGACCACCAGCTTCAGCTTGTGGAAAGCGAAGGACATGGCGTCGAGGATCTGGTCGTTGGTCGCCGTAAAGCCGCCCGTCACACGTCGCTTGTGGATTTGGAATGGCAGCACGCCGGGTTCCGGCGACATCAGTGCATCGGCGATGGAGCGGATGCCCGGTTCATTCGCCACAATACGATTTGCTTCCAGCGAGCGGATCAGGTCGTCATGGCCGGCTGGTTCGCCGGCATAGACTTTGGTCGCCGGTTGCAGTGTTTCGAAAGCGATGGCGACGCCGGCCAGCAGGCCGCCGCCGCTGGCGTTGCAGATCAGGCTGTCAAACGTAACGCCCATCGCATTGGCGTCCTGCGCGGCTTCAAGGCCAACCGTGCCCTGCCCGGCCATGATCCAGGCGTCGTCGAATGGCCGGATGGTGGTCGCCCCGGATTTATCGGCGATCTCGTTTGCGATGGCTTCCCGGCTTTCCTTGACGCGATCATAAAGCCGCACCTCGGCGCCGCGCGCCCGGGTGCTGGCGATCTTGGATTGAGGCGCATCCGCCGGCATGACGATGGTCGCCCTCATCCCAAGCAGGCGCGCGCTTTCGGCGACGCCCTGGGCATGATTGCCGGAAGAGAAGGCAACCACCCCTCGGCTGCGATCAGCTTCGGGGATCCGGCTGATCCGATTCCACGCCCCACGCATCTTGAACGAGCCGGTGCGCTGCAATGTCTCGGGCTTGATCCAGACGGGTGCGCCGATCAGCCGGTCGAGCTCCTCATAGCGCAGCAAGGGCGTGCGAACCGTAACGCTGGCAAGACGCGCGGCGGCATCCTCGACATCGGCGAAGCTAGGCAAGTCTTTTCGCGGATCGGTGATCATGAGCATGGATATGCGACAAAGGCGAAAACGCGTCACCTGACGTTTCGCAACGG
>JANMWT010000180.1:0-4903 GCA_031394145.1 Alphaproteobacteria bacterium | reverse complement strand
ATGCCGGCGCCGGCGGCGAGATAGCGCTTCTTGCGGATGGGTCGGGGGATCATGTGGAGCAGCTTTCCTGTCTCGGGTTGAGAGGTCGGCCGCACGCGCGCATCGAGATAGTCGTCGATCGATCCGCGAACCACTTGGCTCGCGGTCGTTCCGTCTTCCCGGCAGGCGGTCAGGAATGCCTGCTTGGTCTCGTGTGGCAGACGCACCTCCAGAGTTTCGGACTTCTTCATCCGCTGGGGCTTCCGGTTCGACATGTCATCAGACATGAGGGGCGTCTTCCTCGCGCTTGCGGTCGGCCCTCAGAAGACGCCGTCCGCGAAATTGGGCCCAGCAAAGTCCTGCCTGGGCGCCTCCGATTGTGCGCCCGGGCCGGGGATCAGCCCAGACAGTCGACCCAGAAATCCGTCCGGGCGCCGGCAATCCACCCCGCAACCTCGGCAAAATCTTGTCCGGACACGCGATAAGCCTGCCGCAAGGCGCCTCTCCCGCCTGCGGCGACCTTTTGGCCACGAGCGAATCGCCTGCCCTCCCCTGAGCTGAGCTGACCTGCCCTGAGCTGACCTGCCCAACCCAGTCTTTGCCTTGCGGCCCGGGCGGCAATAGGATCGGGGGCAGAGCTCGCCCCGAGGAAACGCCATGCGCCAGATTCACTTCAACGACCTTGAAACCCTCGTCGGACAGGAGGTCGGCGCCTCCAGCTGGCACGAGATCACCCAGAGCCAGGTCAACAAGTTCGCCGAGGCGACCGGCGATCATCAGTGGATCCATGTCGATGTGCCGCGCGCCACCAAGGAGCTCGGCCATCCCATCGCCCATGGTTACCTCACCCTGGCCTTGATCCCGATGCTGGGCTCGCAGATCATGAAGGTCGACGGCGTCACCCGCGGCATCAATTTCGGCTGCAACAAGGTGCGCTTCACCAACATGGTTCCGGTCGGCAGTCGGGTGCGGCTCAAGCAGAAATGCCTGAAGGTGGAACCGCGCGCTGGCGGCAAGCAGATGACGATGGAATCCACCATCGAAATCGAAGGCCAGGACCGCCCCGCCTGCGTCGCCGAGACGATCGGGATCACTTACGGGTCCTGAGCGAGGAGCGCCTCAGACCCGTACAGACGGAGGAACCAGCATTCCTGGTCCCGCCTTGCAGGCGTCGGGCGCCCAGTCATAGCGCAGGATGAACCAGTCGACCGGCGAGGCGCCCGCCTGGACGGCGCGCCAGAGCGACCAAGGCCAGATCAGGGCGCGCAGCCCTAGGGCCAGGGGCCGATTGGGCGGTCCGGTCGTGCCTTTTGCATCCGCGCCAGAGGCAAGGGCGAGCTGGTTTTCAGGGCAGTCATAGGCGCGCGGCGAGAGCCCAGCCCTCAGCCCATAGGCGCCGCCTGCCGCTGCGGCGACAGCGATGAGAAGATAAAGGCCCAGGAGACCGCCGATCAGCTTCGCCATGTCGATCCTTCCGCAAGCTGTCCCGCTGATGGCCTAGCACAGATCGCAGACCGCCCGGCTTGGGCCCCGCCCTGCAAAATCCTGTGCACGATCCGGCGCTAAGCCGATCGGCCCACATCTGTCTTTGCGCAGCGCGTTGGGGCGAATCAGGTTTCGCAGCACAAGCGCTGGTGTGTAGACTGCGCCTGGGGCTGGCGCAGTCGCGGGAGAACTCTCCTCCCGCGCGAAACGTCGCAAGGAATCTCGTCGCGTTGTCGAACTCCCCGCCCAAAACCAATCCGACACCGCCGAGCGCCCGCCGCGATGAGCGCGCCATCGCCCAGCTCGGCCGCAACCGCATCGACCCCTATGCCTGGCTCAAGGACGATAACTGGCGCGAAGTGATGCGCGAGCCAAGCCGTCTCCGGGCCGACATTCGCGCCTACCTCGAAGCCGAGAACGCCTGGACCCGGGAGCGCCTTGAAAGCGTAACCGCCGATCTCCAGGACAAACTGTTCGAGGAAATGAAGGGCCGGATCAAGGAAGATGACAGCTCGGTTCCGGCGATCGACGGGGCATGGGCCTATTACCGGCGCTACCGTGACGGCGGCGAATACCCGCTTCTGTGTCGTCGCCCGGCGGCGAAAGCCTTCGACGCCGATCCGAAAGACGAGCAGCTCCTGCTCGACGGTGACGCGCTCAGCCGCGCTCGCCCCCACTTCGACCTCCGCAAGGCGGCGCATTCGCCCGACCACCGCTTCATCGCCTATGCAGTGGACGACAAGGGATCAGAGTTCTTCACCCTCCACATTCGCGACCTGTCGACCGGGCGCGATCTCGACGAAATAATTCCCGACACCTATGGCGATTTCACCTGGGCAGCCGATTCAACCGCGCTCTACTGGGTGGCGCGCGACGAGAATGCGCGACCGGTTGCCGTCTACCGTCGCAAGCTCGGCGCCGGCGCCGATGAGCTGGTCTATCGCGAACTCGACCCGGGCTTTTTCGTCGGCGTGCAGGAAAGCCAGTCGCGACGCTTCATCTTCATTACCGCCAACGACCACACCACGACCGAGTGCCGCTTCTTTCCGGCCGATGCAGAAACTCCCGATCCAACGCTGATCGCCGAGCGCGAACGCGGCGTCGAATACAGCGTGGTCGATTTCGACAACCGCTTCTGGATCCGCACCAACGCCCATGGCGCTGTCGATTTCTCTGTCGTCTCGACCCCGATCGACAAGCCTGGCAAGGTAAACTGGACGCTCGAGATCCCGCATCGTCCCGGAACGCTGATCATCGATGTCGAGCCGTTCGCCGACTTCCTGATTAGGCTGGAACGCGAGAACGGCCTGCCCCGCATCGTCGTGCGTGAACGCCTCTCGAAGAAAGAGCACGCCATCGACTTCGCCGAAGCGGCCTATTCGCTCGGCGTCTCGACTGGCTATCTTTGGGAATCGAGCATCCTGCGCTTCGAGTATTCCTCGCCGTCGACGCCGGCGCAGGTCTTCGACTACGACATGGCCAGCCACACCCGCGTCGTGCGCAAGCAGCAGGAAGTGCCATCCGGTCACAACCCGGCCGACTATGTGGTGGAGCGCATCGATGCGCCGGCCAGCGATGGAGCGTTGATCCCGGTGACGCTGCTGCGGCGCAAGGAGACCCCGGTTGATGGCTCCGCGCCGCTTCTGCTTTATGGTTATGGCGCCTATGGCATCACCATCCCGGCCGATTTCCGCACCGCGCGACTCAGCCTGGTCGACCGCGGCTTCATCTGGGCGGTGGCCGACGTGCGCGGCTCGATGGCCAAGGGTTATCAGTGGTATCTCGACGGCAAGTTGGAAAAGAAGGGCAACACCTTCTCCGACTTCGTCGCCGCCGGACGCCACCTGGTGAAGTTGGGCTACAGCTCGGCGGGCCGCGTCGTCGGCATGGGCGGATCGGCAGGCGGCATGCTGATGGGGGCCGCCGTCAATCTCGACCCCAAGCTGTTCGGCGGCATGATCGCAGCAGTGCCTTTTGTCGACGTGCTCAACACCATGTCCGACGAGAGCCTGCCGCTGACCCCGCCGGAATGGCCCGAATGGGGCGACCCGCTGCGCGACGTCGCAGCCTATGACCGGATCGAGGGCTATTCGCCCTACGAGCAAACCGGAGACAAGCCGTATCCGCCGATGTTGATCACCGGCGGCCTCACCGATCCGCGCGTGACCTACTGGGAGCCAGCCAAATGGGCCGCCAAGCTGCGCCACGTCGCGCCGAAGGCCGGGCCTTACTATCTGCGGATCAACATGGAAGCGGGTCATGCCGGCGTCTCCGGGCGGTTCGCCTCACTGCGGGAAACGGCGCTCGAATTCGCCTTCGCACTTGCAGCAGTCGGCAAGGCAGCGTTCGCGCTGCGCTGAACCGGATGCGCGGGCCTGGTTCCGGGTTGCCGATCCGCCGCTGTTGAATTACGGCTGAGGTTAGCGGCCGGGGGGACGTCGGGGACTGGGGAACGACCAGATATGGCGAAATCGCCTCTGCGCGCCCGCTCGGGCGAAAAACTTCAATCAACCGGTCCCAAGCCCCGCGTCGACAGAGTTGCTCGCAAAGCCAAATACCTTCGCGCCGCCGCGAGCGTCTTCCTGCGGGAGGGCGCGACCGCCTCGATGCAAGAGGTGTCGGACGAAGCCGGCGCGCCGAAACCGGTCTTCTATCGCATCTTCCCGTCTCGCTCCGATCTGATCGAAGCCATCTTCAGCCACGTTCACGATGTCATCGTCGAGATCCTGGAGGGCGAGTGGGAAGGCTATGGCTGGGCGATGAAAATGATCTATCTCGAGGCCAAGAAAGACCCCGAGATCTTCCTGGTCGCGCTGAAGACGTTTCGGGGCGATCCCGCTTGGGAGCCCTGGCGCGAACGCCTGTTGAACCTTGTCCATACTAAAGCCGAAGGCTTCTTCATGCCTTCGGAAGGCGCACCGCCTGGCGGCGAGCAGCGCGCCGTCCTCGCAGCCCGCACGCTGAACAGTTCAGTCTTGGAGACTCTCGTCTCCTGGCTGGAGAGCCGCGACGGCCTCTCCGATGACGCGCGGTTCATCTGGTACGGCCGCATCATCAAGGAATGGCGCTGGGCCACCCGAGCCGCATTCGACCTCGATCCGCCGGCGCCGCCGAAACCCAAGGCGACGCGCTGATCGGGCGAGGCGGTCATTCCGGCGACTTGACGAACCCGCCGCAGCGCGCGTTAGCTGAGCCGGGTTGAGATCGCCGGAGCTCGCCGTGAAGCTCGCGCTCAAGCTCGGCCGGGTCTTTTGCGCTACCGCTTTCCTCTGTCTCGCAAGCAGCGCCTTGCCTCCAATTTATGCCGCCCCGATTGGACCCGTGCTGAGCGAAGAGACGCTCGATCCGGGCGGGCGAGCGCGCCGCTTCCTGGTCCATGATTATTCGGGCGGCAGACCCGCGCCGGTGGTGATCCTGCTGCATGGCGGCGGCGGCAACG
>JANMWT010000159.1:0-2420 GCA_031394145.1 Alphaproteobacteria bacterium | reverse complement strand
ATCGTCGATCGCGATCAACGAGAACGCAGCCCAGTATGCCGGATGCTGCCATTCCCTGGCCCACGCGCCGATTGCACTACCGTCGGGACGGCGGCCGGTCCGCACGGTCCGCATCGCGCCTTTCAGTGCGGCGGCACGGCTCATCCCGCTGGGACCACGCCGCAAGCGAAGCGTTTCGACCGTCAGCACCGCGGTGGCGTCGTCGGACACACGCCACCGGCTCGCAAGCAGCGCCTGCACCCCGGCATAGAGGAAACCCCGCGAAAGCCCCGAAAGACTGTCACCCCCGCCAGCGTCGTTCGCGGTCGAGGCGGTGTGCAGGCGGAGAGGATCGCCAGATCGGCCTCGAACGAGAGGCCCGCAACCTCTGAGGCGGTGAGAACGCCGTCGTCCGCTTTGGTCGGTAAGGTTGGCGGGGTAAAGACCAGCCCCGGTTCGGCCATCCCCAGTTCGGGCATCGGCAGCAGGCCGTGAGTCGCGATCGCCAGGATCCGTGCTTTGCTAACCTTGGGATCGGAGCGGAAAGCCGCCTCGGTGGCACGCGTACCGGTCACCAGTGCCTGGTCCGCTACTGAGAAAAGCCCCGCCATTGCCGCCAGTTCGTCGCGCGTGCCGGGCAGAGACGGGAGCTGTCGGAGGAGCTCGACGTCGCCGAACCGCAACCCGTCGCTATTGACGCTGCGGAAGTATTGCGGCGTCGCCCGCTTCCTCGGATGCAGGGAACGCGCTGCCGGCACGGCAGCGGGGGGCAGCGCGCTCGGTTTGGCCATGGCGAGCGCGGGATCTCCGTAGCCGCGGAATTGTTCTCCGCCGCGCAACGTCCCGCGAAACGGAACGACCGCGAGCGCGGTTATCGACGGGAGGCTTACCAGCGCATAGCGCTCGGCGAGCCAGGGCGCTGCGCCCAGCACATCGGGATCGGCAAAGTCTTCGCCGGACTTGGGCGGTGCGGTGACCAGCGCCGACAGCGGGACATCGGACAGCCGCGCCGAGGTTGTGACGAACAGCGTATCGACGCCGACCAGTTCGCGCGCCAGTGGCGCGAGCAGGCGCTCGTAGAGCCGGGAGGCGACCGCCAGATCGTAGCGGCGGTCGCCAAGCCTCTCATGCTTGGTCTGAGGCAAGGCTGAAATGCGGGCAACCGCAGCTTCGCTGCAGTTTTCCTCATCGAGATTGCAGCGAAGGTCTTCGATATCGGGCAAGACCGTCTTTCCGGCATTGTCGACGCGATTGACCGCGAACTTGTCGCGCGAGACGCCCACCGCGAAGACCTTGTCGAACCCGATCACCAGCACCACCACGCCTTCGTTGGATCGCAGCCGCGCGCGAACCGCTGACAGGCTGGCGGGCAGTGGCGAGGCGATCTTACGATACTGCGGAAATTCGCGGTCGATCCTCGCGTCGAGCGCCTGCAACCGCGCCCGGGCCGCCTCGACCTCGATCCGCAGCCGCGCGCTCGCCGCGGCGTCGCCGCTCGCAATGGCGGCAAGTTGTCTGGCGTCGATCGCGCCAAGCGCTACTCTGCCATCCTGCTGCTCGCGGAGCACCGCGGCAAGTGGCGCGCTTTTGGCCAGGTTGCGCGAATAGGCGTCGGCGAGCGCGTAGGCCGACGAAGAGATGGTCTGGTCCTGTGCCGCCATGAAGAGGTTGTCCTGGACTTGCTGAGAAAGCTTCGATCCTGTGGCCTGATTGCTCAACACAATATCGAGATAGGTCGCAGCGTCGCTGGCCTCGGCGTGGAAGGGGTTGAGGCGCGTGCTGGTCCCGGCTCCGGCATTGGCGTTGCGGAAGCGTTCGCCGACGACCGCCTTTCCGGCGTAGACTTCGGCTTCGGCGGCGCGGCCCTGGCGGACGAGGTTTCTGGCCAGTCCGACGTAACTGACCGCTGCGGTCAGCTGGAAGGGGCCGTCGGTGCCTTCGCCGATGGCAACGCTGCGCCGCCACAGTTTCTCGGCATCGGCGAGATAGCCCAGCTTTTCGTCGATTTCCGCCAGCGGCCACAGCTTCAGGGCGATATTCCCGCTCGAGGGTGCGACGCTCGCCTCAAGCCTGGACAGCGCTTCGAAGGCTTCGGTGCGGGCATCGACGAGCTTGCCCTGCGCTTCATGGTTGCGCGCTGCTGCGACATAGGCGTCGGCGACCGTTGCGTGGTTTGGGCCGTGGATCAGGACCCATGTCTCGATTGCTCTCTGGAAATTGGTCGCAGCCTCGTCGCGCTCGCCCTGCAACGCGAGCATGTCCGCCATGCGCCCATAGGCATCAGCGACATAGGGGTGGCGTGGGCCGTTATGCCCGAAGCTTGCATCGAGCGCGCCGCGATAAGTCGCTTCCGCCTGACTGAAATCGTGGAGAAAATATTCAAGGTGGCCGAGCGTGAGGAGGTCGAAAGCCAGCGCGGTGCCTTCCTTGCCTTCGCGGGC
>JANMWT010000104.1:0-12248 GCA_031394145.1 Alphaproteobacteria bacterium | reverse complement strand
GCTGGCGTCCTTCCTGGCACAGCATCATCGTCTTAATCGCGCTGCATGAACCGCCGTATACGGAACCGTACGTACGGTGGTGTGGGAGGGGGGCGCCGCGAGGCGCCCTCCTACCCGATTGGCGCTGCCGGGTTCGAGGTGGAACCGGGCGCCAGGGCCTCCTCAATCCCTGTGGATCGAAAGCGCCATTCGTCGGCGTCGGCGGTTGGCGTCGGCGCGCCAATCGGCGAGACTTGCACCGTGGACCGGCCTAGCTGTATTAAGCCGGCGTGCGTCAAGATATGGTCTTGCGACGATCCATTAACACTACATATGGTAGTCATTGCGCCATACGTACTGTCGCCGGAGAGGGAAGAGTGATGTCCGATTCGACCGCGTCAAAGCGTGAGGCCAATCCAGGAGGCGCCAGCGCCCGTCCGGGGCTGATGACGCCGTCGCCTTCCTACAAACCGTTCCGCTACCCGTGGGCCTACGACTTCTGGAAACGCCAGCAACAGATCCACTGGATGCCGGAAGAAGTGCCATTGGGCGAGGACTGCAAAGACTGGGCGTCGCGCCTATCGGACGAGGAGCGGAATCTGCTCACGCAGATCTTCCGCTTCTTCACCCAATCCGACGTCGAGGTGAACGATAACTACATGGAGCGTTACGCCCGCGTCTTCAAACCGATCGAGATCAAGATGATGCTGTCCGCCTTCTCCAACATGGAGACGGTGCACATCGCGGCCTATGCGCTGCTGCTCGAGACGATCGGCATGCCGGATTCCGAGTTCTCGGCGTTCACGCAGTACAAGGAGATGCGCGACAAGCACGACTTCATGCAGAAGTTCGGCGTCGAGACCAATGAAGATGTTCTGCGCACGCTCGCCATGTTCGGCGCCTTCACCGAAGGCCTGCAGCTGTTTGCGTCCTTCGCCATGCTGATGAACTTCCCGCGCCTCAACAAGATGAAGGGCATGGGCCAGTTCGTGACCTGGTCGATCCGCGATGAGAGCCTGCATTGCGAAGGCATGATGCGGATGTTCCACGCGTTCGCCGAGGAGACGGGCGCGCTGACACAGGCGGTGAAGGACGATATCGCCGAATGCTGCCGGACCGTGGTCCGCATGGAGGACGCCTTCATTGACCTCGCCTTCAGCATGGGCCCGGTGCAGGGGATGACCGCTCAGGACATCAAGAACTACATCCGCTATATCGCCGACTGGCGCCTCGGCCAGCTCAAGCTGCCGGCCATCTACGGGATCAAGGATCATCCCTTGCCGTGGCTGCAGGAGATCCTCAACGGGGTCGAGCACGCCAACTTCTTCGAACAGCGCGCGACGGAATACTCCAAAGGCGCAACCGGCGGGGACTGGCACGGCGACAGCGGCGTCTGGTCGTCCTTCGACCGCATGCAGACCAAGATCGTGGCGGCCGAGTAGGCCGCTCGGCCCGCAACGGCCCGCAACGGCCCACTCGGTCCGCAATGGCCCCCAGGGGCGCGAGCGGCGCGAGCGGCCCGAACGCCCTCCGTGCGCCCGATCGCGCCTGCGAGTTTGGTTAATTCGAGCCAAATGCGCGGGAATCCGCCTGGATCGCGGTGGATGGCTGTATTTTTGCATTCTGCGAAACCTTATGTTGCAGAAGGGCGTTTATTCAGACGTTCCTTCTCTTCGGGAGATTTCGAGATGGCCTCGTCCACGACAACCACCGGCAATGGCGCTCCCGCGGGGGCGGTCAAGACGGATTATGAAGCGCTCAAGAACGACGTGAAGGCGCTGCGCGAAGACATCGCCGCGCTTGCCCAGGACGCCGGCAAGGCGGCCAGCGCAGAAGCCCATCGTCAGGCCAAGAAGGCCGAGAAATATGTCGACACCGCCGGCAAGCAGGCAGGCGAGTATCGCGACATCGTCGAGGACAAGGTCCGCGACCATCCGTTTGCAGCGATTGGCATCGCGTTGGCGGCTGGCTTCATCGTCGCCTCCCTCGGCCGCCGCCGCTAGTAACTGAACAGGCGGGGTATGGCGGGGCTCTTCGGCTCACAGATGGACCAGATCGGCCAGAAGGCCGGCGCCATCGTCGACAGGGCGAAATCCATCGCCATTGCCGGCGTGATCGCGACCTTCTTTGGTCTGGTCGGCGTCTTCACTCTGGCCGCCTCGATCGCGTTCACCTTGGCGATGTGGATGGTGTGGCCGGCGGCGCTGGCGCTCACCGCGGTAACCTTCCTTGCCATCACCGCAATCGCTTTGTGGATCGGCACAAGGCCAAGCAGCACGACCGGTGCAGCCCCGGTCCTCGATCCCGAGCAGGAGGCCAGCGTCGAATCAGCCTTCTCCTCGCTGACCGACCTGCCGATGGAGGCCGCCCGCAAGATCATTGCTGAACGTCCGATTGCGGCGCTCGCCGTGTTCTCGGGGTTCGGCGTCCTGATTGCGCGGCGCCCGGAAATCGCCATCCGGCTGGTCGAACGCCTGATCGCGCGTTTCACCTGATCGGGCCTCGTTCGATCGTCACCCACGCTCAATTGACCTCTCCGCCCAAGCTCTTCATCTTCGCAGGATGAAGGGGAAGGGCATGACACCCGAACAGGCGGTCGACCGCGCAACGACGCTCTACGAGGCGTCGACGGGTCGGCTGCGCAAGGCGCTCGAGGCGTTCGTCGCCTCCGGCGAGACGCCGAGCGCCGAGGCCCGCGCCAAGGGCGAGTTCGCCTATCCCGAACTGCGCCTGACCTATCATCCTGACGGGCCGCCGCCGCCGGTCGCGCGTTCCTTTGCAAAACTGGCGGATAGGGGGGTCTACGCCACTTCGATTACCCAGCCCGTGTTCTTCCGTGAATACCTTCTGGGCCAGCTCAATCACCTCGTGGCCGACTATCCCGTCCGGCTTGATGTCGGCGTTTCGCGCTCGGAAATTCCCTACCCTTATGTGCTCGACAACGCCGCCGGCATCGACGCCGAGGCGCTGCCGCCCTCCGAGTTCGCGCGCTGGTTTCCGACGCCCAGCCTTGCCACCATCGGCGACGAGGTGGTCGATGGCGATCTCTGGTCGACGGACGACGTCAAGCCGCTGGCGCTCTTCGATGGGCCGCGCGTGGACTTCTCGTTGCAGCGCCTGAAGCATTACACCGGCACGCCGTTCGAGCATTTCCAAAGCTATATTCTGTTCACCAACTACCATCGCTATGTCGACCATTTCGTCGAATGGGCGGCTGAACGACTGAAGCAGCCAGGGACTTACAAGCGGCTGTCGGCGCCGGGCGGCATCATCGTCGACGGCAAGACGAAGAACGGCGCCCAGTACGTCGCCGATGGGCCGTGGCGGCGTCACCAGATGCCGGCCTATCACCTGATGACCGACGACCACACCGGCATCACCCTGGTCAATATCGGCGTTGGCCCGTCCAACGCCAAGACCATCACCGACCACCTTGCCGTGCTCCGTCCGGAATGCTGGATCATGGTTGGCCATTGCGGCGGCATGCGCCACTCCCAGCGCATCGGCGATTATGTGCTGGGTCACGCTTACCTGCGCGACGATCATGTGCTCGACCAGGTTCTGCCCCCGGACATCCCGGTGCCGCCGATCGCCGAGGTCCAGGTTGCACTGCAGACGGCGGCGGAGAAAGTCACCGGTGAAAGTGGCGAGGCCCTGAAGCGCCGGTTGCGAACCGGCACCGTCATCACCACCGACGACCGCAACTGGGAACTGCGCTTCTCAGCCAACGCCAAGCGGTTCAACCAGTCTCGCGCCATCGCCATCGACATGGAGAGCGCGACCATCGCCGCCAATGGTTACCGCATGCGCGTCCCTTACGGCACGCTGCTTTGCGTGTCGGACAAACCGCTGCACGGCGAGATCAAGCTCGCGGGCGCGGCGAACCGATTCTACGAGCGGGCAATTGGCGAGCACATCCGCATCGGCATCGAGACGATGGAAAGCCTGGCCCGTTCCGGAGGCGCTGCGCTGCACAGCCGGAAGCTGCGGGCGTTCGACGAACCGCCTTTCCGCTAGGCTTGGGTCGGCCGCCAAGCGAGCCCAAAAAATCAGGGTTTCCCCGGTGGCAATATTGGTCGCAGGCATCGACAGGCCGCCTGAAGCGCCGCATGATCTTTCAAAGACCCGGTACGGGCGGGGGAGATGACATGACCGACGCGGTAACGCAGGCGCCGGCGGCAGGGCTCACCAAGGAAGGGAAGGCGCAGACCGGCGGCGTCTGGGCTTTGCCAGGATTTTCCTGGGCGCTCTTCGAGTTCGCCCGCAATCCCTATTACCTTCTGGTGGTGATCTACCTTTTCCCGCCCTACTTCGCCAAGGCGGTGGTGGGCGATGCGGTGAAGGGGCAGGCGGCCGTCAGTCTGGCGCTCCTGATCGCCGGCATCATCTGCGCGTTCACCGCGCCCTTCCTCGGCGTGATGATGGACCATGGCGGGCGCCGCAAACCGCTCCTGGCTTTCTTTCTTGCCGTGATGTGCAGCTGCGCGATCGCGCTCTGGTGGTCGATGCCCGGTGGGCAAGAGGGCCTCGGCGTCGGCGGAACCATCGCCATCCTGGTCGCCGCCTTCTGCGCCTATACCTACACCGAGGTGATGCACAATTCGATGCTGACGCTGGCCGGTCGACCGGACGTGCTGTCGCGCATTTCAGGCGCCGGCCTCGGGCTCGGCAATGCCGCAGCGGTGCTCTGTCTCATCGTCTACGTCGCCGTCGTCGTCTCGCCGATGATGTTTGGCCACACCAACCAGGAGCTGCAGACGCTTGCCCCGCGCGGCCTTGGACCAGCGATGGCCGGCTGGCTCGCAGTCTTCGTCATTCCGTTCTTCCTGTTCGTGCCGGACGGCGCGCCAGCTGACGGATCTTGGAGCCGTTCGGTCGCCAACCTGTTCAAGCCGAGCGCGGCAGCATCCCTCTTCGGTTATGTTGGCGGCCTGTTCCGGGATTTCCCGCAGACGATGCGCTTTCTCGTTGGTCGGATGATCTATGCCGATGGTCTCACCTCGGTGATGGCGATCGGCGGGGTCTATACCTCGGGTGTCCTCGGCTGGAGCGCCTCGGAGCTTGGCCTCTATGCGATCTGGAGCTCGATCTGTGCTGCGATCGGCGGCTTCCTCGGCGGCTTCATGGATCGCTGGTTGGGCGCGCGGCGCGCGCTGATCATCGAGCTTACCGTCTTCGTCCTGATGGCGACCTTGATCTTGTCGATCACCAGCGAGTCGATGTTCTTCGGCCTGGTGCCGGGACGCGACCTCACCGGCGGCGCGCTTTTCCACACCCTATCGGATTTCACCTTCCTCGGTTTCAGCGGCGTCCTCAGCATGTTCCTCACGGCATGCCTCGCCTCGAGCCGCTACATGCTGGTGACGCTCGCGCCGAAGCACCGGATCTCAGAATTCTTCGGTTTCTTCGCGCTGGCGGCAAGCTGCACGGTGTGGATGGGCCCGTTGCTCAACTACATCGTCACGACAACGACCCAGAACCAGCGGCTCGGCATGTCGACCGCGCTCGTGCTGGTGATTGTCGGTCTCGCCATTATGCTCACCGTCTCGCACGAGGGGCGTCCCGGTGACGGGCAGGGCGCCTGATCGCTCGGGCCCGATCACTCGAGCCTGATCCTATTTGCTGGACCAGACCACGGTGTCGCTCATCCGCGGCCGTAGATAGAAGGTTTCGTGCAGCACCATGCCGTCCTTCAAGAAGAAGCCCAGCGCCGTCTGATAGTTGTAGCTGATCTCGGCCATGATCACGCTGCCGCTGGTCGGCAGAACGCCAGGATCGACCGTGACGGTGTCGCCGACGTTGCGCGGGCCGATGTTGCGGCCCTTGCTCCAATCGACTTTGGCCGCGCCATTCTTCTCCACCAGGCTGGTGACGCGCATCTGCACGGTGCTGACATCGTAAGGCACGAACAGCGCCCGTGATGCGTCAAATACGTTCGACATCTCCGCGGTGTTGATCGTATCGGTGCGCGACACGAGATCGGCGAGCGCGCTGGCGGTCTCGGTCACCTTGCGGTCGGCGCTGATCAGCAACGACACTTCGATGGCGCCAAAATAGAGGATCGCCAGGAAGGGCAGGATCAGCGCGAACTCAATCGCGGCGATCCCACGGCCGTCACGACGGAAGCGACCAAGCAGGGAGAGGAGGCCGCTTTTCGATGGAACGAGTTTGGCCATCAAAACGGCTCGTTGCGGAAGGTTGCCGTCGAGATCAGCAGGCGCCGCCCGCCGCTCATGTTCGCCATCGGCGCGGAGATCACCGGCGTCAGCAGCGACCAGGTGTAGAAGACCCGCACCACGACGATATCGTCGGCGCCGCCTGGCGCGAAACCGAACTGGTCCTGCTTGAGATTGCCATTCTTGTCGACCGGCGGTTTGTCGAAATCGGTCGCGGCGAAGGTATCGAACTTGCGCACGTCGATCATCAGCTTGGTATCGCAGTCGAGGAGATTGAACAGCTCGCCGCAAACCGCGGTCTTAAATTCCGTGAGGCCCTGACCGGCGTTCTGCAACTCGCCGGTGCGGACGCGCCGCGCGGCTTCCATCACCCCGTAGTCGAGCGTCGAGGTGAGGATGAAAATCATCACCACTTCGATCAACCCGAAGATCAGAACGAAGAACGGAAACGCGATGAGTGCGAACTCGACCGCTGCAACTCCGCGCAGGTCGCTGGTGAAAGCGCCGAGGCGGCGGCGCCACAAAGGCCGCGTCGATGCGGTTGTCGTCATCGGCCCCTCGCCATGCTCCCATCCCGTGCAGGCGCGTCGCGCTGGCGCGGACCCTGCTCCGGAAATCGACGGAAGCGGTGTTACTGCCCCTTGGCCGCCGCAGCCTTGCCAGTCACCGTCGCCATCACTCCGCTGAAGTGGGCTTGCTCGTCGCCGACCTTCGCGGTGGCATAGCATTTGTCGATGCAGGAATAGGTGTTGGCGCCGCCCGAAGCGCCGCGAATGATGGTGAGCTCGCTGGTGTCGCCGTTGGCGACTGCAAGCATTGTGGAATAGATCGTTCGGCCCGAGCGATCGAGCACCAAGAGGTTGGTCGATCCGAAGGCCTTGCCGGTGACCAGCAATGTCATGGGATCATGCACGGCGACATCCGCCACGCTGGCGTTGCCGATCACGACGCTGTTTGCAGGTGCAGAAAGCTTCAGCGTCACCGTCTGGTCGACATAGACTTTGAAGGCTTCGGCCTGGGCGAGGGGCGCGAGGACGATGCTGAACGCCAGCGCAGTCCAAACATGTCTTGCGGTCATGCTCATCTCCTGGTGCTCGGCCGTTTAAGGGACGATCGGTGACGCGACGATAAGAAGGAAGGCTGAACGAATGGCTAAGGCCGACGCGCCGATCGCTTGCGAATATGGCGCGCCTCAAGAGGGGAGCTGCGCTTATCATCCGCCCCTTTACCGCGGGAACGGGAGATAGCGTTCGAGGCGCATGGCCCTGGCGAGCGACATTCCTGCCTGGCCCTGCCTGGCCCTGCCTGGCCCCGCCCGGCGAGTGTGGTTAGGCAATTGTAAATCTTTGAGCCGGGAATTTTCCCTCCGACTTAGCGTGGTTTTTATCTCTCGAGCGTAGAACCGACGCTCGCTGCAGTCGGTGATGATGCCGGGAGCAGATTTGACCAGGCATGGGGAAGACAATGAAAAATATCGTTCGTTTCCTGAAAGACAAATCCGGCGCGACCGCGATCGAGTACGGCCTGATCGCCGCGCTTATTGCTGTTGCCGTCATCGGCGGCGTGACCCAGCTCGGTACGAACGCCAACGCGACCTTTACGAAAGTCGCCACCTCGATGCAGTAAGCCCGGCGCAGACTTCGGTCTGACTTCGGTCTGAAAAATGGAAGCCGCGAGCCAACTGCTCGCGGCTTCTTTTTTATTTGGTTTGTTTTGACGAAAACTTTCGAAGATCAACCGTTCCTTTAGTCAATGCTTGTATAACCGGGCTTCCAGGCAAAGGGGCGCAGATGATTTTCGCGATGCTGTTCTGTTTCGCTTTCCCCTGCCTGCTGATTTACGCGGCCTGGCACGACATCTCGACGATGACCATTCCGAACTGGGTGTCGATTGCGTTGGCGATCGCCTTCGTTCCCGCCGCGCTGGCTTGCGGTCTCACCGCCCCCCAGATCGGCATGCACCTGGCCGTCGGCGCCGCGACGCTGCTGATCTGCGCAACACTCTTCTATCTCGGGATCTTCGGGGGCGGGGACGCCAAGGTGATTGCGGCGGCTTCCTTGTGGATGGGCCTTGCGGGCGCCAACCGCTTCGTTTTCTGCATGGCCGTCGCTGGCGGCTGCCTTGCCTTGCTGCTTATTATTTTGCGGCGGATGAAAATTAGCAGTGAGCGGCCGTGGGCAAAGCGGCTGTTGTCGCCGACCGAAGGCGCGCCTTACGCCGTGGCCATTGCGATCGGCGCGCTGCTGGCCGCTCCCAGCTCGCCGGTCCTGGCGACTGGGATGTCGGTGCTTGGCGTATGACGAACGGTTAAACGCGGTTCGGCTATTAACGAACCTTTAGAGCCCTTCTGAAAGTCTCCGACCCTGCAAGAGCCCGTGATCCGGGGTTCGGGGCCGAGCTGGAGGGCAGCCATGTCGCCGCTGCGACTGATCATTCTTCTGGTTGCGGCGGGGGCGGCGATTGCCGCTGTGTTCCTCGTACGCGCCGTCCAGACGCCGGCCAATGCCAGTGCGTCTGCCGCGCCGATCGAGATCCGGCACGTCGAGGCGCCAGTCAAAGAAATTCTGGTCGCCAAGAAAGACATCGTGCTCGGCCATTTCCTGGCCGCCGACGACCTTGCCTGGCAAGCCTGGCCCGAGAACGCGCAGACCAAGTCCTTCCTCGACAAAAAAGACGCAGGCGATGCGCTCGAGAAATCGGTCGGCGCGGTCGCCAAGATTTCGATGGCCGAAGGCGAACCGATCACCCCGGCCAAGATCGCTCATCCGGGCGAGGGCGGCTGGATGGCGGCGATCATTGCTCCGGGCATGCGCGCTGTGTCGATCGAGATTTCGGCTGAGACCGCCGCCGGCGGTTTCATTCAACCCAACGATCATGTCGACGTGATGATGACCCGCGAAGTCGATGCGAGCGAAAATGGCGCCGGCGCCGGCGGACAGATCCTCGCCAAGGCGCGGACGCACGTCATCCTGCAGAACGTTCACCTGCTGGCGATCGACGCGATCTACAGCCAGCCGCCCACCAAGGACGCAAAGGAAGGCAAGACGGGCGAAGGCGGCGTTCTTGTCGGCACCCGCGCCACCCTCGAGCTTGCCCCCTCGGACGCTGCCCTGATCGCGGCGGCGCAAAAGGGCGGTCGGCTGACGCTCGCGCTGCGTTCGATCGCCGACCTCCAGGGCGCGGATGGCGCAACGCCGATCGGCAAGGCTCTGCGCGACGGCGCGCGCGACGAACAGATTCGCATTTATCGCTATGGCTCGGCGGCCATAGCCCCGGTTCCGGCAAGTTGAGGTAGCTCCCATGTCGGCCAACAAGATTGTTCTGGCGCTCGGACTGACCGCTGCGCTCATGTCGTCCACGGCGGTTGCCCAAACGCCAAAGGCGCCCAAACCGTCGGCTTCCAAGCCTGCCCCGGCCAAACCGGCTCAGACCAAACCAGCCCCGGCGAAGTCTGCTCCAGCAACCGTGCAGGCAGAGCCAGCGGCCATCGCCCCCTTGGCCGGCATGCCAGCGCAACGCATCGCCATGCCCGACTCAGCGGCGCCTGGTCCCACCGAAAGCCTCACGCTGACCGTCAACAAGAGCTACATGCTCGAGTTCGACACCGACATTGACGACATCATCGTCGGCAACCCGGCGATCGCCAACGTCACCGCGCGCGATCGGCGCAGAGTGGCGGTCATGGGCGTCGCGGCAGGCGAGAGCAACATCGTCTTCCTCGACCGCTCGGGTCGCAAGCTCAAGGTGCTGGATGTCTCGGTCACCGACGGCGTCGCCGGCATGGACCAGCTGCGTTCGCTGATCAAGAAATACGTTCCGAACAACAAGGTGCAGGTCGAGGCGGTCAACGGTCGCGTCATTCTCGCCGGCTCGGTGCCAAACCTTTCTTCCTCCGATCGCGTCATGACCCTCGCTCGTCAGTACGCCAAGGACGACGCCAGCGTCCTCAACATGATGACCATCGACGGCAAAGACCAGGTCACGTTGAAGGTCCATATCGTCGAGATGCAGCGCTCGATGATCAAGCAGCTCGGCATCAACCTGTCGGGCAATGTCAGCTATGGTCAGATCGACACCACGGCTGCGGGCAAAGCGGCCTGGGCCAACAACTACTCGATCAGCACCTCCAACGCTTTCGGCGTGGCGGGATCGGCGCTCGGCGGCCTTGCCGCTAACCTCGGCTTCCAGAACCTGGTCGCCGGCTCGCAGCAGACCGGCGTTGGCCTCAACGTCAACGCGCTTGAACGCGTTGGCGTCTTGCGCACGCTTGCCGAACCAAACCTGACAGCGATTTCCGGCGAAAGCGCCAAATTCCTCGCCGGCGGCGAGTTCCCGGTCCCGGTGGCCCAGGACCAGGGCAAGATCGGCATCGTGTTCAAGCCGTTCGGCGTCGGCCTCGGCTTTACGCCCGTGGTGCTCTCTGAAGGCCGGATCTCCCTGCAGGTTTCAACCGAGGTCTCGGAGCTTTCTCAGCAGGGCGCGTTCCAATCGAAGTCCGTCGCCGGTGTTGATCCGACGACCGGGCAGGCGGTTGCCGGGCAGACGATTTCGGTTCCCGCCCTCAAGGTCCGCCGCGCCGAAACCACTGTCGAGCTGCCTTCCGGCGGCAGCCTTGTGATCGCCGGCTTGATCCAGGAGCAGACGAAGCAGTCGCTGGACGGAATTCCGGGGGCAAAAGATATGCCCGTGCTCGGCGCGCTCTTCCGCAGCCGCGACTTCCAGAACGATGAAACCGAACTGGTCGTGATCGTGACGCCCTATCTCGTCGATCCCACCGATCCGCAGCATCTTCGGGATCCCGATCGCGGTTATGTCACGGCGCGCGATGCGCGCACCGTCTTCTTCGGCAAGATGAACCAGGTCTATGCGGTCCCCGGATCGTCCGCTGACAAAACCGCTGCGCCCAAAGGCGCTGCCGGCTTCATTATCGACTGATCGGAGCGCAAGGCATGTCCCGTCGTATCCTGATGATGTTCGCCGGCGCTTCGCTCGCAACCCTTGCGGGTTGCGGCCTGACGAGGGGCGAAATTCGCGACATGGATCTGTCTCGCAAGCAGATGACTGCGGCTGAGGTCACTGCCGAGCTGAAGATCGGCGCCATTGTGTCGGGCGAGAAGTTGGGCGATTCCGAGCGTGGCGCGATCCGCTACTTCGGCGAGGCCTACCAGCATGAAGGCCACGGCAAGGTCATTATCTCGCGTCCCAGCATGGGGAGCGACGACATGGCGGCGCTGCGGGCGTCGGCTGACGCCCGCGCGGTTCTGCTCGCCGAAGGGATCGACCCCGCCAGCATCACAGAGGGTCCCTACGACGCCTCAGGCGCCCGCGCGGCGCCGCTGGTGATCACCTACAAGACCTGGGAAGCACGGGTCGCAGGGTGTCCGGATGTCGCCAATTATCAGATCGCCTGGACCGGCACCAACGGAACGCTCCCGTCCTTCGGCTGCGCAGTCAATTCAAATCTGGCCGCTCAGATCGCCAATCCTGGCGACCTCGTCGGCGACCATCATCTGGATCCGTCCGACGTCAAACGCCGGACGGTTGTGATTTCCAAATACCGGAACGGCGAAGCGACTGGATCTGCGCGCTCAGCCGACTCCAGCGGCGCGATTAGCAAAGCCGTCGGGCAATAGAACCGATCGAGGAATAGAGACATGAGCGCCAAGGACAGGTTCCACGACGACTCCGATCTCGATCAGCTCGGGCATGATCTCGATCTTGATATGGACGCGCCGATCGGGGCGACCTTCGCTGCCGCCCTGCGTGACCAGGGCGTCGATCTTGACCTATCGCCCGAACACGATTCGGACCTCGGGCTTGACGATGACGGTTTCTTGACGCCGCACGCGCCTGATTCAGACGTCGACGACGACGGCGTCGGTTTTGACCTTGCCGACACGCTGAGCTCGCGCGATCCGTCGTCGCTGCCGCAGAAGCAGGCTATTGCCTACGGCTCTACCAGCATGTCCGAACTTGGGGGGGGGCTGGGGGGCGGACCGGGCCCGGGCCGGGGCGGCGCGCGGGGAGGGGGAGGGGCGGGGGCGGGGGGGGAGGGGGGGGGAGGAGAGGGCGCGGGGGGGGGGGGCGCGGCGG
>JANMWT010000103.1:0-4713 GCA_031394145.1 Alphaproteobacteria bacterium | reverse complement strand
ATCGAGGCGGCGGGCGCCTTTCTGGAATTGCTGCCGAAATACTCTCCCGACTTCAACCCGATCGAGATGTCATTCTCCAAGCTCAAGGCGAAGCTGCGCAAACTCGCGCAGCGATCCATCCAGGGCCTGCGCCGCAGCATCGGCAGTTTCGCCCCAACCATCAGCACAGACGAGGCCCGCGCCTACTTCCGCCACGCCGGCTATGGTGCAACGTGAGCGGAATCTGCTCTAGGCGACCCGGCGGGTTCTTCTGAACATCGAAAAAGTGGTGCGGGCGGCCGGAGTTGAACCGGCACGGGCCTTCCAGCCCTACAGATTTTAAGTCTGTTGCGTCTACCAGTTTCGCCACGCCCGCGCACCAATCAGATCAAGGAGTTCTCGCCTATTCCTTGGTAAACATCGACAGCTCAAATCGCGAACTGGACCACGAATTGGACCAATTGGAAGAGCGTTGCGGCGATTGATGTTCCGCCCGCGTTCCCGCCGGTGTCCATGCTGATGGCTGTGACAGAGGTTTGATGCCTCAAACATCAATCGCGGTCCATGCCGCCGATTGCTCACCCCATTAGGTGCCGCTAGACGGGGCTGACGTGCAGGAAAAGCCGCTTAGCAGGGGCGGCGTCTATGGGGGGCTAGCGTGAAAATCTCGACCGCTTTGGAAAAGATCGATGACCGGCAGCTTTTCGTGCCGGCCTTTCAACGGGAATACGTGTGGAAGCGCGACGACGCCAAGCAACTGATCGACTCCCTGGTTAAGCAATACCCCACCGGAACGATGCTGACCTGGGAGACTGCTGTACATGGTTGGCATCGCTGCACGCTGAGCTGTGGACTTCGGTTTTTCGCGTTTAGGGAGTCGACATGAGGGCTCTCCACGCCAACGCTACCGGAGTCGGATACCCAAGCTGGCGGCGGGGGCCGACTGATGAGTCGTTGCGGAGAGATCGAGGCGAAGATTAATACCTCGAGCAAACTCAAATCGTAGACAGCGGCTAGGTAGCGACCGTCCGGCGGCTGCAGACCCGCTGTCTCGTTCGCCGGTCCGGTTTTTGATCACTTCGTCCGACATCAGCCGGAGCGTCTACTCAGCACCGTGGCGCCCATAAGCGCCAACGCGCCGAAGGTGGCGCCGACAAGGAACGTGGTTGGCGCTCCAAACCATGACCACAGACTGCCAGCCAGGGTACTGGCCAAGAGAAGTGTCAGCCCAGTGACAAGGTTGAACACACCAAATGCTGTCCCCCGCAGCCGGTCGGGAGCGGCATCCGCAACCAACGCGGAGAGCAGCCCTTGCGTCACACCCATGTGTGCGCCCCACAGCGCGACCCCGAACAGCACGCCGCCGATTGAGGGAAGGAAGGCCAGCGCGAGGTCCGCCACGACCAGGATACCCAGCCCGATCGCCAGGATAGCGCGCCGATCCATGCGGTCGGAGAGTGATCCGGCCGGCGCTGCAACGGCGGCGTAGACCACGTTCATGACAATGAGGACCAGCGGAATGAGCGCCGCGCTGAGGCCAACGTCCTGAGCACGGAGAATCAGGAAGGCTTCGCTGAACCGCGCCAGAGTAAAGATGACACTGACCATGACGACCGACCAGAACGGCCAGCCTATATCGCGGATTTCGCGCCACTGGATCGGCGCACGCGTCCGGTTCGTTTCCGGCATCCGCTTGGGCTCATCGACGCCAAAGATCATCAGCAGCACGGCGATCAGGGCCGGGACGACGGCCCATGCAAACACCGCCCGCATGTCGCCAGCGAGGATCGCCAGAAGAGCGAGCGCCACAACAGGTCCGAGGAATGCGCCCGTGGTGTCCAGCGCCTGCCGCAGGCCGAATGCTGCGCCCCGAGCACCCGGTTCGGTGATGTCAGCAACAAGAGCATCGCGGGGCGCGCCGCGTATGCCCTTGCCGATGCGGTCGGCGAACCGGGCGCCGAGCACTTCGACCGGCGTCACCGCAAAAGGAAATACGGGTTTCGAGAGCGCCCCGATGCCGTAGCCCAGCACCGCCAAAAGCTTGCGCTTGCCAAGCCGGTCGCTGATCCAGCCGGAAAACACCTTGGTGATCGAGGCGGTCGCCTCGGCGATCCCCTCAATCAGTCCCACAAGCGCGACACTGGCCCCAAGGGTTCCGACCAGGAAGACCGGCAGCAGGCTGTGGATCATCTCCGAGGAGATATCCATGAACATCGAGACGAAGCCGATCGCCCAGACGCCGCGCGGGACCGCCCGCAGGCCGCGAGGCGCGGACGTCGGCATCAGTGGCGCTGGTAACGCTGAAGACTGATACGTAGTCCGATCCGAAACTCATCGACGCTGCGATCCCCGGTCACGATCGAGGCCGGACCGGCAAGTGTATTGTGGGCGTACTCCAGATGCAGGCTCACCAACTTGTTGGTGTAAGGCAGGTTGTAGTTGACGCCAGTCCGAAGCGCGCGCTGAACGGCCCGGTCGCTGATGGCGTCCTGGCCCAGGTCAACCAGGTCGTAGCGGACAAAGACGTCGAGATCGCCGGCGCCCGGCGCATCGAATGCCGACCACTGGATCATGCCGTAGCCGCCCGCCACATTGCTGTCGCTGGCGGAGAAGGTCGAGCGCATGGCCTCGGCCTCCACCGTCGTCGGCCGCCCGAGAAGTGGGAAGGTATAGGCGGCGTCCGCCTCCCAGGTGAGCTTGTCGCCGGTGGCGAGCACACCGCCGAGGGGAGTCGCAGCGACTGCCGTGGCGAGCGTGAAGGTGCGGTTCTGGATGTCGCCTGTGTTGTCGACAGCGAGGCCCAGAGTGAGCTTCTGCCCGTTATCCGTGTCATTGATTGGTGTTGCTAGCAGCTTGGCCGAGAGCGAGTTGCCGATCTCATAGCGAGGTTCGGACTGGTTGAATGAGCCGCGATTGTCCATGGCGGCGAGCTGCAGGGTTAGCGTGTTCGTCAGCGCCTGTTGGTACTGGATGCCGAACTGCGTGCCGAAGCTGTTGACCGAGCCATGCTCCTCAAGGATCAGCGACCGGTTGATGGTTGGAAGGTTGCCTGAGGAGAGATTGTCGTCACGCGAGAGTATGTGGGTGTTCTGACCAATCAGCAGGCGGAACCGCCCAGGATCGTCCACGTCCTGGAGAGCGAGGAAAAGGTTTTCGAGATCGCGGCGGCCGACGCCCTGCGATCCTCCAAAGCCATTGTCGAAAAAGTCAGTGTCGGTAAGGTCGAGCTCGTAGACAAAGGCTGGCCGCAGAGTTTTGGTCACCCGCGGAAAATCGATCTCCGCACCCTGCCGGAAGCGCCGGAAGGAGTCGGGCCCGTGCGGGTCCATGATCCGCTCGGCAAAACCCCAGGTCGTCGCCTTGAAGTCGCCCGAGCGATAAACAAAGCCAGCGTCAGGGTCAAACGACCACCCCGAGGCCACGGGCTTGTCGGCGTCAGCTTCCTGGGCGACAGCCTGGCCGCCGATGGCCAAGGCTGCCGCAATCAAGGCAAGGGAGGAGGTGCGGATCACCAAAAAACCCCTCCCTTGCCGGACGCCTTCCGCCGCTGGCGGTAAAGGTTGATGTACATGATGATGCCGGTGATGCTGAGGATGACGAGGGCCGAGCCCCACAGCAGACCCAACACGACGCCAGGCTCTCCGAAAATCTCTCCGCTGTGGATGCGCCTGAAGATTGACTCGCCCTCAAGCTCCTCGTCCTTCAGAACCTTGCCGTCCCGGGCGTCGACGACGATCTGCCGACCGGGCTCGCCAGGGAACGTGACGACGCCTTCCGGCTCTGCGCCAGTCATCCTGAGTTCGATCGAGCTGATCGGAGTGCTCGGCGCGCGGGCCCGAGCGGCCTGGAGCGTGACTGTCAACATCGACGCGTAGGCGTCGGCAGGAACGCTCAGCGCTTGGTGTTCCTCCTTATCGTGGTCTTCATCCGCGCCCGTCAGCCGCTGCGCCTGCAGGATTACGCCTGTGGTGGCGACCACCAATAGAAACAGCGCCGCCACAAGGCTGATCCATCTGTGAATTTTGCGCATAAGACTCTCCCATGGTGATGTCGCTTGCATGTTCCGCACGCGATCAAAGTTCAGCGTTCAAGATTGACCGTGAAATCCTTGAAATAGCTCGTGCTGTCAGTCTTCGCCCAAAGGCCAACCTTTCCCGATAGAGGTGGGCGCAGAACCGGGTTAACGGCGGGATCGAGGTCCGGATTGGGCGCGCCGCCCTGAGAGCTTACGACAGCGACCCCAAGGGTGAACTCCAGTGCAAGCTGGCCGTCGAGCCAGGCTTTGAAGTCAGCGCCACGCACTGACATCTTGAGCTCGTGCCATGCGCTGCGATCGAGCATGAACGGCTTGGCGCGGTCGCTGAACTTGAGCGGCCGGCGGATGCCGTTGTGGAACTCCCACAAGGCGACGTTGTTTTCCGTATCGTTGTAGCGAATGGCCAGCCAATCGCCGTTCGGCTTGACGTTGAATACGATACCCGAGGCGCGGTCCGCCTCGCCGCCAATCGTCTTGAACTTCACGCTGAGGTCGCCGTCCGATAACACCGGACTGTCGCGCATCACAGCGACGGGGTAATAGGCGAACTGCTTAGCGTTATCCATCAGCTCCTCGTTCGAAGTGCCGTAGAGCCTCCGCGCGTTCTGCAGCAGAAGTTTCGATGGATTGTCCTTGCTGGCGACCCAGGGCCGGCCATCCACCATGATGACCTTGTCGCTGCCGTCCTTGGCGACGAG
>JANMWT010000089.1:0-2137 GCA_031394145.1 Alphaproteobacteria bacterium | reverse complement strand
CGATCGGGATGATGATCAGCGCCCCGAACACGAGTGCTGCGATCACGATGCCGAGGAACAGCAAGCCGGAGCCGCCCGACATGCAGAATTCATAAACGAGGTAGGCGAGCAGCGCGAACAGCGCAGCATTGATGGCGTGGCGGCCGGGCAAGGTGATCGGCTTGCCGGACATGCGGCCGGACAGTTTTGCGAACGCGATCACCGAGCCCGTGAACGTGATCGCGCCGATGGCCGCGCCGAGCGACATCTCGAGCAGGCTGACTGCGGGGATCGCGCCGCCCGGGCCGTCGATGCCGAAGGCGGCCGGTGCAAACAGCGCGCCGGCGGCCACGAACACGGCGGCCAGACCGACGAGCGAATGGAACGCCGCGACCAGCTCTGGCATCGCAGTCATCGGGATGGTGCGGGCGGTGTAGGCGCCGATGCCGCCGCCGATGACGACGCCGGCGACGATCAGGATCTGCGTCGTCAGGTCGCCGGGCGCACCGAGCTGGAACAGCGTCGTGGCGACCGCGATCGCCATGCCGAGCATGCCGTACAGGTTACCCTGTCGGGAGGATGCCGGACTGGACAGGCCGCGCAGCGCCAAAATGAACAGCACGCCGGCAACGAGGTAGAGGATGGCGGCGAGATTGGCGGTCATGTGCGGCTCTTTTTGTAGGTTGGTTCAGGCCGCCAGGCCGTAACCCGACAGGGGTCTGGCTCGATCGTGTCCGGTCACTTCTTCGTCGGCTCTTTTTTCTTGTACATCGCCAGCATGCGCCCGGTGACGAGGAAGCCGCCGAAGATGTTGACGCTGGCCATCACCAGCGCCAGAAAACCGCACAACTTTGCAAACCATGCGCCGTCGCCCACCAGATTGACGCCGGCGGCCAGCAGTGCGCCGACCACGATCACAGACGAGATCGCGTTGGTGACGGACATCAGCGGCGTATGCAGCGCCGGCGTGACGCTCCAGACCACGTAGTAGCCGACAAAGATCGCGATCGCGAACACCATCAGCTGATAGACGGCGGGGCTGACATCGCCGCCGTGGCCGCTCGCCGCGAACGCCGCGGTGGGTAGCAACGTGAGCAACAGCGGTGAAAAATGTCTCATGTCGAACTCCCGTCTCGTAGGTTGGGTCAGCGCTATAGCGCGTAACCCGACAGCCTTGCCGTGACATGTCGGGTTACTGCCTGACGGCCTAACCCAACCTACGGTTCACGCCCCCGTCGTCTGCAGGCTGGGGTGCACGATCCGTCCGTCCTTGGCCACCAGCGTGCCTTTGACGACCTCGTCGTCCCAATTGATCTTCAAGGTCTTTTCCTTCTTGTCGATCAGCGTCTCGATGAATGTCAGCAGGTTCTTGGCATAGAGGCTCGAGGCATTGACCGGCACGGTTCCGGCCAGATTGAGCGGGCCGGAGATGCGCACGCCGCCGACGTCGACGATCTCGCCGGCCTTGGTCAGCTCGCAATTGCCGCCGCGCTCGGCGGCCAGATCGATGATGACCGCGCCGGGCTTCATGCTCTCGACCATCGCCTTGGTGATCAGGCGCGGCGCCGGGCGGCCCGGAATCAGCGCCGTGGTGACGACGATGTCCTGGGTCTTGACGTGGGTGGCGACCAATTCGGCCTGCTTGGCCTGGTACTCCGCCGACATCGGCTTGGCGTAGCCGGCGGCGGTCTGCGCCTGTTTGAATTCCTCGTCCTCGACGGCGATGAATTTCGCGCCGAGCGAGGCGACCTGCTCCTTGGTGGCGGGACGCACGTCGGTCGCGGTGACGATCGAGCCCAGGCGGCGGGCGGTGGCGATCGCCTGCAGGCCGGCGACGCCGACGCCCATGATGAACACGCGCGCAGCGGGCACCGTGCCGGCCGCCGTCATCATCATCGGCATCGCCTGGTCGAACATCGCGGCGGCATCGATCACCGCCTTGTAGCCGGCCAGGTTGGCCTGGCTCGACAGCACGTCCATCGATTGCGCCCGGGAGATGCGCGGCATGAACTCCATCGTGAACGCCGTGGCGTTGCTGGCGGCGAGCGCGTCGAGGCCGACGCGGTCCGAATAGGGATCGAGCATGCCGATGACGAGGCCGCCCGGCTGCAGCGCCTCGACCTCGGCGAGATCGGGACGGCCGACTTTGAGCAGGATG
>JANMWT010000063.1:0-6973 GCA_031394145.1 Alphaproteobacteria bacterium | reverse complement strand
GTAAAAGCGATTGGCCAGGGTTTGTCGGTGGCCAGGTACACGCTCCCGTGCGGAAGGAAAGTCGGATGGACAAAGGCGCGCTACCTTGCGCGGAGCGTTCGGCGAGGCAAGTGCGACTAGTAGAAGCGCTCGGCGGTCAGGCGGCGTTGCGATCCGTCTTCCAGCTCAAGTTCAACAACTTGGCCGGGTTCGAAGCGGGTGACGTTTTCTCGCGTCGGCGCTTCACCGTTGACGCGGACCACCACGTCGCCGGCCTTCAATCCCGCTTTTTCGGCCGGCGAGTTGCGATAGACCGTGTGGATCATCGCCTCGCCACTGCCCAGTCCATCCCAGCTCAACCCGCCGACCATATACCGGAAGGGCTCGCGTGCCGTTTCGTTGGGCGTCATCCAGACCCGCTTCCCCTTGATGTCAAAGGTCAGATCGAAGCGCGAGAGCAGGTTTACGCCGATCCCGGCGCCAGAAGGCGCGACCAACCATTTCTGGCTGAGCACGTCGGCGGGAACATCGGTGAGGCTCAGCCCGCCGATGGTAACGCTTCTTGCCGTCATCAGCCGGTTGGCCGACGAGCGCAGCTGATCACCGTGCACCGATCCTGAAAACTGCTCGGTCCATGGTCGACCCTCGGCAACCCAGCGCTTCGCCGTCGCGCCCCGGGGAATGGCCAGCGTATAGCTGGCGCCCAGGTCGAGCACCGCCTCCACAATTGATCCCTCGAGCGTGAGCGAAATCCGGGCCTTGGCAGAATCCGCGGATTTCAGTGCGATCGGTGAAGCGCCGGCCGGCGGCGCAAAGGTGTTGCGGTCGCGAAAGATCACCGTCTGGGTCGAGAAATCGATCTCGACGATACGGTCTTCGAAGAATTCTTCGCCAACCACTGCAATAATATGCTTTCCGGATGTGTCGGAAAGCGGTCGCAGGTCCATGACGCCGGCCTTGACCTTTTCTTCGGCGTCGCCGACCCGGATGACGGCTTTGCGTCTAACCGGCGAGCCGCCAGCGCGGTTGAAGATCGCCTTGGTTCCCGGACTAATCAGGCCCAGCCCTACGGCGAAACCACGATCGATCACCGAGGTGCCGGCGCCGTTGTCGAGAACGGCGTAGCCGGCCTCGCCGTTAACAGTGACTGGAATGACGACATGGCCCTGGCTGCCCCGTCCGAACGGGATGACCGGCGGCTCGCCGAGGGCCAGCTGCGCCGACATGACAACTGCCAGCAGGCTCGCGCCGACCACGCCTGCGATCCGAACCCAAATCATCGCTATCTTGTATCGCATGCGGCCTTTGGCCCAGACGCCCGAACGGCGCTCGGGCGTGATGGTGGCGCCCGTCGCCGCCGGCGGCAAGCCGTTCGCGCGGCCAACGTCAACGCTTGACCAGCGCGCAGGACACCCCAGAAGTTGGACCCATGTCCCAGGAACTGGTCCGGCTCTCGGGCGATGTCATCGGCCGGCCGCGCAGGACCGGGTGGCGGCTATGGGCGCTTGCTATCCTGGTCGGCGTTCTGGTCGGCGCCGCCGTGATTGCACTGCGTATTCTGGTCGCCTATCTGGAATTTCTATTCTTTGGCGCTGCCGGGCAAAGGCTCACCACCCGGATCGCCAGCATGCCGTGGATGAACCGGATGATCGGCCCGGTGGTCGGCGGTTGTATTGTCGCCCTGCTGTTGCGCCTTGGCGTATCACTGGGATGGGGGCCAAAGCCGCACGCGTTCGGGTTCGAGAATGTCGTCGCCGCCCGCCGACTGCGCGGCACCATCCGCGCCACGACGCTGGGGCTGCGCGACGCCTTCGTGTCTGCGCTGATCGCGATCATCTCGCTTGCCGCTGGCGCCAGCGCTGGACGCGAATCGCCCGCCATGCATCTTGGTGCCAGCCTCGCGATGCTGCCGGGACGGTTGCTGGGACTTGGCCTGTCATCGCGCCGGATGCTGCTTGGCATGGGCGCCGCGGCGGCGCTGGCGGCCGTGCTGCATACGCCGATCGCAGCTGTCTTCCTGATCCGCGAGGTGGTGCTGCCGCGCCAGCGCTTTCTCGCCATGGGACCGGTCGCACTCGCCAGCTTTGCCGGCTGGCTGATGTCGCGCTGGGCGCTCGGCGACGCCGCGCCGCTGGCGATACCTCACGCCGGACCGATCCCGATCGCCTTCGAATTGGCCGCGCCTCTGGCCGCCATTCCGCTCGCTTTCGTCGGCTGGGCGGCGGTGTGGACATGGACGCACGCGCCGAAAGCCGTCGACGATCTGGCGGCGCGAATTCATTATCCACTCTGGATGCTGCCGCCCGTCGGTGCGCTGTTGATCGGCATCCTCGCCATCGCCTTCCCGACAGTTACCGGGATCGGTTATGCGCCGCTCGCAGCTGGCCTCGGCGGACACTACAGCCTGACGCTGCTGCTGACCTTCGTCGCCGCCAAGATCGCCGCCTCCGCCGTCGCCGTCGCTTTTCGTTTTGGCGGCGGACGGATCGCGCCCGCGCTGTTCGTCGGGGCGATGGCCGGCAGCGCCGTCGGCGCTGTCGCCGGGCTCTTCCTCGACAATGTGACTGGGCTCGCTGCATCAGCGCAGGTGTTCTTCGGACTCATCGGCATGGGCGTGGTGCTTGCCATCCTGCTTGATGCGCCGTTGGCCTCGGCGATGCTGGTGTTCGAACTTTCCGGCTCGCCCGAAGCGGGGATCGCGACCCTGGTCGGGGTTTACATCGCCACGCTGATCGCGCGACGGCTGGCGCCGGCCGCTCTTAGCCCTACGACCGACAGTCACCCGCTTCACTGGAGTTGACCTGGCCTGGGGAATCCTCTGCTTGTGTCGGGCAGGCATGCGGCTCTATCGTGCGCCGGGTTGGTCGGGAGAGGCGCCGTGCAGGAGGAAACCGAGGCGGAAGCCGTCGGCGCGGCGCGTGGCTGGCCAGCCGGCGCAGCGTCGGTTGGCGTCATGGCGCTCCTGTTCCTGGCCTTCTTCTTCCGCGCCCTGCCGCTCGACCTCGACCCGGTGCGAACCGCCAACGCCGCCGGTCAGTTCGACGCCGAACGCAGCATTGCCCGCCTCTCGCGTATCCTCGACGGCAGTCCGCACGCCGTCGACAGCGCCGCGCTCGATTCAACCCGCGCTCGCCTGCTCGATGAAATTCGCAAGCTGGGCTTCACCCCCGAAGTCCATGACGACACCGCCTGCGGCGGGCCGGCGAACGGTTCAGTGATCCGCTGCGCGCGGGTGCAGAACCTAACTTTCAGCGCGGGCCCCGCCGACAACGCCGCCAACGGCCCCGCACTCGTCCTGACCGCGCACTATGACAGCGTCGAGGCCAGTCCTGGAGCTGGCGATGACGGCGTCGGCGTCGCTGTCTGGCTCGAAGTGGCGCAGCATTTCCGCGATACGCCGCCAGCCAAACCGGTCTTGTTCCTGTTGACCGACGGGGAGGAGGCGGCCCTGCTCGGCGCTCAGGCTTTCGCCGACCAAAAAGCCTATAGCCACAGCATCGGCCGCATCATCAATCTTGAAGCGCGCGGCAATCGCGGACCCGCGATGATGTTTGAAACCAGCCACCCCAACCAGGGCGTGGTCGCTGACTGGGCGCGCAATTTCAATCGCCCGGTCTCCAACTCGATGATGACAGCTGTCTACGAGCTCCTGCCCAACTCCACCGATCTCACGGTTCACCTGCGCGGCGGATATGCCGGCATCAACATTGCCGTCGCGGACGGACAGCCCTTCTATCACACGGCGCACGACGACCTCGCGCATCTTGATCATCGCAGCGTGCAGCACATGGGCGATCAGGCGCTCGGCGCAGCGCGCAACTTCCTCGCCAGCGATCGCCAAGCGAAGGGTGAGATCGCCTATTCCGATTTCGTCACCCGCTGCTTCATCATGCTGCCGCAACAGATCGCACTGATGCTGCTGGGCCTTGCCGCCGGCCTCGCCGCGCTTTTGACCATGAGCCCGGCGCGCGACATTTCGTGGAAGGCGTTCAGCTGGCGGGTCTTCGCCCTGCCGCCCGCCGTGATCGCCGCATCGGGCGTCTTCGCGTGGGTGACCGCAGCGGGCATCGGTCTTGTGCGCTCCGAACCTGACTATTGGATGGCGCACGGCCAGGCGCTCAACGGCGCAATCTTTGTCGGCGCCCTCATCGCGGCTGCTCTGGGCCTGCGCTTTCTGGTGAAAGATGTGCGGCGCGAGCCCCTGTTCGCTGCAGGCTGGTTCTGGTTTCTGGTGATCGGGGTTGCGCTATCGCTCAATGTCTCTGGCATGTCGATGGTGTTCTTGATCCCCGGCGCTGCTTTCGTCCTTGCCGCCCTGGTCGCGCGGCTCGCGCCGCGGTTCGCCCTGGCAGCGTACGCCCTCGCAGGCGTCGTGCTCTTGCTGGTGTTCCTGCCGCTGATCCAGCTGGTCGATGTGATGATGGGTCTTGGCGTCGCCGCCGTGTTCGGCGTGCTCGAGGCGATCGCGCTTGCTCCCTTCCTGTCGGTGATCGGACAGATCGCAAGCGGCGCTCGCCGGCTCATCTTCCCGGTGCTTGGCGCAGCCTATGTCATCGCCGTCGGGCTAGCGCTGATGCTTCCGGCCTATTCCGCCGATCGGCCGCTGGCTCTGGATTTCACCGCCCATTACGACCTGGACGCACACAAGGCCGAGCTGGTGACGACCGCTGCGCCAGGTTCGCTGCCCAAGCCGATCCGCGACCAGTTCGAGCAACCGCTCATCGCGGCTATTCCCGGTGTCGCCGCGAAAATTGCGAACCTGCCCATCCCGTTTGATGACCGGCTGTCCGCTCTGGCGACGATCACGCGTGAACCCTCCTCCGGCGGCTCGGCCGTGATATCGATCCAGCTCAAGGCGCCAGGCGCACAGCAGATCCGGCTCCGCATCCCGGAAGAGGCGCGTCCGATCAGCCTGCAGTACGGCGCCGCGCCGCACGCCATCGCAATGCGCACGCCGGTGAACGGTTATTATGTCTTCGATTGCGCCGGGCGAAGCTGCGATGGCGGCGTGGTGCATGTGACGGTCGCCGCTCCAGCCGCCAATCCACAGGCGACCCCAACCCCGACGCCGTGGTTGCTGCAAGGCTACTGGGCCGGTCTACCCGCAGAAGGCAAATCCATCGCAGCTCTGCGCACCGACGCCGCCCTGCCGATCCAGTCGGGTGATCTCACCATGACGACCAAGCGTTTCGTTCCCTGATGCGGTCCTCTTCCGGTCCGCCTCGTTCAGTGGAGGCGGAACATGGCGTCAACCGTCAGCAATTTCGGCGAACCGAGGTTGTCGTCCTGACTGATTGTCACCGAATGGATCGCCGCATCGACCTCACGCCGCCAGTGATCGAGGAATCGGGTGAGACGCGGATAGCGTGGCGCGAGGTCCAGCGTTTGCCAGAGGAATGACTGGAGCAGCTTGGGGTGGTCCGGCATCCAATAGAGCACCTCTGCCGTCAGCAGCCTTGCGCTTGACAGGCTCGCTTCACATTTGCTCATCGATCCGCCACTCCCGTGCTCGCCCCGGCCCGGTGCAAGCGTCGCTGTCACGCCGATCGCGTCAATCGACAGGCTCAAGATTGGCAGTCGGGAACGTCTGCTGCTGCCTGAGTTCGATCGTGGGCGCCCGGTCAGACTGCGCTCTCAGACTGCGTAGCCAGATGGCGCGCTCAGGCTGCTGCTCGTCCGCGCGGACCATCCAACTTGGCAAGGAAGGCGCTGTGCGCGGCGAGGAGCTTGGCTGCTTCGGGTCCGCCGAGTTTTGCCGTCGCTACTGCGAGGCGTGTCTTTGCCAGACTGGCGGCTCGTTCTGCCTGCAGCGACCGCCGCCGCACCGCCGCCAGCGCTGTGCGACGCCGGTCGCGGCTCACCTGCCCCAACCAGTCGCCAAAATGCGCATCCGCCGCCACGCGATACTCTGCGCTGAGCCCCTTGGCGCCAACCGACTTGTAGAAACTGGCGAGCCGGCATGCCGCCTCATAGGCCTTGGCGGCATGGCCTGCGCGCCCGGCGGCGGCATAGGCGAGCTTGAGATGGGTGAGTTCAAACCCGCGCGCGCGCGGCGGCGCTTCACTGCTTTGCGATGGCGGAGCGATCGGTATCGCGGTGGCAGCCTTGACGGGCTCAGCCGCCATGCGCAGCGGCGGCGGACTGGCTGGAGCCAAGAGCGGCTCGCTCGACTTGACCTGCACCACCTTCTTCTTGTTGCCGAACAGAAAGGAAAACAGCCCCATCGCCTCACCCCTTGATGCAGATTCGCAAGCCTCGTGCAGTCTAGCGGGATGACGGCCGCGCTGATCGGCCGATCAAATGATGAGCGGGGGAAAACCTGGCGGCGCCCAAATCCGCTGCAACTCCGGCGCGATATTGGTCAGGCGCCGGCTGCGACGCCCGCACCAACCGGCAGGTCAAAACCCGGTGATCGCTGCGCGCGGCGCCCCCGTCCGCGATTGCCATCATCCGGCGGCGGCCGCATGTATGCGGGCGAGGGACGGTTTCAGGTTTTGCTAGGTCCCCAACGATGATCGTCGATCGTCCTGCCCATATCTTGCCGGCCAAGTTTGTCCATTGCGCCGCCCGAGGGCTGGCTGTCGCGTGCGCCGGCTTGATCGCACTCGCCTTCGCTGGCTTCGCGCAGGCGCAAACAAGCACCGCGGAGGCCGAGGGCGACTGGGTCGGCGAACTCCGCATTCCGCAGGGCGTGCGCCTGGCGGTTCATATCCGCCACGCCGACGATGGCGGCCTGACGGGCGCCTTCGACAGCCCCGACCAGAACTTAACCGGCATGCCGCTCGATGTGCGGCGCGAGGGCGAGCACTTGATCCTGTCGACCCTGGCCAATGGCGGTCAGCGCCTGGAGCTGGCCTGGGACGGCGCGACCGCCGGATGGTCGGGACAGTATTTCGGAGGCGCCGGCCAGTTCCCGGTTGCGCTAACCCGCGGTGCATTGAAGCCGTGGCCCAAGGTCGACGGGCTCGATGGCGACTGGCAGGCGACCGCCAGC
>JANMWT010000042.1:0-4531 GCA_031394145.1 Alphaproteobacteria bacterium | reverse complement strand
GATCCTGGGGATGGTCGGTATCGCAGCGTGGGTTGGTTTCGCTTCATACGAAAAAATCCCTTACAGCGACGATCTGTGGTGGACCGTCCTGATCGACAACGACGCCTCGCGCTTCCTGCGGGCGCTCGGCGGGGTTGGGGTTGTCACGGTGATCGTCCTGCTCTGGGCCTATGCCGGACCGCACAAGCCCGACCCTGCCTGCGCCGAGGAAGACGCTCGCGCGCTGGCTATCCTCGGCAGCATCAAACGCATCCCGCCCGACGCCTGGCTCGCCGCCACGGGCGACAAGCATTTCCTGTTTAGCGAGAGCGGTCGGTCTTTGGTGATGTACGCAGCCCATGGCGACGCCTGGATCGCGATGGGCGGACCCGTCGGCCCGCCCGAAGAACGCCGGGAGATGATCTGGCGGTTTCGCGAGGCGGCAGACATCGCCAACGCTTGGCCGGCCTTCTATTCGGTCGGTCCCGATCTTCTGCCCGACCTCCTCGACGCCAACCTCGTCCTCCAGAAAGTGGGTGAGGCCGCGCAGGTTCCACTCGCTACTTTCTCGCTCGAGGGCGGCGGCCGCTCGCGGCTGCGCCAGATCCGGGCGCGCGGGCAGCGCGATGGATTTGTCTTCTCGGTCGAGAAGGCCGAGCCAGGCTCGCCGATCTTCGCTGAACTAAAGGCGGTGTCGGATGCATGGCTGCGCCAGCGCGACGCATCGGAAAAGCGCTTCAGCCTCGGTCACTTCGAGGAGAGCTATCTGTCGCGCTTCCCGATCGGCGTGCTGAGACGCAATGGCGTCATCGAAGCGTTCGCCAATGTCTGGCCCGGCGGGGCCGGAGGCGATGTCGCGGTCGACCTGATGCGATCGAAGCCGGACATCCCGAAGCAGGCGATGGAAGTCCTGTTCGTCGAGCTGATCATCTGGGCCAAGGGCGAAGGCTACCGCATCTTCGATCTTGGCATGGCGCCGCTGGCCGGGCTGGAAAGTCGTCGACTGGCCCCCTTGTTGTCGCGCGTCGGCGCCTTCATCTATCGCCATGGCGGGTCATTCTATGGTTTCGGCGGCCTGCGTGAGTTCAAGAAGAAGTTCGATCCGGTGTGGGAGCCGCGCTATCTTGCGGCGCCCACTTTCCGGCTCTCGGCTGCACTGGGTCGGACGGCGCTGCTGACCACGGGCGGCCTGCGCAAGATGTTGAGCGGCTGAGCCTGCGCGTTCTGGAGACCCCTGCAATGGCCCATCCCGTTCGCGTCGGCATCGGCGGTTGGCAGTTCGAGCCTTGGCGCGAGACGTTCTATCCCAAAACGCTCGCCCAGAAGAACCAGCTCAAATACGCCAGCCGCAAGCTGACCGCGATCGAGGTCAACGCCACTTATTACAGCTCGTTCAAGCCTGACACCTTCGCCAGGTGGGCAGATGAAGTGCCCGAGGATTTTGTCTTCTCGTTGAAGGCGCACCGGTTCAGCACCGTCCGCAAGACGAGGGAGGCGATGAAGACCTCGATCGACGCCTTCCTGGACCAGGGCATCACCCGGTTGCGCCAGCGCCTCGGGCCGATCAACTGGCAATTCCCGGCGACCCGGGCGTTCGACCGCGATTATTTCGAGATGTTTCTCGGTCTGCTGCCGAAGGAGAAGGACAGGTTGCCGCTTCGCCACGCGCTGGAAGTGCGCGGTGCGGGATTTGATACGCCGGCCTTCTACGAGCTGCTGGCCAAGCACGGCGCCACGGCGGTCTACGCCGAAGACGACGAATTTCCCAAGCTGCGCCACGCGGGCGGTGACTTTGCCGTCGCCCGCCTGATGCAATCGAAGCCTGACAATTCGACGGGCTATGCCAGGTCCGAGATCGACCGCTTCGCCAAATTGTTCGAGGCGTGGTCGATGTCGCAGGACGTCTATGCGTTTTTCATTTCGGGCGCCAAGGAGCGCAATCCGGCGGCCAGGATGGCGTTGCTCAACAAGCTCGGCGCGACGCCGTCAACCTCGGCCGAGGCGGATGAATTGGCGAGCGAAAAGCGGTCCCAAAAGCAGCCCGCCATGTCCAAGACGTCGACCGAGCCTGAGACGCCCGGCGCCAGGACGGCGGCGTCCAGGAAGACGGGGTCAAAGACGGCGGGGTCCAAGGCGACTGGATTCAAGGCGACTGGATTCAAGACGACTGGATTCAAGACGACTGGGCCCGAGAAGGCTGGATCCAAGACGGCCGGATCCAAGACGGCCAAGCCTGCTGCCGGCAAACGGATTGATGCGCAGGTCGGAACGCCGAAAAGACCGGCCGCGAAGAAGCTGGCGGCTAAAAAATGAGAATGAACCAGGTCACCATGCCGATGCTCGATTATGCGGCGAGCGTGGCGTTCTATACGACCCTCGGGCTCAAGCTGATTGTCGCGAGCCCGCCGCGCTATGCGCGCTTCGAGTGTCCAAGCGCCGACGGCGGCGAACCGGCCACGCTCTCGGTCGAAAAAGTCGAGGGATGGGCGGGCGGGGCATGGCCGGAAGTATTTCTCGAGGTCGATGATCTTGATGCGACGCTCGCCCACCTGCGCGCGTCGGGCCTGGTTGTGGGTGATCCGGTCGACCAGAGCTGGCTCTGGCGCGAGGCGGAGGTCCATGACCCTGCCGGGGTTCGCATCAAGCTCTATACGGCGGGCGCCAACCGCCGCTTCCCACCCTGGCGGGTCGCGCCCTAGTCCGTCACAACTTGCTCTCAAGCCAATTGCGCAACTCGGCGCGCCGGGCCGGCGTCTGCTTGCGGGCAAGCTCCGCGAGAATATCGGCGAGCGTCGACTGTCTGAGTGCGGTGCGCCAGGCTTGTTCTGCGCGATGGAACGCCGAGGCGATCTGGCAGGGTTGCTTGCAGTCTTTCGGAGGCGAGGCGCAGGGACCGTTCTGTCGGATCTCGGTGCAACGAAAGGCAGGTTCGCCGCCTTCGATGGCCTCAACAAGATCCCACAGGCTCACCTCTGCTGCGGGCCGGGCCAGACGGTAGCCGCCGCCGGCGCCGCGCACCGAAACGACAACCCCTGCCTTTGCCAACGCCTGCATGTGCTTGGCCATATAGGCTGGCGGCAGCGCGTTCAGCTCGGCCAGGGCGGCGGCAGACAGCCCTTTTCCGTCGGGCAGCACCGCGAGCAGCGCGCAGGCATGCGCCGTCCACTCCACGCCCTCGCTCATTCGCATGTCAGTTCGTCCGTCGTCCGGTGTCGATTTTCATTGCGGATATCTAACATCCGGTTTATATCGGATACAAGTTGTCCGAATAAATGAGGCGACGATGGCCCAGTCGGTTGCAATCGCGGGGGGTGGAATCGCGGGTCTGATCGCCGCGGTCGACCTTGCCAGAGCCGGGGTCGAGGTGAGCGTGTTCGAAGCCGCAGTGGAGTTGGGCGGTCGCGCCCGCACCCAGAAGGTGGGCGGCTTTTCGTTCAACCAGGGCGCCCACGCCCTTTATGCCGAAGGGGGCTTTTGCGCCGCCCTGCGGCGGCTCGGGGTCGTTCCCTCCGGCGAGGGTCCGAAGCTGGCTCACGCCTCGGCGATGCAGGACGGAAGGTTCGAGCGCTTGCCGGTTTCACTCGGTTCGCTGGCCGCCACGCGGCTGTTGAGCGTCAGCGACAAGCTTGCATTCGGCCGCATCCAAAGCACGATACGCAGCGCCGACCGCCAGACGGGTTCGTTCACCGACTGGCTCGACACGCAACGCCTCTCGCCTCGGCTGAGATCTCGGCCGGCGCCGTGCTCGACCAGATCAAGCTCGCGTTTGGCGGGGTGATCTATGTCGATGGCGGCTGGTCGACGCTGATCGATGGCCTTGCTGGGGCGGCGCGCGCGGCCGGCGCCAGCCTGCACACCGGCGCATCGGTTCTGGCTGTGACGCCGGAGGGCGCTGAGATACGGATCAGCCTGGCCGACGGCAAGGCAATGCACGCTGATGCGGCCTTGTTGGCTCTCGGCCCGCAGGCGGCGAGCGCGCTGCTTCCTGTCGCATCGCTCGAGCAGGCGGTGCGCGACGCCATACCAGTGCGCAGCAATACGCTGGAGCTTAGGCTCGAACGTCTCCCCGACGGCGCCGAGACATTCGTGTTGGGGATCGACCAGCCGCTCTATATGTCGGTTCACTCAGCTGCGGCGAAGCTGGCCCCGCCGGGCGGGGCGGTGGTGCATATTGCGCGCTATCTTGCGCCCGGCGAAAAGCCAGCACGCGCTGCGATCAGCGAACTTGAGGCCTATGCCGATGCGGCGATGCCGGGCTGGCGTCCGCTGGAGCAGCACAGACGCCGCCTGATCGACATGCCGGTCGTCTCGGCTCTGCCGCGCTGGGATGTGAAGCGGCCGGGGGTTGCGCTTGGCGATGCGCCGGGCGTCTTCATCGCCGGCGACTGGGTCGGCGACGCCGGCATGATGTCGGACGTCTCTGCAGCCAGCGCGCAGGCGGCCGCCAAAGCCATGCTGGCGCACCTTTCGAAGAAGGTCCGACGTGCGGCTGCCTAGACGTCTACCCTTGCGGCGGCTGCGTCAGGCTGGCGATCGGCGCATTGGCGAAGGC
>JANMWT010000011.1:0-1757 GCA_031394145.1 Alphaproteobacteria bacterium | reverse complement strand
CGGGCGTCAGGACTTCGAAACGCACCGCACCACAATGGCAACCGCCCGCACGCCAGCGCATCGCATCGCTCACTTGCAAGACCGCTCCATCCCCGCAATCTTGTCTCGATCGAGCTCCAGCTCGATCAGATTGAAGCCGATCGGGCTGCCCGATTCAGGTTGGGTGGTGACGATCTGGAACGTCTTCGCTGTCGCCAGGACATCAAGGAAGCGTTGCGAGACATCAATCGTCACTTTGACGTTGTCGTATTCGGTGACGGTCGGCGGCGCGATAATCTCGTAGGGCTCGAGCGTCACGCTGCGGATGTCGGAGAAGCCGTCGGCGCGCGGCTGCATCAGCTGCCAGTAGACCGTAAGGCCCTGGCTGGCGAGATCGACGATGCGCTTGGGGTCGGCCCGACCGGTCGAGCGGCGGGTGTCATGCACAACCCACATGAACAGGCGCGGTCCGCGCGTGCGATCGCAGAACATCTCGACCCGGTCTTCCTTCCATTCATCGCCCTGGCTATGGCGGAGAAAGAACTGGCCTTCAGAGTCGGTCTCGTAGGACCATGAGTCAGACCGCAGCGTGAAGTTGATGCGGTAGGCGTTGAGCTGGTCGACGCTCAGCGGATTGAGGTTGTTGGAATCCGCCTTCGACATTTCGGTGAGGAAGATCGGATCGGCGCCCATCTGCCGGACATACTCGACCACCGCGCCACTGGCCGCCTGGACCATCGATAGCGCCTGGGGCAGGTCGGGGCAGTAGCTGACATTGGGTAGCGCCACGTACGGGAATTGCTCGCGCGCCTTGCGCTTGTCGACGCAGTTCATCGCGACCTGGTGGACAGCATAGGTCGCGCCGACCTCCACCTTGCGCGCCACGCCGCCAAGGAAGGCAAGGGTGCAGGCGCTGATGCAATAGCCCGGATAGACGTGACTGTTGGCGTAAAGATCCATCAGCCCGGCTTGCGAAGCTTCGCGCGTGTTGCGGGCGACGCCGGTGTTGAGGTGGGTCTCGCGGATGATCTTGCCGACTTCCATGCCGGCCGTGAGGTCGCCGCCCAGCGAGTTGAGATAGATGCGGGTGTCAGGGGTATAGGTCGAATGCGAGAGAAACGCCTTCAGCGCGGCGGGCGTCTGCGGGGTAAAGTCGCCATCGGCAAAGATCGCCGGGGTATCGCCAAAGACGGTTCCCCATTCAAACGTCATGGGTCGCCCGGCATTGTCGGCAAACGCCGGTTGCGGCGCGGCGGCAATCGCGCATGCGATGACCGACGCCAGCCACACGGCGAGCCGTCCCCTCCGTCGATTGCGCCGCCGAGGCATTCCGGCCGACTCCCGATTCACCTTCGCGATATGTACCGCGGCGTCATCGACGAGCAAGAACCACACCGCAACGAGGGATTACAAAGCGCTAGGTGTGCCCGAAAAACAGCGCCAGCAAGTCCTCTGCCGCCATCGAGGCAGGTAACACGCCTCGGGCGACTTCGTCGCGGGTCCGCCGCAGCCGGTCGGCGATCTCCGGATTGGCGCCAAACCTCTGGGATAATCCTTCAGCAATAAGGGCTTCGAGCCAGCGCACCTGCTGTTCGGCGCGCCGCCGGCCCCGCCCACTGGAAAGCGTGGTCTGTTGGCGGTGCCGGCCGATGGTGGTCCAAAGCTCCTTGAGACCCTGGCCGGTCTGGCCGGAGATGAGCTGGACCGGGGGCGCCCAGTCCGGCTCGGACGGCCCCAGGATGTGAAGCGCCGTCTCGTAATGGCGCGCCGCGCGGCGC
>JANMWT010000612.1:0-12415 GCA_031394145.1 Alphaproteobacteria bacterium | reverse complement strand
GCGCTTCGGCGCCTCCCCAACCCGCCGCGGCGGGCTATAGTGGACAGACAAGCCTTTCGCCTCGCATTGTCCGCCAGCTTTCATTTCAAGAGACGCTCGATGACCAAACCCCTCCCGCCTGTTCGTCTCGATCCGCCGGGGCGCGGACGCATCTATGAGAGTATTCTCGACACCATCGGCAATACACCGCTGATCCGGGTGCGCCGCTTCGCAGACGAGGAGGGCGTCGTCGCCGACCTGCTGCTGAAGCTCGAATTCTTCAACCCGGTCGGCAGCGTCAAGGATCGCATTGCGCTTGGCATGATCATCGACATGGAGACCGAAGGCCGGATCGAGCCGGGCAAGACCACGCTGGTCGAGCCGACCTCCGGCAATACCGGCATCGGGCTCGCCTTTGTCGCCGCCTCGCGCGGCTACAAGCTGATCTTGGTCATGCCGGAATCGATGTCGATCGAACGGCGCAAGATGCTGGCTATTCTCGGGGCGCACGTCGAACTCACGCCACGCGAAAAAGGCATGCGCGGCGCGATCGAGAAAGCCAATGAACTGCTTGCGACGATTCCAGGTTCGGTGATGCCAAGCCAGTTCGACAACCCCTCCAACCCGTTGATCCATGAGCGCACCACGGCCGAGGAAATCTGGAAGGACAGCGAAGGCGAGGTCGATTTCATCGTCTCGGGCGTCGGCACCGGCGGCACCTTCACCGGTTGCGCGCGGACGCTGAAGCCGCGCCGTCCGCAGCTCAAGATGATCGCAGTCGAGCCCGAGAAATCGCCGGTGCTGTCCGGCGGCCAACCCAGCCCGCATCTCATCCAGGGCATCGGCGCCGGCTTCATCCCGGCCAACATGTACGTGAGCTATATCGACGAGATCGTGCAGATTTCCAACGAACGCGCGCTCGAACTGGCGCGCAAGATCGCCCGCACCGAAGGCGTGCCGGTGGGCATTTCCTCTGGCGCCGCACTGGCCGCCGCGGTCGAGGTCGGCCGCCGGCCGGAAACCGCCGGCAAGAAGCTGGTCGTGATCATCCCGTCCTTCGCCGAGCGCTATCTCTCAACCGCTCTGTTCGAGGGGATCGGCTGAAGGATTAGCGGAACGCGACACCTCGAGGGCCGGGATGCATCCCGGCCCTCGTTTGTCAGCGTTGTCTCGGCTACTTCTCGGCTATTTCTTGGGCTTCAGCGCGATCAGCACATTGCCGGGCGTCTGGCCGAACGAGCCATAACCCGAATTGACGAACACCATGCCGGCGCCAGCCGAGAGGCCGTGGGCGTCAATCGAGCCGCCCTTGCCGTCGATGCCGTTGATCGTCGGGTGCGGGCCGATGGTGTCGAACGTCTTCAGCACCTTGCCGGTCTTGCCCTCGAGGATCACCACCTTGCCGCCGAGCGTCGCGGCGATGACGGCGCCGTCGACCGTCACTGGCGCGGCCGAGAAGCCGTACTTCATCGAGCAGCCCGCGATCAGCTTGGCCTTGTCGCCATCACAATCCGGCTTGGCGTCATAGCCCCAGGCCTGCTTGCCGGTCTTGATGTCGATGGCGTAGACGCCGGGATGCGGGGCTGCATCGCCGGGGAAGGGATCATTGATCGTGGCGAAGAGACGCGCGCCATCGGTCGAGATGCCCCAGTGCACGCCGCCGAGCGCCGAGCCTTTGCCGAAGCGGACATTCCAGAGCATCTTGCCGGTCTCGGCGTCAAGCGCCCAGGTGTCGCCGGATTTCTGGCCGGCGAGGATCACGTCCTTGCCGCCCGCGCCCTTGGCGAGGATCGCCCCGGCGCCAAAGTCGAAATCGCGGCCGACGCCGGGATCGCCCTCGATGTTCCACGGGCAATTGGGACCGCTGCTTTTCTTGTCGGCGCCGCAGGCCATGTTCCACACGTCCGCCGCCATTGCCTGGAACTTCCAGACCTGCCTGCCGGTGTCGGCGTCGAGCGCGATCACGGCATCCGACGTTTCGGTGCCGGGGTAGGACGTGTTCTCGCCGGTAGTGACGATGATGCGGTTGCGCTTTTCATCAACCAGCGGGATCGACCAGATCGGCGCACCCGAGGGGCCGCGCTGTTTGACGCCGGCGGAGGAGACCTTGCCGTTGTAATCAGCGGTCGGCATGGTGTGGTAGTCCCACAGCTTCGCGCCGTCCTTGGCGGACAACACGACGACAGCGCCGTGGCCGATACAGCATTCGAACTTGGCCTGGCCGCCGGTGGCGACGCCCGAGGCCGAGATCGGCACGATGATCTTGTCCTTGAAGAACACGACGCCGCCACGGATCGTGCCGGTGTTGTCGCTCGCCTTGGCGCTGGCCTTCCAGATCTGCTCGCCGGTCTTCGCATCGATGACAACAACGTCCTGGCTGATCGACAACGCCAGCACCTTGCGGCCATCGATGTCGCCAAACGCCGGCGTGTTGCGCGAGTTGACGGCGATGCTCCACTTGGCGCAGCCGGTCGCCGTATCCAGCGCCATCAGGCGGCCGCTCAGCGAAGCGAACAAGGTGTCGCCAACGATCGCGACCCCGGCGCCATTGCTGGTGCCGGGATAACCTATGGTCCAGGCGACCTCGAGATCCTTCATCTGCGAAGCGGTGAGGCCGGCCTGTGCGGCGGTGAGGCTGCGCGTCTGGTTGCGATCGACGCTGAAGCCGTTCGCGACCACGGGTTTGGCGACATCGACGGTGCGCTTGTCCTCGGCGCACATCAGCTTGTCCGACCAGTTCGCATCGATGGGCTTTTGAGCGATGGTGAGCCAGCTGATCAGCTGGGTCATGTCGTCAGGCGACAGGCTGGCGCCCATCGGCTGCATTTTTCCTTCGGTCAGCGAGGTCCGAATCTGCGCCGGCGACATCGCCTGGATCGCGGCCAGCGTCGCCGCGCGCGTCGCGCCGGGATTGTCGTGACAGGACGCACAACCCTTGTCATAGACCGCCTTGCCGGGATGGCTTGCGGACGCTGAAGCGGGAGTTTGCGCTAGCGCGGCCGGCGCGGCCGCCGCGCCCGCCGCGCCCGCCGCCAGGACCAGGCCGATCGCGGCCGATCGCATCGATAAGCGCAAATTCATCGTCACACTCCTCCCGGCGCAGTCCCGGTCGTCATCGGCCGGCGCGCGTCGGCGTGCAAACTCGTCTGTGTCCCCGCCAATTTCAACCCAAAAGGGGCGCGCTTTTCCGCGCGCGCTGCGGGTATTTGCGGGAGCGGGCGGGGAGGCCGCGGTGAACCATCACGTCTGCTTGTTCGCCCGCCGGCAAGCTTCCCAGCCGCGCCGGGTGCGGCATGATGTCAGCCGGGCCGCAGACCAGCCGGGCCTCAGCCAGTGGGTCTTTTGGGTCGGGACCAGCGCATGCGCCAAGCGCGGCATTCTTTGGGCGAGATTGGAATGGTTGAGGCTGCCCCCAAACGTCATGAGGGCGGCGATCCAGATCATCACATCCGCCTGCGCGCCAAGCACGACCAACGGCGAATAGACGATGAGACTGCGGATCGCGGCTTCCAGGAAGTGCAGCCGAATGCCCTTGAAGACATTCATCCGGTCCATGTTGTGATGCAGCGCATGGATCGGCCACGTGATCGTCCAGGCGTGGTAGGCTCGGTGCTTCCAATAGTCGAAGAAATCGACAATGAGGACGGCGGCGAAAACTTGGGCCCAGAGCGGCCATGCCGTTGGCCAGAGGCAAAGACTGCCGTTGGCCGCGAGAGCCCCGCCGATCGAAGCGAAGACGACCAGGAGCGCGGTGCGGCCCAAGCCGCCTGCGAGTTCATTTCCCAGTCCGTGGACAATGTCGTTGATGACTTGCCCGTCGCGCGTCCATGTCCATTCCGGCCGGTCTGGAAGCAATAGTTCGAGTACGGCGATCAGCGTTATGTTGGCGACCGTGACCGCAAGCAGTGTCAGGCCGGGATTATACCCGAGGCTGAGGGCCCGATCGAATGCGACCAGCGAGCCGATGAAGATCACCGGCCAGGTCAGCGAGGAGGCAATGGATTTGGGGCCGGTCACGGCACGCTCCCATGCCGGACGATTCCGGCGTGGAGCGACCGTGACCCTTGTCCGAGCATTAGGCTCGCCGCGCTCGAAACGCGGCTAGCCGATTTCGAAACAGGCTGGCCGAATCCGAAAACGCCGCGCTAGTTCATATGGCCGCCTTGGCTTTTCCGGCCGAGTCGTTTTCAGCGGCGGCGAGCGCTTGTGCCCGGAACTCCGTTGGCGTCAGGCCGGTCTCGGCTTTGAAAGCCCGATTGAACGGCCCGATTGAACGGCCCGAGCGATTGAAAGCCGGCGTCGAGAGCGATGGTCGAGATCGGCACCTCGCGTTGCGAACGGTCGGCAAGGGCCTGCTTTGCGTCGGCCAGCCGCCATTGGTTGAGGAAGGCGTTGAAATTGCGGTGTCCCAAACCCTGATTGATCAGACGCCGGAGCCGGTGCTCCGGCAAGCGCAGGCGAAGCGCCAGCGCCGAAATCGTAAGTCCGCCTTCGCGATAGAGGCGGTCCGTTTTCATGAGCCGATCAAGCTCGGCTGCGACCTTCGCATCGCCCTCCTCAAGCACTGACGGCGTATCCGTTTCGACTTCGTCTGGGACCGTAGTGCGCGCGCCGAACAAGACAGCATCGACGCGTCCGAACGCCCAAAGCGAGAGGAGCGCCAGCGCCATTAGCGAGAAGGCGGCGAGAGGCGAAAGTGCGGCGGCTGACCCTATGAACAGTTCGCCGGTTTGCACCAGCAGCACGGCGAGCGCGTAAATCGCCGCCGCGACCAGCACGGGTCCGCGCAGGCGCCGGCGGGGCTCGACCAGATCGCCGCGCCAACCCGCGCCGATCAGGACAACGGCATGGACGATAAGCGCGCCGCCGACCAAATTGTGCGCCAGCCAGAAGGCGCGCGCGATCGGCGCCGGCGCCAGGGCGCCGCCAACGCCAATTGCCAGCAGCGCGGCGGCCGGGCCGAAACGTCGCCATTCGAGCCGGATGTTGTCCTCGAACAATTCACCGGCGAACGCCCAAAACAAACCGGCCCCATTACGGAGAGCGCCCAGACAGGCGTCCATGCGACGCCTAGCGCGCCTTCGATCGCCGGCAATTGGGTGAGCGTATGGGCCGCCGCGGCGAGGCAAAAGAGGATACCGGTCGTCCGGGGAGGCGACGCGCCACCGCGAGCGACCGCGAGTGCGAGTCCCCCAAAGGCGCCCACGGCGCCGCCACGGGCGAGGAGTTCAAGGATGGGCGGATCGGATACCATGGTCGATGCAATAGCACGGGCGCGCGCTCGCGCCTTGCCTGATCGGAGCGCCGTTCTGAATGTCAGGCGACCCGGCCCGTGTTCAACGCTGGAGGAGGGACCGCAAGCCTGCCTGCCGTGCCTGCGCCTCCACACCGCGTTGCACCGTGCGCTCGTTGACTAGACGCTTGCGAATATCGAGATGCATTTCCATCGCGCCGAGCCGCTCGCGCCAGTCCTATTTGAAGCTCAGCACATTGCGTTTCATTTCGCTCGCGAGTCCGAGCCGCTGCAGCTCACGCGCCCGCGCTTTGAGCGCGTTCGTCACATTCGGGTCGCCATTCGCAGCCGCCAGATCGGCGATACGAACGCGGCCGTCGGGACCGAGCTGGCCCGCGATCATGCCGTCCAAACGGGTAGGGCGATGCGCCCGTGTCTCGCGGTCTAGCGCGCGGCGCTCGTCGTCGCGGGTGCGGTTGCCGAGCCGGTCGGTGGCGACATCGCGCGCCGCTTCGCGAAACCCATGCTTCACGAACTCTCGCGGAATGACCAGATCGCGACCATCCCGCGTCTTCCCGCGAAGGATGACGTGGGTATGGGGATTGTCGGTGTCGTGGTGGTTCACCGCCACCCATTCAAGCCGCGTCCCGAGGGCGGCTTCGGCCCGCTGCATGACCTCGCGCGTATAGGTATTGAGGTCGCCGAGCGCCGCGCCGTTTTCGGGCGTGAGGATGATCCGGAAATGGCGGCGGTCGGCTTTGGCCCATGCCGCCGCCTTGCCGGCGCCGTCCACGCATTCACCGCCGGCGTCATAGAAGATGCTGGCCTCCGCCGCGCCGCCGCGCGCGAGATAGGCCGTGTGGGCGCGGGCCTGCGCCGCCTGCGCCTCGGCGCCTGGTTCAGCGTCGAGCGCCTGTTCCTGTCCTGGCCGGTCACCGCGCGCGGCGGCCTCGCGCGCCACGTAGCGCGCATGCGCCTGAAGCGCTCCGGCGCCACCGCCGCCGTGGCCGAAATAATGGATCTTCACGATCGCCCGTTGACGTGGATCGAAGGCGTAGGCGCCCGCACCCACGCCGTCGCCAAACCCGAAGCGACGCGGCCCGCCAAGCCGCTCGGCGAGCTTGTGTGAAAGCGTTCCACGCCCGCCGCCACCGCCGTGGGCCCGGCCGCCCTTGGCCTTGCCGACAAGCTCGTCGCGTTCGCTTGCGCGATGAAACCGCATGGAGCCGAGCGAAGCGATCGCCACCGCGTCGCGGTGCAAGCGCTGCGCCCGGAATATCTGATTGAAGCTCGTCGCACTCATGGAAGCGGGCCCTTGATGCGGATTTGAACAGCACCGTGTCCGCACCGTTCGAGTCCACACCGCACCGTGCGAAAAAGCAAAGGCGCACAAGCAATTGGTGTGCGAAAACGGTGCGCTTTATCTTGCCCTAAAAATTCTCTCTTCCCGCATCATCCCGCTTCTTCACTTCAACTATTTCTCGCACGATTCTGTTGCAGAAATCACGCGACGAAAACTGCTCTCGCCTTCGCCCCTGCACGTGACCCAACTTCATCAGCGCGTGTTCGATCTGGCCTCACCACGAACCACGATCGACTACGTGTTCGCCCGAAAGCGCAGCGTCACAGTGGTCGCGATCAAGGCGAAAGCGATCATCGAGAGCAGCAACGGCGTCCCTGACACGCCGCTCGATCCGACAATCGCAAACCCACTCAACACGCCGAACGCACATGCGCCCGCGGCTTCCAGGGCAATGAAAGTCGGGCGCCACCGCGTCGCTAAAATGAGCCAGTCAAAGAGCAAGGCGACGATGGCCAGCACCGCGAGCCCGACGAGGATCGTCATTGTGACATCGCCTTCCAGGCGCCACGCAAACCAGGCCGCGCCCCCACTCAACGCGAGCGGCAACGCTCGGCGCGCGCCTGTGGCGAGCAGCGTCCAGGCTACCAAAACGAGGATGAAGGAGAGCACGATCATGACCAGTATCCGCGCCCATCCCGGCATGCGGAAAAGAACAAGTCAAGAACTAGAACGGCTAGAACAAGGGACGCCAAACGCCATTGATCGCGGTCATGTGCACCGGCCCCCAATAACGGCTGTCGAAGGAATCCGCCGTGTCGCCGAGCAGGAAGACCTCGTCGGCGCCCAGGGTCCGACATCCGTCCCAAGACGGCAGAACCCGTCCGGCGCTGTCCTGCGCCAGCCGCGCCATGGGGGCCCGGCCGGGAACGGTTACGCGGTCGCCTTCGGCGCACACAAGCGTCCCGCCAACCGCCGCCACGCGCTTGATGAAGCGATCGGTGCGATCGGTGAAATCCCGCGCCTGCGCGTAAGCCGGCGAGGCGTCCGCCGCCCGCAAGGTGACGAAGGCGCCGACCGCGACTGGCTCGTGAGCGCGGACATAGAAACCACGCGGCACGCTCGGCGATGGATTGTAGATCAGCGCCGGCGCCGGATGCGCGACCAAGCCGCGCCGGGGATGGCGCTGACCACGGCCAGCGCCGCCGCTAACCGCAATCGTGTCCGTGCCCTGATCACCCTCGCGCCCATTAACCCGGCCATGCATCGCCCGCGCCAGCGCGCGGACCGCACCGTGCTTCACGGTGTTAACCCAAATGGCGATAGCGGCGCCGGCGTCTACGCCGCGCCCTCCAAATCCGGCTGACGGCCCATGAAGCCGAGCAGGTAATCGGCGGCGGCCTGCGCCTTGCCGGCGGCGCTCAGGAAGGCGGACGGGGATTGATCCAGCACGGTGAGCCAAGGGTCGATATAGGCGGCATGGTCTTCGACATGCTCGCCGGGAAAGCCGAGCACCGCGCCCAGGATCGCGGCGAAGAGTTCTGCGACCAATTCCTCCAAGGCGTAGCCGGCATCGCCAAACCGCTTCTGGCCGAAATCGCGGTCGAGCCGCGACGGGGCGCGGGTCCAATGCCCCAGCTCATGGCCGCGCGTGGCCAGATACGTCCCAATGTCTCGAAACGCGCCGCGTTCCGGCAGGCTGATGAAATCAGCACCGGGATTATAGAAGGCCCGTGTTCCACCGTGCCGCATGATAGCGGGCACGCGCTCCATGAGACCGACAAGTTCAGCCTCGCGCCCATCGAGCGGCGCTGCTAGCGCCGGCGGCGCATAGAAGGTCTCGGGAAGCCCCTCGATCTGATCGACCGAGAACACCGTGTAGCCGCGGAGGATGCGCCGTACGCCGGTCTCGGATTCTTCCTCGGTCGAAGCTTCGGCGGCTGCCGATTTCTTCTCCGCGTAGAACACCACGTATGACCCGCGTTCTCCCTTGCGGACGCAGGCGTCCAGGGAAAGCGCCTGCTTGAACGTGAACCAGAACGGCGAGCGATAGCCACGCTCCACCGATGCCGCCCACAAGGCGACGACGTTCACACCCCGATAGGCGAGACCATTCGCACGACGCGGCAGTACGAATCCGGCGCCGCCATCGTCCCACGACTTGATCCAGGGACGCACGCCGCGTTCGAGCGCGGCCTTGATCTGCGCGGTGACACGCTGTGCGGGCGAAAGACGAGCTTCGGCAGCAGGAGGCGAGACAGCGAGCGAAGGTGAGGAAGCGGCAAGCGACATGAGTGGAACTCCGGCGCGTGCTGAGTTCGATCCCGATGATCGAGCCCCGACGGCGGAGCCCCCTCAAGCGCGGCGCGGGCGCGGGCCGCACCGAAGGCCGTAACGAAGTGGAGGACGGCGCCCGCCGTTGCGGGCCGCGTTCGCGCCTCGCCGGCTCCGATCGGCGGCGGGGCTCGATCATCGGGACGGCGGACGTGTTGTGGGGCAATTTGGGAAACTACGCGTCGACCTTCGACCTTGAATAGCGGACGTTCCTCAGGGTGAGCCGGAGGCGTCGCCCGCCCCAGTTAGTAGAGATTTCTTCGCTCGCCCTAGACCGGAACGGATCAGGGTTGTGTCCCTGCTTGGGTTAGTTTCTTGATGCCGGGGTGCCTGACGCAACAATTCGTTAATCGCCTTCTGGCGGTTTGAGCTTATATTGGGAAGACCATGAAGCGCTCCATCACGCCCTCAATGAAACCAGGCCGCACCAAGAAAACGGTGCTTGGCTCGCGTGCGTTTGAGGCCGTCACGGCGGTTGAGGGCCTGTCTCTCAGCGTCGCCAGCAAGCAACGCCTGCAGGGTCTGCAGCGTGACAAGACGCTTAGCCCGGCAGAGCGGCGCGATGCGGTCGTGCGCGCCTACACGGCGATGTCTCGCACCAAGAAATGATCGTCGACGACGATCGCTACAAAGTCGAACAAGACCCGTATTGTTATAGCGGGACTGAGGTCCTCAAAAACAAGGCGAGCTTGCGCGGCGCCGCCTTATTGCGGGACTTCGAGCTTGAAATGACGACCCTGCGCTCGCGTGAGGCGTTGCCAGCAGGCACGCTTGATCCAGCACACTATCGCGCCGTTCATCATCACCTCTTCCAGGACGTCTACACCTGGGCCGGGAAATACCGCGAAGTGCGCATGTCGCGAGGCGGCAATGCATTCTGCTTTCATGAGTTCATCGGAGCGAACGCCGACAAACTCTTCCGCACGCTCGATCGGGACGTCTTTGCCGGCGGCGCCAAGCGCGCCGAGTTCATCGAAGCAGCCATTGTGTTTCTCGGCGAACTCAACGCCATCCATTGTTCTCGCGACGGCAATGGACGGGCGCAGTTGACGTTCATGCATTTGATCGCCGATCGGGCCGGGCATCCCATGCAGCTCGCGCGCGTGAAGCGGAAGACATTTTTGCCGGCGATGATTGCCAGCTTTCACGCTGACTTTGGCCCGCTGCGCAAGGAACTCGAGAAGCTCTGCCGAAAGGAGCGCCGACGCTAGTCGTCGAGCAGCTTGCTGACCCGATCGATGCGGTTGCGCAGTCGCTCCTGGAATTGCGGATCGCGGCGGCGGTTGGCGATGTGCTCGCTGATCGCCGCGCGAATGATTTCCGAGATGGCGCTGTCGTCGACGTTGGCCACGGTCTCAAGCTCATCGGCCTGATCCGCAGAAGGGTGTCGGCGGGTCGGCAGGAGAAACACCATGTCCAAAGTCATAGCCAGCGCCGCGCTCGGCCTTCTCGCCCTCGGCTTGGGGCTCTCGCTGTGCGCCGAGGCGCAGGCGCCGATCGGCGGCGCCTCCAGCGCTCAACCCGACGCGCACGGCGTGGTTTCGCCCAAGACGCGCATGGCCAACCCGCCGAAATTGTCCGACGGCCATCCTGATCTGCAAGGCTTCTGGACCAATGTCTCGGTCACCAGTCTGCAGCGCACCGGCGCCATCAAGGCGCTCGTGCTGACGCCCGAAGAGGCAGAGCGGTACGAGAATGGCAACACCTGGAACCTCAACGAGCAGGTGCAGAAAGCGGCGGTTGACGTCGACAAGCCGCCGCCGGGTGGGGCGCAAGCCGACTTCGCCACCAAGGGCTACAATTCTTTTTGGCTCGATCCCGGGCGCCACTATGCGACGGTGAGAGGCGAGATCCGGTCGTCATGGCTCACTGAACCCGCCGACGGGAAATTACCGACCAAGCCCGCAGCGCTGGCGGTGAATTCCGACGGCGGCTTTGGCGCCTTCGATGGTCCGGAAACGCGGCCGCTGGCCGAACGATGCCTGGTTTCGTTCAGCCGCTCGGCTGGGCCGGTGATGCAAAACAGCCTCTACAACAACAATTTCCAGATCGTGCAGGGCCGCGACGCCGTGGTCATCGACGTCGAGATGAACCACGACGCCCGGGTGATCCCGCTCTTTGCCTCGAAGGCGGAAGCGACGTCGCATCATGGTCCGAACGTCCTGACGCCCTGGTTCGGCGATTCGGTTGGCTGGTATGAGGGCGATGCGTTGGTGGTCGAGACGATTAACGTCAACCCGAAGCAGCGCTCGCAGCTCTCGCCCTCGGGCAAGCTCACCGAGCGCTTCTCGCGCTGGTCGGATGAACAGGTCCTCTACGAATTCACCGTCGAGGATCCCGTATTCTACACCGCCGCCTGGAAGGGCGAGATGTCGCTCAACCGCTCGCGCGAACGGCTCTACGAATACGCCTGCCATGAAGGCAATTACGCCCTGCATGGCATTCTCGCCGGCGCGCGGGTGCAGGAGAGGGCGGGCCAGAAAGTCGGCTCGAATCTCGAGGTCGAGAAATGAGGCAAGGCGGTCCTCAGCCCGGCGCTTTGGGTGGGCTGACGACGCGGGCTTCGCGCAACGTCTTGCGGCGCACTTTTCCGGCATCATCGCGCAGCGGCTCGGCGACGTATTCGAAACTGCGCGGCAGCTTGTAGCGCACCAGACGCTCGGCGAGATGGGCGAGCAGGACCGCCTCGTCAGCCGGACCCTCAGGACGATCGATGATGGCGTGCAGGCGGGCGCCGAAATCCTCGTCGGGCAGACCAATGACGGCGGAGGATCGCACGCCCGGGAAAGCATCGAGGGCGGCTTCGACTTCGGCAGGATAGATATTGGCGCCGCCCGAGAGGATCATGTCGGAGCGGCGATCGGTCAGATAAAGATAGCCTTCGGCGTCCATCCACCCCATGTCGCCCAGGCTTTCCCAGCCGCCCTCGATGGCGCGCGCTTCTGCGCCGAGATAGTGGTAGGTTGTCCCAGGTCCGGTGAGCGGGCGGATGAACACCTCGCCGACTTCGCCTGGCTTGAGGTCCGCGCCATCCTCGCCGACGATCTTCATCTCGCTGGTTGCGGTGGGCTTGCCGACCGAACCGCGATGGCTGAGCCATTCGCCGCCCTGGATGATGGTGATGCCCTGGCCTTCGGTGCCGCCATAGAGCTCCCAGATCACGTCTGGTCCGAGCCAGGTAATGAAATTGTCCTTCAGCCAGGCGGGGCAGGGTTCGGCAAGATGCCAGAGCGCCTTCAGGCTCGACAGGTCGTAGCGCTGACGCGTCGCCTCGGGCAGGGCCCAGATGCGCCGCATCATCGTGGGCACCAGATAGACCGTGTCGATCGACAGCGCCTCGATCAGTCGCAGCGTCTCTTCAGCCTCGAAGCGCGTCGTCACGACGACGTTGCAGCCCTTGAACAGCGCGATCATCGCCCAGGAAAACGGCCCATTGTGATAGAGTGGGCCGGGCACCAGCATCGCGCCCTGTGTCGGGATTTCAAGATAGGGGAGATCAGGGTCCCAGGTGGCGGGCGTCTTGGAGACAATCAGTTTTGGCCGGCCAGTCGAGCCGCCGGAGGTCATCG
>JANMWT010000604.1:0-20815 GCA_031394145.1 Alphaproteobacteria bacterium | reverse complement strand
ATGCCGGTCCGCAGATCGCGAGGACAAGACCTGCAGCGGCAAAGAGAGCTTTGAACACATGCATCGGCTCAACCTTTCAGTTCTGGTGGTTCGGGTCTCGTGGCCCAGGTCTCGTGGCTCAGGTCTGGTGGCTCAGGTCTGGTGGCTCGGCTTCGCACGGCAGTGGCGAACCGTTTGGCCATCACGGCACGAAAGTAAGATCGATATAGGGCGAAGTCGCATAGTACTCGGAGGGCACCTGGAAGGGCTCGCACTGGCGCAGCGAGGCCAGCGCCTGCTGGATAAACACAAGCATCGGCCGGTCGCCCGCCGGCTGGCGGGGCGGATCGATCATCTGCGGATCGCCCATCAGGCGGCCGCCGCGCTCGAAGCGCACCCGGATGATCGCGCGCAGGCGCTTGGCGTCGGGCATGTCGTCCTTGTCGGTCCAGCAGCCGCGGCTCATCAGCTGCGAGCGGATCGAATCGGCGATGGTGATGGTCATGCGCTGATTGTCGCCTGCGCCCTTGCGGGCGGTCGCATCCTCGACATTGCGCAAGCTGGCGCTGGCGCGATCGGCCTGCATCTTCGAGCCCTTCTTGTCGGGAACCGCTTTGAGGATGCTATCGAGCGCATCGGCCATCTTTTCCGGCTTCTTGGCCTCAGGCGCGCGCTTGGCCTCGTCCTTGGGCTTGTTGGGCTCGGGCTTCTTGATGTCGGGGACGGGTTCAGGAACCGGCTCAGCCTTGGCTTCGGCGGCCGGCGCTGGCGCCGGGGCGGCCTTGTCGGCGGTCACCTCGGCCTCATCGGCTTTCTTCGGCTGCTCTTCGGCGACCGGCTTCACATTGGTCGTGTCGCCGATCGTCAGCAGTTCGACCGGCAGGATCATCATCGGCGCGGTCTCAGCCACGAGCCGCGGCGCAATCACGATCCCGCCCGCCAGCAACGCCACGTGCAACGCGATCGAGAAGGGTACGCCAGCACGCATTCAGGCGTCAGCCTCCCTTCGCTGGCGGCTTCCGGGCCTTCGAATCGGTGACCAGTCCGGCGTTCTTGAAGCCCGCCTGCTGCAGCATGGCGAGAACCGTTGCGACCTGGCCAAAGGAAGCAGCGTCATCGCCGCGGACGTAGACGCGCTTCTCGGTGTTCTCCTTGCCGATCGCCAGCAGCATCGGGCCGAGGTCGGCCATCCCGACGGGCGCTTTCTGCTCGCCGACGAACACCTTGCCGTCCTTGTCGATGGTGACCACCAGCGGCGTATCCTGGCCGATGGGCAGAGGCTTGGCCGAGGTCCGGGGCAGGTTGACCGGCACGCCGGTCGCCAGCAGGGGCGCGGTGATCATGAACACCACCAACAGCACCAGCATGACGTCGACGAACGGCGTCACGTTGATCTCCGCCATCGGCTTCTTGCGGCGGCCTCTGCCGGATCCGGCTCTCATCAGCATAGCCATGTCAGTCGTCCCGGCGCTCGGTGAGGCGGCGCGACAGACGCACCGCGAATTCCTGCGCGAAGTTGTCGAGCCGCTCGGTGAACTTCGACACATCGCCGGAGAACAGGTTGTAGAAGATCAGCGCCGGAATGGCGGCGCCAAGGCCAGCCGCCGTCGCAAACAGCGCCTCGGCGATGCCAGGCGCGACGACGGCAAGGTTGGTCTCGCCGCGACCGGCGATGTCGCGGAATGCGTTCATGATGCCGACGACGGTGCCAAGCAGGCCGATGAACGGCGTCGACGAGGCGACGATCGCCAGCGTGCCGAGACCGGCTTCCATGCGCATCGATTCGCGGTTCACCGCGACCTGCATCTGGGCGCGGGTGCGCTCGATCAGGGCGGCGTTCTGCTGGTCGGTCAATTCCTTCGGCCGCCGCGCCTCGCGCCATTCGCGGACGCCGGCGGCGAAGACCCGGGCCATGGCGTCCGATCCCCGGTCGGAGACCCGGTCGCCGACATTGTCCATCGACTGGCCGGCCCAGAAGGCGTTCTCGATCTTCTTGGCCTTGGAGTTCGCCCCGCGGACGCCGAAGAATTTGTCGAAGGCGACCGCCCAGGACCACAGCGAGGCGATGGCGAGGATGCCCATCACCACCTTGACGATGATGTCGGCCTTCAGAAACAGCGCGATCAGGGAGAAATCGGCGTTGGTGATTTCAGGCAAAGCGACGGGGTTCATTCAGGCCTCTTGGGCGATGGTCGGGGCGAGGATCAATGAGTCATTCAAACAGGAATGGCCAAAGCGGAAATGACGGCTTCCAAGCCAGGTTCCTGCACCGCTTCTGGTTACGAAATTAGGCGACATGAAGGTCAATGCGGGCGATTCCGCGCCGGCCCCGCCACACGCCCCGCCACACGCTCAGAAGCCAGGCGCCGCGGGCTTTCTGTGGTTCTCCCAGTGGGAGAGTTCCGCTGGGGAAGGGCGACGGGCGCGGCCATCGGGATAAATCGCGACGGCGACCACCTCGGCCTGGCACAGGAGGACGCCGGCGCGTTCGGCCCGCTGGCTGAAGATCAGGCGGGGGCCCTTCATTCCAGCAAAGGCGGTGCGCACCAGCAGCGCATCGTGGATGCGGGCGGGGGCCTTGAAATCGATCGAGATGTGGATGACGGCAAAGGCGCCGGGATCTTCGCCGCGGCCCGCGGCAGGCCCCATCACGCGCAGGAATTCCGAGCGCCCGCGCTCGAAAAACCTAAGGTAATTCGCGTGATAGACCACGCCGGTAAAATCGGTGTCCTCGTAATAGACCCGCGCCGGCAAGAGGTGCTCGCCCGCTTCAAGACGACCGGGATAGGGCTGATCAAGGCTCATCGCCCAGCCCATAAGGCAGGTCGGGCGATTATGAAACCTGGGTTGGGCGGCTTGCCGTCAAGTCGGTACGCCTAGTTCGGTTTGCCGTCGGTCGCCTTCTTGAGGTCGTTGCCTGCGTCCTTGGCGGCATCCTTGGCGTCGCGGCCGGCATCCTTGATCGCGTCTCCGGTATCGTGAGCCGCGTCTTTCAGGTCGTCGCCGGCCTTCTGAAGCGGCGTTTTCGGTTCGCAGCCGGCGATCATGCCGGAGGCGCCAAGCAGAGCGAGCGCCAGCACAAGCGATTTCGTGATCATGCGTGTCCTCTTTATCAGCGCCGAAGGCGCGGAGCGCCCCATCGGCGCCCAGCGGTTCAAACGCGCCAACCGCGCAAGCGTTCAATTGCGGGGGAGGGTGAGGGGTCTTTTGCAGCAGCTGGTCCAGCAGCTGGTCCAGCAGTTGGGCGTCAGCCTCAGGCGCCCAGCATGCCCGCCACCTGGCCGCCAGCGCGATCGAGGATGACGATCACGCAGCTGCCGTCGCGCGCTTCATCGATGCGGAATTCTGATTTCCGGCCGCCATCGAGGAGAATGTCGTCCAGCACCCGCTCGGCCTCGCGGCGGTTCCTGAAGCGCTCGAAGGTCAAAGAACGGCTCTGCAAGCAGACCTCCATTGTCAAAAAAGGCGCCGGGAGCGCCGGCGTGTGCATAAAAAAATAGGCAAAATGATCGGCGCGAGTCCTTGCTTTGGAGCAAGCTGAGGCCGGCCGAGCTGCAGAAAGTTTCTAGCCGCCAGACCACCAGGCCCAGACCACCAGGCCCAGACCTATGTCCAGACCGCAAGGCCCTGACCGATACCCTGACCGATACCCTGGCCGAAGCACAGGTGTGCGCACTTTGGCGTAGCAGGCGCCCCGGACCCGGCGCCAAGCCAGCGTGCAGCGGTCGGGCGGTGCGATCCTGAATACGTCTAGCCGAGCGTGCGTTCGAGATTGTCCAAGAGCCAGCGCGTGCCATGCTCGCGGGCGCCGGCGTCGTCATAGCCATCCAGGAAGGCGGCCTGCTCGGTGAAGGTGAGCCGTGTGCCTGCGCCCGCAAGTTCGACCGTCTGCAAGGACGCAGAGATCAGCCGGCCATCGTTCTGCATCCAGTAGGTCAGGATGAAGCGCTCGCCGGGTGCGATGTCGAGATAGATGGCGTCATAGACGTGCATCGTCCCGCTCTTCGACACGCCGGCGGCGTGCTCTCGACCGCCAACCCGGAAGTCGAGCTCAAGCGGCTCGCGGGAGCGTTCCTCCGGTCCGTGGAACCAGGCAGCCTTGGCCTTGCCTTCGCTCCAGGCGGCGAAGACGCGCGCCGGCGCTGCTTGGTAGGACCGCTCGATGGTGAAGCTGGCGTGGACGACGGATCGAGGGCTCATAGCGGCAACATGTGGGCATAGGGCGCAGCTTCCTCGATCGCCCGCGCCACCGCAGGGCGCTTGATCAGACGCTCGAGATAGCGCGACGTATTGGGATAGGCCTGCGCGTACGGGATCAGCCTGTTCACGTAATAGAGCGCCGGGGCGGCGGCGCAGTCGGCCATGGTGAAGCTCGTCCCCGCCGCCCAACCGCCATCAGCCATGTCCTTTTCGACGAGGCCGATGGCGCAGCGCAGATCGCTCATCGCCGCCGCAAGGCCGAGCGGGTCCTTCTGGTCGGCCGGCCGCAGCCGGTCATTGGCCACCTTGCCCAGCTGCGAGTTGAGATAAAGATCATAGAAGCGGTCGAGGGCGCGCACCTTGAGCGCGGCCTCAGGGTCCTTGGGAATGAGGCCGGCGGCCTGCGGGAAGGTCATCGCCAGGTATTCGATCATGATGCTGGTCTCGAGGATGGTGCGCTCGCCATCGCGCATCGCCGGGATCTTCCCGAAGGGCGACAGTTTGAGATAGGCGGCGCGCTCGACCGGATCGCCGAGATTGACCATCGCCGGCTTGAACGGGATGCCGGTTTCATAAAGCGCGATCAGGACTTTCCAGCAGTAAGACGACAAGGGGTGAGCATAGAGCGTCAGCATCAAGGCCTCCTTCAGTCCGCGTCGAGATACTGGCCGAGCCGGTCGAGACGGTTGTCCCAGAGAGCGCGGCGCTCGGCGATCCAGCGTTCGGCCTGTCCGAGCATCTTGGTGTCGATCGAGCAGGTCCTGATGCGGCCGGTCTTGTGCGAGCGAACCAGGCCGCTTGCTTCGAGCACGTTCAAGTGCTGGACCACGGCAGGCAGTGAGATCGCCATCGGCTTGGCCAGCTCGCTGACCGAAGCGGGCCCACGCGACAGGCGCAGGACCATCGCCCGCCGCGTCGGATCGGCAAGGGCGTGGAATGTCCGGTCGAGGGTTTCGGCGGCCGCCATCGGGCGCTCCAATACTTAAGTAGATACTTAAGTATCAAATCGACGAGCGTTTGCAAGGGTGCGCGTGATTTTTGCCAGGAGGAACGGGCCTGAATGGTCTGGCGAGGAAAGTCTGGCGAGGAAAGTCTGGCGAGGAAAGTCTGGCGAGGAAGGTCTGGCGAGGAAGGTCTGGCGAGGAAGGTCTGGCGAGGAAGGTCTGGCGAGGGACGTCTGGCCGGCGTGTCAGGCTTGCGGCGCTGTGCGCCATTTCATCCAGATGCGCAGGAGGTGAGGGCCATCGATGAGATAGCGCCGCCAGAGCCGCAGCGGGTTTGCCAGAAGTCGGTGCAGCCATGCGAGCTTTGCAGCGCGCATCCAGTGCGGCGCGCTCATCGGGTCGCCGGTTAGAAATTCGAGGCCGGCGCCGCAGCACAGCGCAACGCCGATGGCGGTTCCGCGCGCCAAACACTCGGCTGCGATCATCTCCTGGTGGGGTGAGCCGACAGCAAGGAAGACGAAGGGCGCGGGATTGGCGATGATGAAATCGACGCAGGCGGTGCGCGCCGCTGGATCGTCGCGGAGGCCGGAAGGCGCATCGAACCAGCGCACATCGGCAAGGCCAAAGCGCGAGCGCAGCGCCTGGATGGTCGCCGCTGAACCACCGATCACGGTCACCGGATCGCGGGCGCGCACGGAGGTGCGCAGTAAGGTCTCGATGAGGTCGGCGCCGGGCGCCGCGGGCAGGTCGATCCCGGTCGCGCGGGCGAGCAGCTGGAGAATGTGGCTGTCGCTGATCGTCAGCCATGCGTTGTTGTAAAGCTGACGCAGATCCGGACACAGTTCGAGGCGGACCAGCGAATCGACATTCGGGGTCACGACATAGGCGAACGGATCGCGCCGGTCCGCCTTGGCGACGATGGCGCGCGCCGCTTCGCCGATCGTCAGGCGATCAAAGTCGAGATCGAGAAAAGTCTGACGGTTAGCCTGGGTCATCGCAGCGCCAGACTGGCGCCAAGGCGTTAGCGAGGGGTTTATCCCTCGAGCGGTCCATCTGATAAGGAACTGGGATCCGCTGGGTCAGCGCCGCGGCCATAGCCGTATTTTCGCAAGAGGCCGCGCATCTGGTGGTAGCTGAGGCCGAGCCGGTCGGCGGCCTTGCGCTGATGGCCTTTTTCGGCGGCAAGCGCCGCCTCCAGCAGCTGTTTTTCGAGCGCCGCAACCGCCTCCTCGAATTTCACCGGATGATCGCTTGCCGCCGCCGGTTCAGCCCTCGCTTCAGGCCGCTCTTCAGGCCGCTCTTCAGGCCTTGGTGTCACGCCAAGACGTTCAGTCGCCGGAGCGGGCACCATCTCAACCGCCGGGCGCCAGGGCGAAGCGAAGGGATCCAGCATGTCCGAGGTCAGCGTCACGGGGCCGAGCGGCGCGCCATTGGCTTGCGCCGCCATGATGCGGAAGGTGGCGCGCTCGGCGGTGTTCTTGAGTTCGCGAACATTGCCAGGCCAGGCATGGCGACGCATTTCGCTCATCGCCTCGCGTGACCAGCCGGGGAAATCGCCTTCCAGTTCGCGGGCGATGCGCTGGCCAAAATGTTCGGCGAGCAATTCGATGTCTTCGGGCCGGGCGCGCAGCGGGGCGAGCGTGATCACATCGAAGGCCAGACGATCGAGCAGGTCGGCGCGGAAGCGGCCGTCAGCGGCGCGGGCGGGCAGGTCGACGTTGGTGGCGGCGACGACGCGAACGTCAGCCGACAGCGTGTCCTCGCCCCCGAGGCGCTGGAATTCGCCATACTCGACGATCCGCAGCAGCTTTTCCTGCACCTCCCGCGAGGCGGTGGCGATCTCATCGAGGAAGAGCGTGCCGCCGTCGGCCTGTTCGAACCGGCCATGGCGCCGCTTGGTGGCGCCCGTGAACGCGCCCGCCTCATGGCCGAAGAGTTCGCTGTCGAGCAGGTCAGCTGAGAGGGCCGCGCAATTCACTTTGATGAAGGGCTTGTCCCAGCGCCGAGAGAGGAAGTGCAGCCGCTCCGCGATCAGCTCCTTGCCGGTGCCGCGTTCGCCAATCACCAAAATCGGCCGCGCCACCAGCGCTGCAAGCGAGACACGCTCGAGCGTGTCGACCCAAAGTGGCGACTGTCCGATAAGTTCGGGAGGGGAAACCGGAGCCAGCGCCATTTGGCGAGAATTACCACTCAGCGGTCACCCGCGCCAGGGATTTGTTGGCGCCTTTCGCCAGATGATAAAGATCCAGGCCACCAGAAAGAGTGACAATCGTTATAAAACAAACCTCTAAGTGGTTACCAGAAAACTGGCACGGGGGTTGCATTCATTGCTTCATGCCGGGACAACACCGGCGAATACAGGAGTTGATCGATGCGATACTTCGACGAACAGGACAGAGCCCGGGCGAAAAACACACTCCAGCGCGTGGGCGATTGGCTTGGTCGTCGGCCGATGGAGAGCTGGGGCTTTCTCGCCGCCGGTTTCATCATCGCCCGCATCATCTTCTGATCCCAGAAACGATACGATTTTCCTCCCCTAGACCGCCACCCCGACCGCCACCCCGACCGCCACCGCTACCGCCGGCAACAAAACAAGAAACGCAAAAAGCGACAAGACGAAAGGTTCTGAAATGGGCGTTTTCTCCCGACTGTCCGACATCATCAACTCCAACCTCAACGCGATGCTCGATAAGGCGGAGGATCCGGAGAAGATCGCCCGCTTGATCATCCAGGAAATGGAAGACTGCCTGGTGGAAGTCCGCTCTGCGGCCGCCCGCTCGATGGCCGACAAGAAGGAGTATGAGCGCGACATCGGTGCGCTTGAAGCTTCCCGTCAGGACTGGATCGCCAAGGCCGAACTCGCCGTGGAAAAGGGGCGCGAAGACCTCGCCCGCGGCGCCCTTGCGGCCAAGCAGCGCTGCGAGCGTGAGACCGACAGCCGCCGTCAGGCCCTCAAGGCCATCGACGAGGTCTCGGTCAAGCGTCAGGACGATCTGGAAAAGCTGCAACTCAAGCTCGACGAAGCCAAGACCAAGCTGCGCGCTCTGATCGTGCGCCGCGAAGCGGCTGAACACCGGATCCAGATGCGCTCGCGCATCGAGGTCAACAAGGTGGACGAGGCGATGCGCCGCTACGCTCAGGTCGAGCGCAAGGTCGACGAGATGGAAGCCTATGCCGACCTGATCAATGTCGGCGACCGTTCGCTCGAAGCTCAGTTCCACGATCTTGCGTCCGAAGAATCGATCGAGAAGGAACTCGCCGAGATCAAGCGTCGCCGCACTGGCAGCCCGGCGCCGGCCCCGACCCCGAGCCCACGCCCGCGTCGCGCAGCAGGTGAAGGCGAGGGCGTGTAATGGTCCCCGAAGCAGCGCTGGGAATTGGGCTGGGCTTCGTCACGATTGTCTGCCTGTTCGTGATCCTGCCCTGGATGATCCTGAATTTCCTGTCCAAGGCCCGCAAATCGAACGGTCTCACCGACGAAGACCAGCGCATGCTTGAGGATCTTTGGCGCTCCGCCCGCACCATGGAGCGCCGGGTCGAAACGCTGGAACGCCTGATCGAGCCGGAGAACGCGCCGATGCGCCCGCGGCCGTCCGAACGCACCAGGGGAGACATCAACTGATGGTCGACGATTTCGCATACTCGCCCAATCCCAAGAAGCTTTATCGCTCGCGGGACAAGGTTGTCGCCGGGGTCTGCGGCGGGATCGCCGAGCGCATGGGGTGGGACCCGACCATCGTCCGGGTTGCCTTTGGCGCGCTCTTCTTGACCGGCATCCTCTCGAGCGTGATCGTCGTCTACTTCATCATCTGGGCGATCACGCCCTACCAGCCTTACCGTCCGCGGAACCTGACGCCCGATGAAGAGCGCTTCTGGAGCAGCGTGTCGGACCGGCCGGCGGAGACTTTCTCCAATATCCGCTACAAATTCCGCGATCTGGACGATCGCCTCGCCCGGATGGAACGCTCCGTCACCAGCGAAGAATGGAAGCTGAAACGCGATTTCCGAGACCTGGAAGGCGCGTAGGGACGAGAATTCGATGGCGGCGCCCAAAATCCGCCGCGACGATGACCACGACTTAATGAGCCTCGGGACGAGAAGAGGGACACATGGCTCGCAAAATTTGGACCAGACTAGATCTGAAAACGAGACTGGCGATGGCCGGCGCTGTGCTGGCGGTTGGGTTGTTCTCAGTGTTCGCAGCCGCCCAGATGGGCGTCGTCCATCTCGGCGCAGGAGAGATGGGCATCTCGCTCGGCAAGGGCGAGGAAGGCCTGACCATGAACATCGACTCACGCAGCTGTCCGCCCAATTGCGGCATCGACATCAACTGGCGGCCGCTCGCCCGCTAGGGCAGGCCGCAACTTAACTAGGTCGCCTCAAGAGCGGCCGGTGAACAGGAGCTGGTACGGCAATGGTTTGGATCGCGGTGATTGTGGCGATCGTGTTCGGTTCGCGGATGTGGCGGACGCACATGATGACGCGGATGCGCGCAGGTCGCTCTTCCGAGGATGATCAGATGATCGGCTCCATGCAATCGGAGATCACACGTCTGACCGATCGGGTGAAAGTGCTCGAGCGACTGGCGACCGACGACGATCGCAATCTCACGCGCGAGATCAATAGCCTGCGCGATCGCCCCGCCGCCCGGCTCTAACGCCGGCCCCGACATCGCCAGGAGGGCAAGATGGATTCCCAGTACAAACCTAACGACTACAAACCCAACGACTACAATCGCAACGAATTCTGGTCCGACTTCGCTCGCCGCTTCGAGGAGCGCATGGCGCGCCGCGCCGAGCGCTGGCAAGCCCGGGCCGAACGTCGCGCCGCGCGCTATGAGCGCTGGTCCGGCTGGTCGGGCGCCATGGGACCGGGCAGCTTCACGCCGCCGCCACAAGGCGGCCAGGGGCGGGGCCTCGAGGCCCAGGTCGAGGCGATGGCCAAAACCATTCGCGATCTGACCGAGCGCGTCGCAACGCTGGAAAAACTCTCTGTCGATCCGGAAACCAAATTGCGCGAAGAGATCGAAAAACTGCGCCGTGAGGATGCAGCCGGGGGGCGCGGCTCATGAACTTCTGGGAAGTCATCCCGATCATGATTTTCGCCATTCCGCTGGTGGCGATCATCGGAGGATTGTCGACGCAACGGCTCAAGATGAAGCTCAAGGCCGGACAGTTGGTGGCTTCAGGTCAGGTCGAGCAGCTGGTTGCCGAACTGGCGCAGACGCGCACCGACGTTGCCCGCCTGCAGGACCGCGTCAACGTGCTCGAACGTCTGATCACCGATGAGGATCGCCGCGTCGCCAATGAAATCAGCCGGCTGGGTCGCGGCGCCGGTACGGGCGCCCCCGCCTGATCGCAGGCCAGACAGGAGACGCTGACATGGAGGTAGTGGGGTTACCGTCATCGTGGCCGTCATCGTGGCCGGCATCGTGGCCGGCATCGGGGGAGGTATCGCCATCGTCCTCACCGGCATCCGGCACGAAGAGATCAAGCTCAAATTGAAGCTTGCGGCGTCGGCGCCCGATGCGGCCGGCTCGGCGCTGGCAAACGAGGTCTCGCGTCTGCGCGACCGCGTCGCTGTGCTGGAAAAGCTGGTCACCAACGAAGACCGCAAGCTGGCGAGCGAGATTGAACATCTGCGCCAAGGCGAGCACGCCGGACGCCAGGCCTGACAGGATAGAGGACGCACCATGGGACCTGAGATCGTCATCCCGATCGCCGGCATGTGCACGGGGATTGTCATCGTCACGATGGCGCTCCGCCACGCCGAGCGGAAGGCGCGCATCCGGGCCGGCGCCTTGGATGCCGGCGGGGACGTCCAGCGTCTCACCTCGATCGTCGAGACCCAGCACAGGGAAACCGAGAAGCTGCGTGAGCGGGTCGCGGTTCTCGAGAAGCTGGTGACCGACGACGATCGCAAGCTCGCCAGCGAGATCGAGCATTTGCGTCGCACAGAAAGCCACCTGGTCTAAGCTCTGACCAGGCGAGGCTGTCGCACCTGATCCTCCCGGATCATGCCTGTCGTCACTGCCTGCTCGGAATGGCGTGCTAGGAAGTGTGGCGGCGATGATCCCTGCAGACGTTCACGCGCCTTCCAGCAGCGCCAAGGACAGGACCTTCATCGGCCAGCGCGCCTAGGATCCACGCCGCAGCGCCCGGCGCCGGAAGCGATCCGGATCAAGCGCCTCGGTTACATACCGCTCGACGGGCGCCGGCTCGCCAAAGGCGGCCGAGGCGATCATCTCCGCCAGCAAGGGCGCCCACAGGAAACCGCGCGACCCGAGGCCGCCGACCAGACGGACGTCGTCGCCGGGCTGGGTGGCGTCCTCGCGACAAGGGGGCGCGCCGGCGAAAGGCAGGCGGTCGCGGGTTGTGGCCCGGATCGCCGCGCGCGAGGCGACGCCTGCGCCAATCTCAAGAAGGTCAGGCCGCAACCGGCGCAGGACATCGAGATTGAACGTCCGCGCCGCGTCCGTGACGACCGGTTCACCGACGGCTGGCTCGAAGGTCGCCCCGAAAACCAGGTCGCCGAAAGCTTCCAGCACATAGCCGCCATCCGCAACCGCGCTCAACTCACCCGGGGTCGAGCCTGCTCGCTCGATCTGTCCAAGCCGGCCTTCAAGCGGCGGGCAGCTGAGACCGTCGATCCGGCCTGCGGCCATGGCGTTGCAGACGATGATGAGATCAGCGCCGATCGTCTCGCCGCTTTCCAGCACCGCCATGGATCGTCCATCGATCCGCGCGATCGACGCGACGCTTTTCGACCAGTGGAGCGCGGCGCCCGCGAGAAGTGCGGGGAGGGCGATCGCCGGGCGTACGGCGATGGCGCCGCGATGCTGCAAGCCGGTGATCTGTCCCTCGGTGAGGAGCGGGGCAAGCAGGTGCTCATCGAGCGGCGGGTCGGCGACCAGGCGGGCGAAACGCGACCGGTCAGCCTGATTGCGGGCCAGCTGCCGGACGTCGAGGGCGCGTGCAGCCTCTGGCCCAAGCATGAGCCAGGCGCGCCGCGCCAGAAGCCAGGCCTCCAGCAAGGCGCGCGCGGCGGGCCCATCGGCGGCGTCGAGGCGCGGCATAACGAGGGCCAGCGCGTTGCCGCTCGCTCCGGCGCCCGGCGCGGCGCCGGCATCAAGCACAACAACCTCGCAGCCGCGCGACAGGAATGCGCGCGCACAGGTCGCACCCGCTACGCCTCCGCCGATGATCAGAACAGATTGCGGCGGGGTTGGCGCTGGGGCGGGTTTGTCGATGGCAAGTTGAGCCTCCAATCGCTCCTTCTTGCGGCCGACGCCCGGCCGCTTCTCGAGGGTAAAGCCGACCGCTTCAAGCCCGCGCCGCACCTCGCCGGCGACAGTATAGGTCGCTGCGCGGGCGCGCGGCGCCGACAGGCGGGCGATCTGCGCGAGCGTCTCGGGTGACCACATCGCCGGATTTTTCGACGGCGCAAAGCCGTCGAGAAACCAGGCGTCGATCAAGGCTTCGGTCTGCGGCAGGGCTGCGGCGATCTCCTCGATGCATAGCGTCAAGCTGACGCCATCGGGCAGCGCGATGCGTTGCATGCCGCGCGCACGGTTCGGCCAGCGCGTGATCAGGTGGTGCGAGAGGTCGGCGAGTTCAGGCCAGGCCGAATGGATGCGAGCAGCGTCGCTCGCCGAGATCAGCGCTCGTTCGAACGACAGGAAGTTGAGGCGCGCGGCCGGAGACGGCCGGTTCCGTCGCCACAAATCCCAAGCGGCGAGAAAGGCAAGGCCGGTGCCGAAACCAAGCTCGCCGATCGTAAATTGGCGGCGTCCCGCCCAGCCTTCGGGAAGTCCGCAACCGGAGAGAAACACGGTGCGCTTTTCGGCGAGGCCGTCGCCGGAAAAATAAACGTCGTCCATGTCCGTCGACCGGGGCGTCGCAGGATCAGACCATTCGAGGATAGGGCGGGGCGGCAGGCGGCTCATCACGGCCACGTGTTAACACGCCTGGCGCGGCGTCTGGCAATCACTGCAGAGCTCCAAGCTGGCGCAATCGACAGCCCCGATGCGGCGTCGCATAGTCGGGCGCCAACCCAGCGGGGAACGTGAATGACAAACGTCATCGGCCGTGCGAGCCGAAGCTGTCTGCTTGCTGGCGCGGCGCTCGCGTTTGGGTTTGCGCTCGGCGCCGGACCCGCGCTGGCGCAGACTGCGCCGCCGGCCAAGCCCGCCTGGGCTTTTCTCGCCAGCGACATCGCACCCGATCCTGCGGTGCGCTACGGCGTCCTTGCCAACGGCATGCACTACGCGCTGCTGAAGAACCAGCTGCCGCCGGACGCCGTGTCGATCCGCTTCGATTTCAGGTTCGGGTCGCTGAACGAGGCGGAGACCGAAAAGGGCCTCGCGCATGTCATCGAGCACATGGCGTTCAACGGCTCGCACCATGTCGCCGAAGGCGAGATGGTGAAGATCCTCGAGCGGCTGGGTCTTGCATTCGGCGCCGACACCAACGCCCAGACCTCCCAGAAGCACACCACCTATCAGTTCGATCTTCCCAAAGCGACCGACGCCAAGATCGAGGAGGGCCTGTTCCTCGCGCGCGAGATCGCCAGCGAGCTGACCTTTGAACCCGGCGCCATCGATCGCGAGAAGGGCGTCGTCCTGTCGGAGGAGCGTCGCGGCGACACCTTCGCACGTCGCCGCAGCCAGCAGGAACTCGACTTCCTCCTGCCCGGCGCCTATGCCGCATCGCGCATGCCGATCGGCGAGACCAAGGTGATAGAAGCGGCGACCCACGACCAGCTGGTCAGCCTTTATGATCGCTTCTATCGACCCGAGCGGGCGACGCTGGTGGTCGTCGGCGACATCGACGTCGATGCGCTGGAAGCCAAGATCAAGACGAAGTTCAACGACTGGGCGGGCCGGAGCGCTGCCGGCGTCGATCCCGACAAGAGCTATCGACCGAAGCTGCGCGAGCCTGCCGCCTCGGTCTTCACCCACAAGGATGGCGGCGATTCGATTGTGGTTTATTCTCTCAAACCCTATGAGGACCTGCCTGACACGGCCGCCTACCGGCGTGAAAGCAATCTGCTCGGCTTCGCCACCGGCGCCATCGGCCGGCGCCTGTCCAGGCTGGCGAATGGCGAGGCGCCGCCGTTTCGCTCCGCTGGATTGAACTATTCCGACATTCTTGAGGCGGTCGACGTCTCCAGCGGTTCCGTGTCGGTGACGCCTGGCGCCTGGAAGGCCGGGCTTTCAGCCCTGGAGCAGGAATGGCGGCGGGCGCTGCTCTTTGGCTTCACGCAGGAGGAGATCGACGAACAGATTGCCGCCCTGCGCTCCAACCAGACCAATGCTGCACAACGCGAGAACACGCGGACCACCGGCCAACTGGTCAACCAGCTCACGGGCTCGATCCAGGACGACACGGTCTTCTCGACGCCATCATCTGGTCTCAAGCGGTTCGAGCTCTGGGCGCCCGAGGTGACGCCGGAGATCGTGCGCGAGGTCTTCAGGAAGCGGATGTCGATCGGGGCGCCGCTGTTTTTCATGGCGTCCACGGTCGAACGCCCGGGCGTCGAGAAGGACATCGTCGCGGCCTGGAAGGCCTCGGCTTCGGTCAAGGTCGATCCACCGATCAAGACCTCGGCGAAGACCTTTGCCTACAAACGTTTTGGCAGGCCGGGCCAGGTCGTGAAGGATGCGCGCCTGGCCGACATCGATGCGCGGACGGTGATCTTCGCCAACCAGGTCCGGCTCAACCTCAAGAAGACGGTGTTCCAGAAGAATGTCGTTCAGGTCTCGATCCGGGTCGGCGGCGGCATCCTGGAGCTGCCTGAGACGCCGTTCGGGCTCCATGACATCATGGGCGCTTTTTCCGGCGGCGGGCTGGAGAAGCATTCCGCCGACGATCTGCGGGCCATTCTCGGCGGTCGGCAGGTGCAGGCGCAGTTTACCGCCTCGACGACGGCCTTCGGCGGGTCTTACAGCACCAATCCCGCCGATCTCGAACTCCAGCTCCAGGTCGCCGCCGCCTTCCTGACCCATCCTGGCTACCGATCGGAAGCCGAGCGGCGCTGGCGGCAGAACATCGTGCTCTCCTGGCCCCGGCTCGACGCCAACGCACAATCGGTGCTGTCGTCCCAGGGTATGCGGCTCTTGACCTCGGGAGATCGGCGGTTCGGCTACAGCGCGGATGACGGGGAGGTCAGCCGCTCCTTCACCGAGCTCAAATCGGCGCTGGATCCCATTCTTGCGAAGGAAGCGATCGAGATCGCCATCGTCGGCGATATCGACGAGGATAAAGTGATCGCCGCCGTGGCGAAGACCTTCGGCGCGCTGCCAGAACGCAAGCCCGCCTCGACCTTCTTCAAGTCCAAACGACCGGTGGTTTTCCGCAAGGATCGCAAGGCGATCGCTCTCACCCACAATGGCGAGGCCAATCAGGCGATCGCCAGTCTCTACTGGCCGGTGGATATCGACCCTGAAGCTGACCCGGCGAAGGCTGAAACGCTTGGCGTCCTGGGCGCCATCATGCGGATCAAGGTGACCGACGAGATTCGCGAGAACCTCGGCGCCACCTATTCCCCCCAGGCCGGGGCGTCGATGTCGTCCGCCTATCCAGGCTGGGGCTATGTCGTCTCGACCGCCGAAGTAAAGCCTGAGGATGTCGATCGGGTGCTTGCCGCCATGCGCAAGATCGCCGGCCAGCTGCGCGCCGGCCAGATCACGCAGGATGAGTTCAAACGGGCGATCACACCCTCGCTCGAACAGCTGCCGCGCAACGCCACATCGAACGGCTACTGGCTGTCGCTGATCTCTCAGGCGCAGACCCGCCCAGATACACTCGAGCGCGCCCGGCTGCCAGCGATCGAGGCGCGGCTGCGCGCCGTGACGCTTGGGGAGGTCGAGGCGGCGGCCCAACGCTGGCTGGCCGATGCCGACGCGCAGGAGATACGGGTGCTCCCGAACAAGACGCCGGCCGGCGCCGCCGCCAAACCGGGATAGTGTCTCAGTTTGAATTTGCCCACGCTTGACATGGGACGCCAGGCCCTGCGCTCCCAACGCTTAGCGCCATGGTTCGAAGCTGGCTCGAGGATCACGACGAGGCGCCGGCCGGCGAGGCGGGCTGGCTGATCGTGGACCCGCGCTGAGAAGGGCAGAACCGGCATGAGAAGCTGGAGCGCGCCCTCCGCTGGCATGAGGTCGAACTGGCTGACGCTTACACGAGAGCTACGACATTGAAGCCGCCCCGATTGAGGCCGTGATTGCGGTCATCATCAAAACGATGACGGATGATCTGGGTGTCGCCTGTACGCTGGAGCGGAATGCAAGCATAGGCGGCGAGCGAAGCGCGATGGCCCGCCTTCCGCAACAATTTCAGCGACAAGCATTTCCCGACATCGGAGAACCGAAGATGAGCCAGAAACCCCTAGACCGCGCGCGCCTTGAAGAGCAGCGCGCTGCATTCATGCAGGCGCTGGTTGGAACCTTTCAAGCTCGTTTTCACGTGCTCAATAAAGCCGGCGGCCTGATGCAGAAGGACATTGCCGAACGACTCGGCAAAGACCCAGGTTACGTCTCCCGCATGTTGGCAGGGCAGAAAAATATGACCATCCAAACCGCGCACGATTTGGCCCGAGCGATGGACAGCCGCCTAGAAATGACACTCAAGCCTTACGAAGAAATGGTTCCGACGGACAATCGGCCGCACCGTGGGGCAACGTCGTTCGACGATTTGTCGGGCTTCTCGAACACGAAAGCGGCCAAGTACGCAGGACCTGAAACCAATTATGCGACTGGTTCGTGATGTCGGTCGATTACAAAATCACCACCGCGCTCATCTTCGATGACGTCCGCTTTGAGAAGAGCGGCAAGGAAATTTTGATTGGCGTTTACGACAACATTCTTGTCCCGTAATTTCCATATTCTCAGGCGCAGCTTTGTTTCCGTGTTTCGGTTCGACTGGATCGAGTGTGGGGTCCCGAGATGATTGCCAGCTTTCGGCTTGTCGATCCTTTGGGCGAAGAAATCGCGGCCACATCTGGCAATGCCCAAACCACGAATTTGGCGTTCTCCTCGGGAGCCAGGGTAGGCGTCAAATTTCCAGTCGCCGGAACATACCGACTGATGTTCGGTTTGGATCGCGATCCTGTCGAGGTCTACAGTTTTGACGTGGCGCTAATACCGGGCCACACGCCCAACTGAATTGATGCTGACGGCGCTGAACGATCTCGTCGCTGGCAATTCTCCGGCGCGTCAAGCATCGCCGCCTCCGCCGCAATCCGACGCACGGTCCAATGCGGCATCGGCCAAACCCAACCCCGCTCGGGATGCTTTGGATCTTCGAGGTCGGTTTTTTTCGACCATGCCCGCACCCCGGCCGGGTTCGGCCAGGGAAGCTTAGCGCCGAGCATGCGGTTCCAATCCGGTCGCACAAAAAGCCGAGGTCAAATCCAAACTGAGACACGACCCAAAGCGGCGAGCGATTGACGATTAGCGCATAATGCACTAATGAGGCTGAGCGCTTGCAGCGGCTGGTCCGGTGGAGCGGGCCGATTGGTTCGGGTTATCGATGTTGACGACGGTGTCGCGGGTTCGAATCCCGCCGCGGACGCAAGTCCGTGTAGCTCAGCGGTAGAGCACGTTGGGCGTAGGGTCGAAAGGCTTTACGCCCTCTCCCGGTCCTCCACCACGCCCGTTCCTCCCGACCAGCCGATGCGCTAGGATGATGAAGGCGCGGGCCGATTGGTTCGGGTTATCGCCAAGGTGGAGAGCGGACCGGTTCGCCGGAAGCGCGCCATCGGAGCGCAAGCTCCTTTCCCGGACCTGCAACACGCCCGCGCCGCCTTCCTCTTGCTGCAATCGTCATGCATCTGGCCTCGGACACCAAGCCGCCGCGCTGCGGGCCGATGAGACCGGCTTATCCAGTCCTCCTCAATCGGGCTCAAGGGGAAACACCCCTGCCGATCTCGCCTCATGTCCGCAGCGCCATCGTTTCGAGACCCCTCGCATGGTTGCCTGCCGGCCGGATTTGCGCTGACAGTGCCGCGCATGGACACGGGTGGGTTTCATCTGTCGATCGTCAGCATGCTCGACTATGCGGGCGTCGCGACGTTCGCCGCCTCTGGCGCACTGATGGCCGCCGAGAAGCGGCAGGATGTCATCACCTTCATCTTTTTCGCGGCGATCACCGGGGTTGGCGGCGGCACGCTGCGCGACCTGCTGATCGGAGCGCCGGTGTTCTGGGTGCAGGACCCGGGCTATTCGATCGTCTGTGCGGTGGTTGCGGTTCTGGTCTGGCTGACGCGGGGTCGGGCAGCGCCCGGGCGCGCGCTTCTGTGGCTCGATGCCGCCGGGCTCTGCGTCTATGCCGTGGTCGGCGCCGCCAAGGCGCTGGGGATGGGCGTGGCGCCGCCGATCTGCGTCGTGATGGGCGTGCTGACCGCGACCTTCGGCGGCGTTATTCGTGATGTGCTGGCCAGCGAGCCGTCGGTGCTGCTGCGCCGCGAGATCTATGTCTCGGCCGCGATTGTCAGCGCCGCAGCCTTTGTCATCTTGATGGCGCTGGGCGCCCCGCTGGGCTGGGCGAGCAGCGTTGCGATCCTCGCGGGGTTCGTCGTGCGCGCCGGCGCAATCCTCGCCGGCTGGCGCCTGCCGGCCTTCAATCCAGCATCAGACAAGCCGCAAAAATAATCCAGCGCTTGCGGACTAGTGCAAAATGCACTAATGGTCGAGTGTCGGTGGGCCGACGTTGACGGTTATCTGGTCATTGCGGGTTCGACCCCCGCCAGCCGAAAGGCTGTTCCACCAACAGCCCATGCCTGCCGGCGCAGATCTTTGGAGCACCCGGCCATGCCGTGGAAATATCTTCGCCACCTCATCACCTCCGGCGGCCAGTCGGACAAGTTGCCCGGCATGGTCGAGAACTCAGCGGGCGGGGCAGCCTACCCGGTCGATGACTGGACACGGCTCGAGCGCTTCTTGGTGCTGGGGTCGGAAGCCGGCTCGTATTACGCCAGCGAACGCAAGCTGACGCGCGACAGCGCTCAGGCCGTGATCGCCTGTCTGCTCGCCGACGGACCGGCCGCGGTCGAAGCGATTGTCGCTGTGTCCGACGGCGGGCGGGCCCCCAAGAACGACCCTGCGATCTTTGCCCTGGCGCTCGCGGCGGCGAGCGAGAACCCGCTCGCACGCGCAGCGGCGCTTGGCGCCCTCTCCAAGGTTTGCCGCACCGGCACGCACCTCTTCCAGTTCGCGGAGGCGGTGAACGGACTTCGCGGCTGGGGTCGAGGCCTGCGCCGCGCAGTGGCGCACTGGTATCTCGATCGACCCGTCGACCAGCTGGCTTATCAGGCGGTCAAGTACAAGCATCGCGAGGGCTGGTCGCACCGCGACCTCCTGCGCCTTGCCCACCCGGAGGCCGACGCGGGCGATAAGGCGCGCCGCGCGCTGTTCGACTGGATGTGCGCGCGCGAGAGCGATGTCGCAGCGCTTCCGGCGATCGTACGCGCGCACGATGCGGCGCAAGTCGCCGCCAGCGCCGGGGAGATCGCCGGTCTGATCCGCGACCATTCCCTGCCGCGCGAAGCGATCCCGCCACAATGGATGGATGATCGCGACGTCTGGAGCGCCTTGCTCGCCGAGATGCCGATGACGGCGATGATCCGCACCCTCAACCGGATGACGGCAGCCGGTCTGATCGCACCGATGAGCGAGGCGGCAAAGCATGTCGCCGCTCGCATCCAGGATGCAACCGCGCTGGCCAAGGCGCGGGTGCATCCGCTCGCCCTGTTGATCGCGCACTCGACCTATGCCGCCGGACGCGGTGTGCGCGGCAAGCTGGCGTGGGACCCGGTAGTTGAGATCGTCGATGCGCTCGACCGCGCCTTCTATCTGGCCTTCGAGCAGGTCGAGCCCACCGGCAAACGCATCCTACAGGCGCTGGATGTGTCCGGTTCGATGGGCGCGGGCATGGTTGCAGGCTCGATGTTGACCCCGCGCGAGGCTTCGGCGGCGCTGGCGCTGGTGACAACAGCGGTCGAGAAGGAGGTCCACACCATCGCCTTCACCAGTCAGGGCGCGGACTTCTTCCAGTCGCCGAACTCGGGCAACGCCACAGATGGCGTTGTGCCGTTCCCGGTGTCCTCGCACCAGCGACTGGATGATGTCGTGACGCGCATAGCAGGCATGCCGTTCGGCGGCACGGACTGCGCTCTGCCGATGCTCTACGCGCTCGAGCGCGGCATCGCCGCCGACGCCTTCATCATCTACACCGACAGCGAAACCTGGGCCGGTGTCATCCATCCCGCGGTTGCGCTGAAGCAATACCGCGAGCGCACCGGCATCCCGGCGCGCCTGGTGGTGGTCGGCATGGTTGCGAACGGCTTCTCGATCGCCGATCCCAATGACGCTGGCATGCTCGACGTGGTGGGCTTCGATACGGCAACCCCTGCCGTCATTGCTGACTTCATCCGGAGTTGAGCGCGATGTCTCGTCTGCCCCAGCTCGGCCCCGGACAGTTGCTCTCGCCTGAAGATCTCAAGATCGTCGGCGAGGCGCTGTTCGGGGACTGGGGCTGGCAGACGCGGCTCGCCGAGATGCTGGAGGTCGACGGCTCGACGGTGCGGCGCTGGGTATCAGGCGCGGTGGTGGTTCCTGGGCCGGTAAAGGTTGCGCTCCGCCTGATGCTCGAGGCGCGAGGAATGGCGCCGCGCGCAACTCCGGCGCGTGA
>JANMWT010000592.1:0-7771 GCA_031394145.1 Alphaproteobacteria bacterium | reverse complement strand
CTTGCGGTAGCGCGCGATCAGGTCGGCGATGGCGCCCTCGCATCCGTCCTGCGCCCCGACGCTGCGCCAGCCGCCACTGGGGTCTTGATCGAAGGCCACGAAGTCGAGAGCCAGCAGTCTGTCAGCGTTGGGAATGCATTTCTCGACCGACGCATTATCTGCGCCAGGCGCACTGCAACTCACCGCCGCAACAGCGGCCAGACATATCGCCCATTTCATCAGGGTCGCCTCGAAGTCGAGTGAGCCCCCTCAGCCCGTTTCGTTGAACAATTCCCGACCAATCAGCCATCGCCGGATTTCCGACGTGCCGGCGCCGATTTCATAGAGCTTCGCATCGCGCAGCAAGCGGCCAGCGGGATAATCGTTGATATAGCCGTTGCCGCCGAGGATCTGAATGGCGTCGAGCGCAAGCTGCGTTGCTGTCTCCGCAGCAAACAGGATTGCGCCCGCTGCATCCTTCCGCGCCGTGCGGCCCGCGTCACAGGCTTTCGCCACGGCATAGACGTAGGCCTTCGAGGCATTCATCTTCACATACATGTCGGCGAGCTTGCCCTGAATGAGCTGAAACTCACCGATCGATTTTCCGAACTGCTTGCGGTCACGAACATAGGGCAGCACGACGTCCATGCACGCCTGCATGATGCCCGTCGCGCCCGCCGCGAGGACCGTTCGCTCGTAGTCGAGGCCGGACATCAACACTTCAACGCCGCCGTTGAGCGGTCCGATGAGGTTTTCCTCCGGCACTTCGCAGTCCTGGAACACCAGCTCGCCGGTTTCCGAACCGCGCATGCCAAGCTTGTCCAGCTTCTGCGCGACCGAAAATCCCTTAAATCCCTTTTCGATGATAAAAGCGGAGATGCCGCGCGAGTTCCTGTCGGGATCGGTCTTCGCATAGACAATCAGCGTGTCGGCGCTCGGCCCGTTGGTGATCCACATCTTCGAGCCGTTGAGGATGTATTGGGAGCCACGCTTTTCAGCGCGCAGCCTCATCGACACGACATCCGATCCTGCGCCTGGCTCTGACATGGCGAGCGAGCCCAGGTGCTCACCGCTGATCAGCTTGGCGAGATAGCGCTTCTTCTGATCATTATTCCCCCAACGCCGCATCTGATTGACGCAGAGATTGGAGTGGGCGCCATACGAGAGCCCGACCGAGGCCGAGGCCCGGCTGATCTCCTCCATCGCCACAGCATGTTCGAGATAACCGAGGCCGGACCCGCCCCACTCCTCCTCCACCGTGATGCCGAGCAGACCGAGCGCGCCCATCTCGGGCCAGAGGTAACGCGGGAACTCGTCGGTCTTGTCGATCTTCGCGGCGATCGGCGCGATGCGCGCGTCGGCGAAGCCCTTCACGCTATCGCGAATCATATCGGCGGTTTCGCCGAGATCGAAGTCGAGCGTGGATTGTGAGTTGGAGATCATGCCCCGAGGCTTATCAGGGCTCGTGGGCGGCGGTCTACTGGCAAGCCAGCCTTGATTTATTGCTCGGGGTCGGCCGTTCGCGTGATGATAAAATAGATACTCATGACCAGCATCAGGCCGGACACCGCAAGAACCGTCGCGGCGGCGCCGTCGCCACCGCCGGCGGCCACGACGCCAACGCTGCGGAAGCTGTCGACCAGGCCGATGGCGAGGCCGAGCACCGACAGGATCAGGATGGCAATCCAGGGCGCGACCCGCACGACGCGGGGATCGATGACATTGATCGGCGCAGCGAAGCCGTTGACCGCCAGCTCTTTCGCCTGGCTTTCGGCGAACAGGTCTGCCGGATCGCGGCCGGGGTCGAACACTTCTGTGTCGTCAATGAAGATGCGCGGCCGAGCGGCATTGGCGCGGGGCGGGGTCGGCGCGTCGAAGTCCGGAAGGTCCTCAGGCGCCTCCCAGACCACCGGGGTGCGGCGGCCGGCTCGCGCCTGGATCGCGGCGAGAGCCTCGACCGGGACCGGTGCGACATGAGCCTCGGCCGATTGCTCGGCGCGTTTGAGAATGCGGGCGATGCGGGCGGCTACGACACGCGAGGCGTCCTCGGGCGTCGCCGAGGGTTCGGTGCTTGTCCCGGTCATCTGTCCGTTTCCGGGCTTGCTGACCAGATTGCCGATCGCCTGAGTGATGGCGGTCTCGGAAAGATCGTCATTGGCGGCCTTGGCAATCGGCCCTGGGGTGCGCGGGGCGACCGAGGCCGGGCCAGGCTTGAGCGGCGCGACCACATCGACGACGGCCTCGCGCGGCGTCAGGAACAGGGCGGCGGGATCAACTTCTGGCGTCACCAGGGGAGTTGGGGCGGCGGGGCGTCCATCGGGCGGTTCGAGGAACATGGCCTTCTCCATCGCACGGCGACGCACCAGGGCGTCGACCACGATCAGGCGTCCATTGATGCGAGCCTTGCGCCAAGCGTCGAAACCGGCCGCGGCTGCAAGGTATTCGCCGGCGTTTATCCGGCCGAGAATCTCTGAATCCTTGAATTGGCCGGGCGAGATGTTGAACACCAGCGAGGCGAGCGCATCGAATTGGCTCTGGGTCAGCGGCGCGTAAACCAAGGCCAGGATCGCATCCTCTATGCCCTGCAGGTCATAGCGGAGCAGATCCTCGGCATCCTGTTCGGTAATGGCGACGCCTTCGCGCGCCGAGCGAACATGGCCATAGCCAATCGTCCAGCGCCCATCGGGAAGACGGGCGGCGGCTTCGCGGAACCCTTCAAAGCTCTTGATGAGCTCGAGGCCCGCGCGCGAGGTGCGCAATCGTCCTGTCATCATCCTGGCCCGAACTGACACATCCCCCGATCAATTCGCTTGTCCGGTGCAAACCGGGAGCCAGCCTGCCTCACGGCGACAGCTGGTGGTTAAAGCAGGATCAAGGTCGCCAATCCGAGAAAGACGAAAAAGCTCATCATATCAATAGATGTAAGGACGAAGACCGAGGAGGCCACGGCTGGGTCGGCGCCGAGGCGTTTCAAGGTTAGCGGCGCCAGGATTCCGATCAGTCCGGCCCAGCTGAAAGTGATGGTCATCGCCATCCCGACCACCAGGCTGATTATCGGGCTCCGGAACAGGAGCAGCGACACCAGAGCTGCGCTCCAGGCGATCAAGAGGCCGTTGATCAGGGCGGTCCCCGCCTCGCGACGGATGGCGCGGACCACCATCGGGCCTTCCAGGTCGCGCTCGGCGATGGCGCGCACCGCGACCGCCAGCGATTGTGAGCCGCAATTGCCGCTCACTCCGGCAACCACCGGCATCAGGAACGCCAGGGTGACGAAATGGTCGATCACGTTGGAGAACAGCGACACCACGGTCGATGCGATGAAGGCGGTGAACAAGTTGACGGCAAGCCAAGGCACGCGCGCCCGCACCGCCGAAAAGATGGTTTGGTTGACGCCTGACTCGCTGACCCCCGACAGGGCGAGCATGTCCTCCTGGGCCTCTTCCTGGATGACGTCGACGACGTCATCGACCGTGATCATCCCGGTGAGGCGGCCGGCGTCATCGACGACCGGCGCCGATGCAAGGTTATACTGCTGGAAGAGGTAGGCGACTTCTTCCTGGTCCATGCCGGTGGTGAGGCGGACACGCGATTCCTTCATCAACCCCTGCAGGGGCGCATCGCGGGGCGAACGCAACAGTGTCGACACCGGCACCGCTCCCTGCAACCGGAAGCCCGGGTCGACGATGTAGATTTCGAAGAATGTCTCCGGCAGGTCGTCCTCGCCGACCGTTCGCATGTGGTCGATCGCCTGTCCCACCGTCCAGAAAACCGGCGCGGCGACGAAGTCGCGCTGCATCAGCCGGCCGGCGGATTCCTCATCGAAGGCCAGCGAGCTTTCGATCGCAGCACGATCGGTGGCCGACACCCGTGTGAGGATGCGTGCGCGGCGATCCTCGGTGAGGTCGCTGAGCAGGAAGCTGGCGTCATCCGATTCGAGATCGCCGACGATCGCCGCAAGAGCGTCGTCGCTCAACTCATCGAGCGCCGAGATGCGCGTTTCCTCGCCGAGCTCGGCGACCGCCTCGGGCGGCAGATCAGCGTCGATGAGATGGATCGCGCGGCGGAAGGTGTCGGGCGGCAGGTGTTCGAGCAAGTCGGCTGCGTCGGCCGGGTGAAGCTCCTTGACCGTGCGCTGCAGGAAGGGCCGGTCGCCGGCCTCTACGGCGGCGGCGAATTGCTCGACGAAGGCAGGCGCGATGACGCCAGGCGCTTCGAGTTCGGCGGTCTCGTTGGGCAGCACAGCCGTGTTCGGATCGGGGGCGTCATTCATCGCGACCTCCCCTTTCCGTAACGGCTTGCTTTCGTCTGGCTGACCCGGACTGCTGGTGCGGTCGAGAAGACTCGAACTTCCACGCCTTGCGGCGCTACCACCTCAAGGTAGTGCGTCTACCAATTCCGCCACGACCGCACGCCGGGCAAGGGCTGCGACATATATCGGTTGCGAGCCTTTGTGAAGCGTCGATTGACGGGGCATTTCGCCCTGAAATCAGGGGGGCGCGCCGCGGGTAGCCGGCGGCATTGCGCGGCATCAAGCAGCTGCATAGGCTCCGGCCGGGGACGTGAAAACGGGGATGGGAACATGAAAATCGCATATTCCGCGCTGCTCGCTGCGTCGAGCATGGTCTTTGCGCACCCGGCGTTCGCCCAGCAGCCGCAACCGGTCAGTCGCGAGGCTGCCCAGGCGCTGTTTGCGCAGATTAAGGAACCCTGCGCCGCGGGCTCGATCCGGAAAGCCTGTGGGATCCTCGTCTACTCTCCCGAGGACTTCAGCCAGACCAAGGATCCACATATCCGCCTGATCTTCCAGAGCTACGAAGACGGCGCCGTCCGCTTCCAGAACGGCAATGGGGCCCAGCGCAACCGACCCGGCGCGTTGCTTGCCGGCCTCGGCATCTTCGACCGGAGAGGCAAGACGACGCGCTATGTCGATCCGCAGTTCGTGTCGCAGCAGGACTTTAAGGAGGGCAAGAAGTCGGTGACGGTTTGCGGCAAGTCGGCTCACATTGGCTCGGACGCCTTCGTGATCCCCGAAGCGCTCGAGAAATTCCTCAAGGAGAACCCGTAAGCCGGGGAGACGCTGGCGGCGCTTACTGCTCGGTGGCGAAGTAGTCCTCGACTTGAGCTGCGCGGGTGATGGAAATCGACATGCGGTCGCCCTCGATCACCAGCTGGCCGCGGGCGATAGGGTGGTTGTTGGCCAGCACCCAGACCTCGTCGTCCTCATGGGTGTCGAGCTGAATCACCGCTCCCCGGCCCATCCGCAGCAATTGCTGCATCGGCATGGTCGAGCGACCGAGCAGGATGGTGAGCTCGACGCCGACGGAGGCGAGTTGAGAATTCACGCGCATGCTCCGATATACTTTCGCTACAAGCGGCGACGATCCTCCGTCGGCATTGCAGACAGGTTAACCGATGACGGAATGGGCGATTTCCGAAGGCCTGACGGGCTATTCCGAGGCGGTCGCCGCCATGGAGGGCCGGGTTGAGGCGATTCTCGCAGGCGACGCGGACGAGCTTGTCTGGCTGGTCGAGCACCCCCCGCTGTACACCAAAGGGGCCAGCGCCAAGACGGGCGACCTGCTCGACCCCGACCGCTTTCCAGTATTCGACACGCGGCGCGGCGGCCAGTTCACCTATCACGGCCCCGGCCAGCGCGTGGGCTACGCGATGCTCGATCTGAGCAAGCGCGGTCGCGATGTGAAGCAATTCGTCTGCTCGCTGGAGCAGTGGGTGATCGACACGCTGGCGGAATTCAACCTCAAGGGCGAGCGCCGCGCCGGCCGCATCGGCGTCTGGATCGACCGTTCGCGTGCGGGCGTTGTCCGCGAAGACAAGATCGCCGCCATCGGCGTCCGGTTGAAGCGCTGGGTGTCTTGCCACGGGATCAGCCTGAATGTGGAGCCGGACCTGTCGCACTTCGGCGGCATCACCCCGTGCGGCGTCTCCGACCCCGCACTTGGCGTCACCAGCCTCGCGGAGCTTGGTCAGCTGATCCCGATGCATGACGTCGACGTGGCCTTGAGGCGCGCCTTTGAAAAAAATTTCGGCGCGACCGAGAGCACCATCCCTCCGATCTGAGGGACGATCGTCCCTTCCTCATTGCGGCTTCGACCAGCGCCTTGATCGCCCAACGGCGGGCTTCTCGGCTTTCGCATCATCGAGTTTCGACACGTCGTTGAACACGACCAGCGCCGCGGCGCCGAGAACCAGCGCCAGCGCGGCTTTCAGCCGCTCAAAATCAGCTGGACTTTTGTCGCATGACAAGACCATTTTTTTCGCAAAGGAATTCGCGCTGCGGTCGGGGCCAGCAGCGCGATTGGAATTCCGTCGTCAAACAGGGATCAGGCGAACTCGACCAGGACTTCGTCGGCGGCGACGGAAGCGCCGGCGGCGGCATTGACCGTTTTCACCACGCCGTCAGCTTCGGCGCGGATGATATTCTGCATCTTCATCGCCTCGACGATGCAGATGGCTTCGCCTGCCTTGACGTCCTGGCCCACCGCCACCGCCACCGACACGACCAGGCCTGGCATCGGGCTCATGATCAGCTTGGATGTATCCGGCTTCTGTTTTTCCGGCAGGCGCGAGTGCAGGTCGGCCTGAAAGGGCGTGCACATCAGAACACGCGCCTCGACACCGAGATGCTTGAAGACAAAGCCCTCGTCACGGTTGGCGAAGCCAAGCGCGAAGGGTTGGCCCTTGAACACGCCTTCCATCAGACCGACGCCGGGCGTCCAGGCCGTGACAAGTTCCGCCGCCTCGCCGCCATCAAAGGTGATCGTCGCACGACCCTGGCCGAGCGCCAGTTTGATCGGAACGCTCTTGCGATCAAGCAGCACGACCCAGTCGGTGCGCATCGGCTGCAGCGGCTCGGTGCGGCCTGAGGTTTCTCCGGCGCGGCGCAGCATAACCCCGCGGGCATAAGCGGCGGCAGCGACGATCAGCTTTTCCTGCTCGAGCGTCGCCGTCGCGCCGTGGAAGCCGTCGGGGAATTCTTCCTTGATGTAGCCGGTGGTGATCTTGCCGGACTGGAAGCGCTTCTGACCGAGCACCGCCGCAAGGAAGGGCGAGTTGTCCTGGATGCCGCGGATCTCCAGTCGCTCCAACGCCTTGAGGTGGGTGTCGATGGCGGTGGCGCGGTCCTTTCCGTGGGTGATCAGCTTGGCGATCATGGGATCATAGAACATCGAGATCTCGTCGCCCTCGCGGACGCCGGTGTCGATCCGGACCTCGCCCTGTCCCAGTTTTCCCTCGGCCGGGAACTTCATCCGCTTGAGGCGGCCGATCGAGGGCAGGAAGCCCCGGTATGGGTCTTCGGCGTAGATCCGGGATTCCAACGCCCAACCCTTAATCCCGATGTCCTTTTGCTTGAAGGCCAGCTTTTCGCCGGCGGCGACGCGCAGCATCTGCTCGACCAGATCGACGCCGGTGGTCATCTCGGTGACTGGGTGCTCGACCTGCAGACGGGTGTTCATCTCGAGAAAGTAGAAATTGCGATCGCCGTCGACGATGAACTCGACCGTGCCGGCGCTGTCATACTGCACGGCGCGCGACAGCGCGACGGCCTGCTCGCCCATCGCTTTGCGCGTCTCGGGCGTGAGAAAGGGCGAGGGCGCTTCCTCGAAGACTTTCTGGTTCCGGCGCTGGATCGAGCACTCGCGCTCGTTCAGGTAGAGAATGGTTCCGTGCTTGTCGCCAAGCACCTGGATTTCGATGTGGCGCGGTTGGTCGACGAACTTCTCGATGAAGATGCGATCATCGCCAAACGAAGAAATTGCCTCGGCCCGGGCCC
>JANMWT010000556.1:0-16231 GCA_031394145.1 Alphaproteobacteria bacterium | reverse complement strand
GCGACAACAGCGTCTGGCCGGGCAAGGACGGCGCGACGCCCGGCCCGGTGTTCTTCTTCCAGATCCTGCCCCTGGTCATCGTCGTCGCCTCACTCGCCGCCATTCTCTGGCACTGGCGCATCCTGCGCTGGATCACCAAGGGTTTTGCTTTCGTGTTCTCGCGCACTATGGGCATTGGCGGGGCGACCAGCCTGGTGGTCGCCGCCAACGTCTTCATGGGGATGACCGAAGCGCCGCTTCTCATCAAGCCGTACTTTCCGCGGCTGACACGTTCGGAAATCTTCATCGTCATGGCGGCGGGCTTCGGGACCATCGCGGCGGCGGTGATGGCGATCTATTCGACCATGCTCGAACCGGTGATGCACAACGCACTGCCGCAGTTGCTCATCGCCTCGGTGATGGGCACGACGGCGGCGACCGCTATCGCGCTCGTCATGATCCCGGAAATGACTTCGACCAAGGAGCGCTCGGGCGATCCCGACTTCAAATACCAATCGACCATGGACGCCTTCAGCCAGGGTGCCGGGGACGGGATGAAGATGGTGATGAACATCGCCGCCATGCTGATAGCGGCGCTGGCGCTGCTTTATCTCGTCAACCTGATCCTCGGCGTGCTGCCGCCCGTTGCCGGCGAGGCGATCAGCGTGCAGCGGGTGCTCGGCTGGATTTTCGCGCCACTGATGTACCTGATCGGCGTGCCTTGGGACGAGGCGCAGAAGGCGGGCTCGCTGATGGGCGAGAAGACCGTGCTGAACGAGTTCGTCGCCTATCTCGACCTCTCGCAGATCCCGGTCGACCAGATGACCGACCGCACGCGGCGCATCGTCGCCAACGCGCTCTGCGGCTTTGCCAATCTGGGCTCGATCGGAATTATTGTTGGCGGCCTGTCGATCATTGCGCCTGAAAAGCGAGACGTCTTCCTCAGCCTCTCCTGGAAAGCCCTGCTGGCGGGCACGCTGGCGACCTGCTGCTCCGGGGCAATCATCGGCATCCTGCCCTCGGCGCTGTACGCTGGTTGATCCCCGATTGGGCGAGCCACCGGGCGTATCTTATCGGCAACACAACCGCGCGAGCAGCCCGTGCACCGCTTGCTCCAAGCTGGCGTCCGTGGGCGGATCAGTCTAATTCGACGCGCGGATCGGCGGGAGCCGAGGCGGGGACAGGCTTGCTCCCTCAGATTGCGGACAGAAACGACGTCGCGAGACGGATCGCCAGGGAGGTTTTCGTGCGGGGAAAGTATTCGGCTGTGAGCTGGATCGCGTTGGCTGCGGCCACGGTCGTATTTACCAGTCCGGCTTTTGCGCAGCAGGCGCAGCCGGCTACTCCCAAGAACGTCGTCGTGACAGAGAAACTGAAGGCGAACGCCACCGCCGAAGTCGTCCGTATCTATGGCGACCGCGTGCCGGATGATCCGGGCTCCTACTCGGTGATCGACGCGAAGGCGATCGCCGACGTGCAGGCCAACCACGTCGCGGAAATTCTCAACTCGCTCCCGGGCGTCAACGTGCAGATGAACTCGGGCCAGGAGATGCTGGTCGCGATCCGCTCGCCGGTGCTGCCGGCTGGAGCGGGGCAGGGTTCGTTCCTGGTGCTGGAGAATGGCGTGCCGATCCGGGCGCCGGCCTTCGGCAACGTCAACGAACTTTTCGAGGTCCATCACGAAACCGCTCAGGCGATCGAAGTGGTGCGAGGCCCGGCGTCGGTGCGCTACGGCTCCAACGCCGTCCATGGCCTGATCAACATCATCGATCCCGAACCTGGCGCGCAGACCGGATCGGAGCTCACCGCCAGCGTCAACACGCTGCAGCGTTACCGCGGCGACGCCACCACCAATTTCAGCATTGGCGGCGCCGACGTCTGGGCCGGGCTGTCGGCGATGCACGATGGCGGCTGGCGGGATTCCTCCAGCGTCGATCAGCAGAAGCTGTCGGTCCGCGCCGGATGGAAGGGCGAAGACTGGCGCAACGTCGCCAGCTTCTCGGCGGTCAATCTCAACCAGGAGACCGCCGGCTTCACCATCGGCCATGACGCCTACAAGAACGAAACCCTCGCGCGGATCAACCCCAACCCTGAAGCCTATCGTGACGGCTGGGCGGCGCATGTCGATGACCGCTTCGAGAAGACCTTTGGCAATGACACGCTGACGGTGACGCCCTTTGCGCTCACCCAGCGCATGATCTTCATCCAGCACTTCCTGCCCGACCAGTCGACCGAGAAGAACGGCCAGGATTCAGCGGGCGTCATGGCGCATTACGAGTTCGGGCCGAAGGAAATGCGCTGGACCGTAGGCGGCGATGTGCAACTGGCTTCAGGCTCGCTGGAGGAGATCCAGACCCGCCCGACATTCGGCGCATTCCCGAAAGGCATCCATTACGACTATGACGTCGAAACGCTGATGTACGCCGTCTATGGCGAACTCAACTGGGAAGTGATCCAGAACTGGCGGGTGCTTGCCGGTCTGCGCGCCGAAACCGAGAAGTATGACTACGTTACCCACAAGACCCCAGGCGTTTATGGCCGCTACCTGGTGGCGCCCAGCCGGCACGACTACTGGAACCTTGTGACGCCAAAATTCGGCGTGGCCTATGACGGCATCAAGGGCGTCCAGCTTTATGCAAACTATGCTCGGGGCGAACGCGCGCCGCAGGCGTCCGACCAGTACCGACTACAAAGTACCCAGACGCTGGCGAAGCTCGATGTCGAAAAGCTCGACAGTTTCGAGATCGGCGCGCGCGGCGAGGTGGGCGGCGTTCGCTACGACGTCGCGACCTATTCTCAGAAGAAGGACCATTTCTTCTTCCGCGACTCCGACGGCCGCAACGTGCCGAATGGCAAGACCACGCATAACGGTATCGAGGCGGCGCTGAACGGCGATATCGCTGAGGTTCTAGGTGGCGAGATCCGCTGGAATGGCGGCGTGACCTGGTCAGACCAGAAATACGCGTTCAGCCGCACGGTTGTCGCCGCCACCGAGGTCATCACCAAGGGCAACAAGATCGATACGGCGCCCGAATGGCTCGCCGACGCCGGCCTCGGCTGGGAGAATCAGAAGATGTCGCTGTTCCTTTCGTCGGAATATGTCGGGGAGTACTTCACCGACGCAGCCAACCTGCACAGCTATCACGGCCACTGGATCGCCCACCTGCGCGGCGCCTACCGGTTCACCGACGCGCTCGAGGCGTTCGCCATCGTTCGCAATCTCACCGACGAGCGCTATGCCGATCGGGCCGACTTCGCCTCAGGCCAAGAACGCTACTTCCCTGGCGAGCCAATCAACCTGACGTTCGGCGTGCGAGTGCGCCACTGATTGCAAATCAGTATGTGAACTCCAGCGGCGCTTGAGCAACCCGTTCGCCGGACGCCGCGAACGCGACAAGCCTGGATCAGGCGCCTCGATCAGGGCGGAGGCCTTGCCGAACCGCAAGACCCTCGCTTCGATCAACATGTCTTCGTCCCGCGCCGGCCGCAGGAAATCGGTGTGCCGTCAGACCGCGCCGCTGGAAAACTGCAGCGCCGGGCTCTGCGGCGGTCTCGCGTAGCGCGCCCCGCGGCCGCGCTGAGACCACGCAAGCCCGGAGACTTGTCCCAGGGGGCGAAGATCGCCTCGTGAGCGGCGAGGATCTTGAGCTCGGTGACCAGAAAACCGGTCGGCGGGTGTCGCCATGGCCTGTTTCTCCTGCGAGGACAGCGCCTCGTCACCCTGGTTCCGCTCAACCTGACCTCCAACGCCCGCCATAAACCATCCTGAGCTTGCCTTTTTGCCGTGCAGGCCGCTATTTCCGCCAATCGCCATTCCAGAGGGGCATCGGGGCATGAAGGATATCGTTGCAGCGCTGGAGAAGAAGCGAGAAGCCGCCAAGCTTGGCGGCGGTCAAAAGCGCACCGACGCTCAGCACGCCAAGGGCAAGCTAACCGCGCGCGAACGCGTCGCCCTGCTGCTCGATGAGGGCTCGTTCGAGGAATGGGACATGTTCGTCGAGCATCGCTCGAACGAATTCGGCATGGAGAAGAACCGCATCCCCGGCGACGGCGTCGTCACCGGATGGGGGACGATCAACGGCCGCGTCGTCTATGTCTTCTCCAAGGACTTCACCGTGTTTGGCGGCTCGCTGTCGCAGGCGCATGCCGAAAAAATCGTCAAGGTTCAGCAGGCTGCGGCCCGCAATGGCGCACCCGTGATCGGTCTGTTCGACGCTGGCGGCGCGCGCATCCAGGAGGGCGTCGACGCGCTCGGCGGCTATGCCGACATCTTCATGGAAAATGTGCTGTCGTCCGGCGTTATCCCTCAGATCAGCGTGATCATGGGACCGTGCGCGGGCGGCGACGTCTATTCCCCGGCAATGACCGACTTCATCTTCATGGTGAAGGATACCTCATACATGTACGTGACTGGCCCGGATGTGGTGAAGACCGTCACCAACGAAATCGTCACCCACGAGGACCTGGGCGGCGCCCGCGTCCATGCCGCGAAGTCCGGCGTCGCGGACGGCTCCTACGAGAATGACATCGAGGCGCTGATGCAGATGCGCCGGTTGATCAATTTTCTACCGCTGTCCAACAAGGAAAAGCCGCCGACGCGTCCGTCCTTCGACGAGCCTGAGCGTGCCGAGATGAGCCTCGACACGCTGGTGCCCGCCAACCCGAACACGCCTTACGATATGAAGGAGCTGATCCAGAAAGTCGCCGACGAGGGAGATTTCTTCGAGATCGGCAAGGATTTTGGCAAGAACATCCTGACCGGCTTTGGCCGCATGGAAGGCTCCACCGTCGGCTTCGTCGCCAACCAGCCCATGAGCCTCGCTGGCGTGCTCGACATCGACGCCAGCCGGAAGGCCGCGCGGTTCGTGCGCTTCTGCGACTGCTTCATCATTCCTATCGTGACGTTCGTCGACGTCCCGGGCTTTATGCCAGGCACGAAGCAGGAGTATGGCGGTCTGATCAAGCATGGCGCGAAGCTTCTGTTCGCCTACGCCGAAGCCACGGTGCCGAAAGTCACCGTCATCACGCGCAAGGCTTATGGCGGCGCCTATGACGTGATGAGTTCGAAACACCTCCGCGGCGACGCCAACTTCGCCTGGCCAACCGCCGAGATCGCGGTCATGGGCGCTAAGGGCGCCGTCGAGATCATCTTTCGGGCCGAAGCCGGCGATCCCGCCAAGCTTGCCAAGCGCACCAAGGAATACGAAGACCGCTTCGCCAATCCCTATGTGGCGGCCTCACGCGGCTACATCGACGATGTGATCATGCCGCACAATACGCGAAAACGGATCGTGCGCGCGCTGCGGACCTTGCGGACCAAGGACGTGAAGAACCCGGCCAAGAAGCACGACAACATTCCGTTGTAGTCGCGTCTAGGCCCGCCCGCCGCTCACCTGCAGGCGATCCGGTGAGACGCCGATGCGGGTCAGCGCCCGGCTCCATTTGGTATCGAGCGAGGGGTCGAACACCAGCGGCAGGTCAGCGACGCCGACCAGCCAGACATTGTCGACCAGCTCCTGTTCGAGCTGACCCGCAGACCAGCCGGAATAACCCAGCGCCAGCACGAAACGCTCCGGCGGATCATCCGAAGTCATGGCGTGGAGGATGTCTCGCGTGGCGGTGAGGCAGACGCCTTCGCACACCGACAAGGTCGCCCCGTCGCTATCATAATCGTCGGAATGCAGGACGAAGCCGCGATCCTTGCCGACCGGTCCGCCGACCAGGACATGCTGGTCGTCCGGTGCGCCCTCGCCATCAACGCCAAGCTGATCGAGCAGTTCGGGCAGGTTGATATCTTCGGCCGCTTTGTTGAGCACGATGCCCATGGCGTGATCTTCGTTATGCGTACAAATCAAAATTACGGCCCGCGCGAAACGCGGGTCCTCGATCGACGGCGAGGCGATCAGCAGCTTGCCTGCGAACGAATCCTCCACGCGAGGGGTCTCCCTATACTCCGCGCTACCCCGCCCAGTCCCCATCGTCGGCCAGCATCGTGGGATGGTTGCGCGAGGGAGGCAAGCCCTGCTGCCTGACACTGGCCCCGGCCCGCGCCGGCCCGCGCCGGCTCGAAGGCCTGCGCGACTTGCACGGACAGTTTTCCCTGCGGGGGGATTCGCATCCGGCGCGGAAACAGCCTACATCACGGGCTAGGTTTCGCTGCGATTGCGACACGAATTCAGGGAGAGACGAATGACCATCAAGGTGGGCGACAGGTTGCCGGACGCGAAGCTGCGGGTGATGAAGGACGGCAAGCCTGCTGACATCACGACGGGCGAGCTGACCAAGGGCAAGAAAGTCGCTCTGTTCGCCTTGCCGGGCGCATTCACGCCCACCTGTTCCGCCAAGCACTTGCCTGGATACAAGGAAAAGGCCGCTGAACTTCGCAGCAAAGGCGTCGACGCCATCGCGTGCTTATCGGTCAACGATGTCTTCGTCATGAACGCCTGGGGCAAAGATCAACAGGTCGGCGATGATGTGTTGATGCTCGCTGACGGCAATGGCGAGTTCACCAAGGCGGTCGGCCTCGAGATGGACGGCACCGGCTTTGGCATGGGGATGCGCTCGAAACGCTACTCGATGATCCTCGAGGATGGCGTGGTGAAGTCGCTAAACGTCGAACAGGGCGGCGAGTTCAAGGTCTCGGCCGCTGACTACATGCTCGGCCAGCTCTAGAAATTTGATGTTAATCAGGGCGTTGCGCGCCGCGTCGGGTCCAGTATGCGTGGACGGGCGCGGCGTCGCCATGTTACAGGTAAGCAACCTGCGGGTTTGGTTGCAGATGGGGAGACGGCGCGCATGAGTTCCGACAGCATCGTCATTGTGGTTCCGGTTCTGATCGGGGTGTTCGCGCTGGTCTTGCTGTTCAGCGCCGTGAAGGTGGTGCCTCAGGGCTATCAATTCACGGTCGAGCAGTTCGGCCGTTACACACGCACGCTGTCACCGGGCCTGTCGGTGCTTATGCCCTTCATGGACCGCATCGGCCGGCGGTTGAACATGATGGAGAACGTGCTCGACATTCCGCAGCAGGAAGTGATCACCAAGGACAATGCGCAGGTGTCGTGCGACGCCGTCGTGTTCACCCAAATCATCGACCCGGTTCCAGCCGCGTACGAGGTGAAGAACCTCGAATTGGCGATCTCCAACTTGTGCATGACCAACATTCGGACCGTGGTCGGGTCGATGGACCTCGATCAGGTCCTGTCCAACCGCGACGACATCAATGCGCGCCTGTTGCGCGTCATCGACGCTGCAACGCATCCGTGGGGCGTCAAGGTCACGCGTATCGAGATCAAGGATCTCGCCCCGCCCGCCGACATCATCCAGGCGATGGCCCGGCAGATGAAGGCCGAGCGCGAGAAGCGCGCGCAGGTGCTGGAGGCCGAAGGCTCGAAACAATCCGCCATTCTGAAAGCCGAGGGCCAGAAGCAGTCGCAGATCCTTGAAGCCGAAGGCCGGCGCGAAGCCGCCTTCCGCGACGCCGAGGCGCGAGAGCGGGCCGCTCAGGCCGAAGCGGCTGCGACCGCCTCGGTGTCCGAAGCCATCGCCAAGGGCGACGTCAACGCACTGAACTACTTCCTCGGCCTCAAATATGTCGAGGCGTTCGGCAAACTTGCGAGTTCGCCACAACAGCGCACCGTCATCGTGCCGGCGGATTTCGCCGGTCTCGTCGGCGCGATCGAAGGCGTCAAGGCGCTCACCGAAAACGTCAAACGGATCACGCCTTCATCCGAACCGCCTCCGTCGGGAGGCAGCCCGTTCGTAACGCGGAGCTGAAACCATGGACACCGTGCTTCACCTGCTCGAAGCCGTGACGATCTGGCACTGGCTTGGCCTTGGCATCCTGCTCCTGACGCTGGAAGTGGCGGTCGGCACATTCGACCTCCTGTGGGTGGCCGTCGCCGCGTTCACCACCGCGCTCCTCTCGCTGGTTGCCCCAGACCTGATCGGCGGCTGGCAGGGTCAGCTCGTGATCTTCGGCATCGTGGCGATGGCGTTCGTGACCATGGGCCGCACCGTGTTCAAGGGTCTGCGCAGCGCGCCATCGAGCCATCCCAACATCAATGACCGCACCGCTGCGATGATCGGCCAGCATGGGCGCGCCGCCGGCGCGTTCGAAGCGGGCGCGGGCCGGGTTAAGATGGGCGACACGATGTGGGCGGCTGTGCAGGCAGGCGGCCGACCGATTGTCGAGGGCGATGATGTGGTGGTCGCCGGAGCTGACGGCACGACGCTGAAGGTGACGGCGAGCTAGGCCTTCTTTGCAATCTGCATGCCCTTGATCATCACGATCTTGGCGAGGTTGGCGCCCGGGATAAACATGCCCGCGGCTTCGGCGCCGACATCCAGCAAGAAGCGTGGATCGAAAATCTTGCCGACATAGCTTTCGAAGGTCGCCCCATTGGTGCGGACGTCGCCCGTGACCGCATCGAATTCCACAACCGCCTCCTTGCCCTGCCAGCGATAGCGGAAGGCGTAGATCGGACGATAGTAGAGATCGATCGCTTCGATCGAGATCTTCATCCGAGATGATCCTGTCCGCCTCGATCTTGGGCATCACCTGGGCCAGCACGTCGCGTGTCAGCGAAGAGGATTTTGCCTGCGGCGGCGCCACGACAGTGCCGCCCTTGACCTGGGCGTTGAGATCTTCGGCGCTGGCCTGGGTCGATTCATGGACGAGATATGTCTTCAGCAAGGGCTGAGCCGACTTCGTGATGCCGTCGAAAAACCATTCGCGCCGTGCTTCCTCCCGGCACAATTCGGTAAGCGTCAGCGCGGCCTCGCGATTGGCGGTCGAGAGGGTCTCGCCATAGACCTGCACGGACTGAACCTCAGGGCCCACCTTCAGCCGGTAGTCGCGCCGCCGCTCGTAAAGATGGTCGGTATGGGCAGCGAGGCGCCAGAAGGGCTGCAGGCGCCGTTCGCGATAGACCAGCTCATATTCCTCATCTTTCGGCTTCGAGATCATGCCGCCGATCTTGGCCAAGGCGCCGAAGGCTTCGGTGCGCTTGGTCCAGGCGCGGCCTTCCGCATTCTCCAGGGTGAAGCGGTCCGGGAAGAGGAAGATGCGTTCTTCGGCCAGCTCGACGTTCATGTCCGTCCTCGTACGCCCCCCGAATCCTCTCTATCCTGCGTCATGCCGTGGGGAAAGCCGGCTGCGAGCTGGCGCCCCGAACGTCACCTTCCGGTTTGGTCGCGCCTGTGGCAGCCTGCCGCGGTCAATCCGGGGAGGGATGCTGCATGACCGAAGCAACCATGGGCTCGGGCGCCAAGGCGGACGCCAGTCGCAAATTCTATCTCTGGATGGCGATCACCTGCCTCGCTATCGCGGTGGTCGGTTTCATGCCGACTTATTTTCTGCCGCTGACGCAGGGCAAGTTCCACCAGCCGCCGCTGATCCACATCCACGGCATGTTCTTCTTCTCCTGGGTGGTGTTCTTCACCGCGCAGACTTGGCTGGTCTCCAGCGGGCGCGTGATGAACCACCGCGACTGGGGCTTGCTCGGCATCGCGCTCGCCATGGCGATGGTTTTCATGGTCTTCGCCGTCGTCGTCATGCGCATCAACAAGTTCGAGCGCGACGGTTTCGGCGAGGCGGCCCGGGCCTTCAGTTATGTCCAGATCAGCGGCGCCATTTTCTTTGGCGTGGTGGTCGCGCTGGCGATTATCAACGTCAAGAAGCTCGAAGTGCACAAACGATTGATGCTCCTCGCCACCATCTCGCTCATGGATGCACCGATCGCACGCTGGTTCCTCACCTTTGTTGCGCCACCCCCGCCTCCGGGTCCCGAGCAGCCGCCGCCGGTCTTTGTGGCCTTCCCGCCGGCGCTGGTCGCCGACCTGCTAGTGGTCGCAGCGATCACTTATGACTGGCGCACGCGTGGCAAGCCACATCCGGTCTGGTTGATTGGCGGCGCCGCGCTGCTGATCGAGCAGGCGACGCGTATCCCGATCAGTTCGACGCCGGTCTGGCAGGCGATCGCAGAAACCATCGCGCGGATTGGCGGGTAGGCCCTAGCGCTTCGCCCGCGCCTCGTCGCAGCCCTTGCGGGCGAGAGCGTCGGCGCGTTCATTGCCTTCGTTACCGTCGTGGCCGCGCACCCAGCGCCAGTCGACGTGGTGTTCGAGCGCCGCTGTCTCCAGGCGTAGCCACAGATCCTGGTTCTTCACCGGCTTCTTATCGGCGGTCTTCCAACCGTTGCGCTTCCAGCCCTTGATCCACTTGGTGAGGCCGTCCTTCACATACTGGCTGTCGGTGTGGAGGACGGGTTTGGCGCCGGCGGGAAGGCTTTCCAGCGCCATGATGGCGGCCATCAGCTCCATCCGGTTGTTGGTGGTGGCAGGGTCCCCGCCGAAGAGCTCGCTCTCCTTGCCGCCGACCTTCAACAGGACGCCCCACCCCCCGGGTCCCGGGTTTCCCGAGCATGCCCCGTCCGTCCAGATTTCGATTGTCTCAGCCATGGGGGGAGAGGTCAGGCGGTTCGTCGGCGCCGTCAACCCTTGGCCGCGATCGCTTTGCCAGAGATGGGTCGCGATCCGGCCGGTGGATGAGCCAAAAGATGAGGCCGCCGATGGCGTCGGCACAAGCGAGCATGATCGACATCATGCCCATCAATCGATGCCCAGTCCGCCATAGACTGACGCCGCAGCAAAAAAACCCTAGGACCCCAAGAATAGCGCCAAGGCCGACATAGACCGCCACATGCGTTCAGCGCAGTTTCAGCAGCAGGAGATGGATCGGCCAGCCGATCAGAAGCGCAGCCGGCGCGCCAAACCGGGCGCCGAATTAGGCGCACATGCCGGCCATGCGCAGCAACCCGATGCGGCCCTGGCTAGGTTCGAGAACCCCAACCGCACCGAACACCACAGCGCCGCCGATGATCGGGGCCAGCGCCAGTCCAAGCAGCGAGCGCAGGGAGCGGGGCAGGGAGCTAAGTCGGGCCGCGATGGCTTGGTTCATCCGCCATAATCCTCGACGCTCCGCGCCTGCCTGTGGAAGCCGAGGCGCTCGACGAAGTCCATGGGGTTATGCGGACGCACCAGCGCATCGGCGGGCGTCGAGGCCCAGTCGACCAAGCGCGTCAGGAAAAAGCGCATCGCCGCTCCGCGACAGAGCACCGGTAACGCCTCCAGCTCGCGCGGCTCCAGGCGTCGCACGCTCGCATATCCGGCGATCAGCGCCTTGCCCTTGGTGGCGTTGTACTCCCCCCGTCGCTCGAACGCCCAGGCGTTGAGGCAGACGGCGAGGTCGTAGGCGAGAAAATCAGTGCAGGCGAAATAGAAGTCGATCACCCCGGAGAGCGCCTCGCCAAGGAAAAAAGCATTGTCCGGGAAGAGATCGGCATGGATTGCGCCCGCCGGCAGCGTCTTGGGCCAGCCTTTCTTGAGGGTGGCGAGGTCGCCGGCAATCTGGACGGACAAGCCGGGCATGAGGGCGTCGGCCTCCGCCTCGCGGCCTTCGAAGAGGCGCGGCCAGGCTTCCAGCGAAAGGCTGTTGCGCCGTCGCATGCGGAAATCGGTCAGCGCCGAATGGAAGCGCGCAAGGCCGGCGCCCAGTGCCCTGCACTGGTCGACCGTCGGCCGGCGCGGGCTAATCCCATTCAGGAAAGTGATGATCACGGCGGGCTTGCCGTGGAGGGTGCGCTGCGGATTGCCATCGCGCGCCGCCACCGGCAGGGGCGCGGGAAATCCTTTCTCGGCGAGATGGCTCATCATGCCCATGAAGAAGGGCAGGTCAGCAGCCTTCACCCGCTTTTCGAAGACGGTGAGGATATAGCGGCCGGTCGTCGTCTCCAGCAGGAAGTTGGAGTTCTCAACGCCTTCCGCGATGCCCTTGAACGCCAGCGGCGCGCCGAGATCATAATCGGCGAGCATCAACGCCAGGGCGTCATCATCGATGTCGGTATAGACGGCCATGGCCCGAGGGTTAGGGGCAGGATCGTCCAAGGGCAAGCCGATCGCATGCTTGCAGACTCAATTGGCGGGCCGGGGCGCACAAATCCGGCGACTTGTTCGATTGGCGTGATCCTCGCTTGTGACGCGGCCCGGGATTAAGTATGGCCAGCGCCATGAAACGCAGAGACGTGCTCGTGGGATTGTCGGCCGCGGCCCTGTCGCCGTTCGCAGCGTCGGCCGCGCCGGTCTCTGGCGCCGCCTACCAGGCGGATATTGCCTGGCTGGTCGGCCAAATTGGCGCGCACTACGCCTATCTGCCGGACCGCCACGTCGATCTCACCCGTCTTGGCGCGATCTACGGCGCAGCCGCGGCGACGAGCGTCGACAAACCGGCCTTCCTCGGCGTCCTGGAAGCGCTGCTCAACGAACTGCACGACCACCACATCACGCTCAACACCAACAACGATCACTCACCGCAACTTGTGCCGACGGGCGCCGATATCTGGGTGGTGAGGCTAGATGGCCGCGCCCGGGTCGAGCAGGTCCGCCCTGGCAGCCTGGCCGAAGCGGGCGGTGTGCGCGCCGGCGATGAACTGGTCTCGATCGGCGGCCGGACCGTCGCCGATTTCCTGTCCAGCTGCCGCTCGCCCGTCCTGACGGCGCTCGATCCTGAAGCAGACGACTTCGCACTGCGTACCGCTCTGGCCGGCAATCATGTTGATCCGCGGGTCTTCCGGATCCGCCGTGCTGATGGCGTCGCGCTTGCCCTGTCGCTGCCGCCGTGCAGGCAGCCTGCGACGGACGGCCTGCTGACCATCGCGAATTTGGCGCCGGGCTTTGCCGCAATCCGGATCGAGAACAGTCTTGGCGAAACCGGTCTCGTCGCCGCGTTCGACAAGGCGTTGGAGGCACAACGCCAGGCGCGAGGGCTCATCCTCGATCTTCGCAACACGCCCAGCGGCGGCGACACCGGTATTGCCGAGCCGATGATCGGCAGGTTCATCAAGGGCAAGCAGGGCTATCAGCGCGTCTTCGACCCGGCGCCGAGCAAGACGTTTCCAAAGAACTCCTGGGTAAAGCAGGTTGATGGCCGCGGGCCTTTCACCTTCACCGGACCGCTGGTCGTGTTGTGCAGCCGCTGGACCGGCAGCATGGGCGAGGGAATGACCGTCGGTCTCGACGGCATGAAGCGGGCGAAGGCGGTGGGAACGCGAATGGCCAGCCTCTGCGGCGGCACTGACGGCTTTAAACTGCCCAACAGCGGCCTCACGGCTCACCTCCCGACCAAGTGTCTCTACCACATCGATGGAACGCCGCGTGAGCGGTGGGCGCCGCCTGTCCTGGTCGATCTTGCCGGAGCCTCCGGGCCCGATCCGGTTCTTGCGCGCGGTCTTGAAGTCCTGCGCGGGATGGCCGGATAGGCGAGCGACTGCAGCTTAGTTTTTCACCTCGATCACAGCGGCGATGTCGGCGTTCTTCTCCACCGCAGGCGGATGGCCGTCGATCGATACCTTTGCGCCAGCCGACGCCGAGATCGTGGCGCGTTCCGATGCGTAGACGTCGGCGACCGCGCCAGCCGATGCGGTGACGGTGGCGGCGGCGCACTTCAGCTTTTCTGCGCGCAAGGCGGCGCCCGCGCTGACACTGGCCGTCAGCGACTTGCAGACACCCGACAAGCGCGCATCGACGCCAGCGGAGATGGCGAGAGAAAGATTCTCGAGCGCCAGATCATCGCCCTCAATCGCTACGCCGGCCGTCGCATCGAGCGCCTTATAGGTCGGCGCGGTGACCGAGACGGAATAGAGCGGCGAAGCGCCGAAGGTGAAGGGCGAATCGCTGGAGACGCTGAGCTGCTCTCCGCGCAGCTCGACCTTCAGTCGGCTGAGGTCGCCGTTTTTCGATTCCGCCGTCACGGCGAACGGGCCCTGGGAAAGCTTAAGCTTGATCCCGGTTTCGGCCTTCACGCTGGTGAAGCCCTTGAGCGCGTAGGTCTTGGCTTCGGGATTTCCGGCCGGGCCCTTGTCGCCGGGCGAGCAGGCGAAAAGGCCGAGGTAGGCGGGCAGGGCAAGACAGACGATCGGCAGGAGGCGGCGCTGCATGGTTGGCTCTCCACAGATTGGAGAGAGTTTAGGCTGGGTTCCCCCGCATCGGCCAGCCCCAACCTTGACCCCCCGCGCCAGCCCGCCTAGGCGATGCGGCAAGGAGCGTCGCTCATGTCCCTCTCTGCCCTCGCCGCGACCGCCAAGGCCTGGCCGTTTGAGCAGGCGCGCGAGCTGAAAGGGCGGATCGACAGGCTGGAGAAGGCCGGCCGGCCCAAGGATGCGCCGGTGGTTTTCGAGACCGGTTATGGGCCATCCGGTCTGCCGCACATTGGCACGTTTGGCGAAGTGGTGCGCACCAGCATGGTGCGCCGAGCTTTTGAGGCGCTGACAGAGGGCCGGTACAAGACCCGTATCATCTGCGTGTCCGACGACATGGATGGGATGCGGAAGATACCCGACACCGTGCCGAACCCAGAAAGACTGAAGGCGTATCTGCAGAAACCGTTGACCTCGGTCCCCGATCCGTTCGGCACGCACGAAAGCTATGGCGCCCACATGAACGCCCGGCTGCGCGCCTTTCTCGACTCGTTCGGCTTCGAATACGAGTTCGCCTCAGCAACCGAACTCTACAGGACCGGCGTTTACGATGCGATGCTGCTGCGGGCGGCGGAACGTTACGACAAGATCATGGACGTGATGCTGCCCACGCTCGGTGACGAGCGGAGGGAGACCTATTCGATCTTCCTGCCGATTTCGCCGACGACCGGTCGGGTGCTCTATGTCCAAACCAGGGTCGACGCGAAAGCGGGCACGGTCACATTCATCGACGAGGACGGCAGCGAGGCGACGCTGCCGGTAACGGGCGGCCACGTGAAGTTGCAGTGGAAGCCGGATTTCGGCATGCGCTGGGCGGCGCTTGGCGTCGACTTCGAGATGTTCGGCAAGGACCACCAGGCCAATGCGCCGGTCTATTCGAAAATCTGCCGCGTCCTCGGCGCCGAACCGCCGCAGCAATATGTCTACGAGCTGTTCCTTGACGACAAGGGCGAGAAGATCTCGAAGACCAAGGGTAACGGCATTTCGGTCGAGCAGTGGCTGCACTATGCGCCGGACGAGAGCCTCGCGCTCTACATGTGGCAGAAGCCGCGCACGGCAAAGCGGCTCTTTTTCGATGTCATTCCCAAGGCGGTCGACGAGTACCTGACTTTTCTCGACCGATACCCGGCCGAGGGGCCTGAAGCCCGGATCGAGAACGCGGTCTGGCACATCCACAACGGCCAGCCGCCAGCCAAGGGATCGCCGGTCTCATTCGCGATGCTGCTGAACCTCGTCTCGGCCGCCAACGCCAACACCAAGGACGTGCTTTGGGGCTTCATCAAGCGCGAGGCGCCTGACGCAACAGCGGAGAATTCGCCGCTGCTCGATCGCATGGTCGGCTATGCGCTGGCTTATTACGCTGATTTCGTGAAGCCGGCGAAGGTTTACCGCGCGCCAACCGACAAGGAACGCGCAGCATTGGAAGATCTGGCGGGGCGGCTGGAAACCTATCAGGGCTTGCGTGACGGCGAGGCGCTCCAGACCATGGTCTTCGCGGTCGGCGCCGAACATGCGTTTGAACCGCTGCGCGCCTGGTTCACCGCGATCTATGAAGTCTGTCTTGGTCAAAGCCAGGGGCCGCGCTTTGGCAGCTTCATCGGACTTTATGGCGTTCGGGAAGCCGCCGAACTGATCCGCGATGCGCTGGCCGGCAAGGTCGGCTGAGGTGGCCGCTGTCATCCGCGAGGCTTCGAGCGAAGAAGATTCTGCGGCATTCGGCGAACTGATCCGGGAATACGTAGGCTGGTGCCGTGAGCGGTATTGCGACATGCCGTGGTTGATCGAGATGGCGTTCAGTTATCAGTCGATTGATTCTGAACTCGGGACTTTGCGCGTCTCATATGCCCCCCGAACGGCAGGACTTTTCTCGCGGTCGAGGGCGAACAGGTGCGCGGCTGCGACGCATATCGCAGGATTGGCGAGAGCGCCTGCGAGATGAAATGCATGTTCGTGCCGACGCGCTTCCACGGCCAAGGTCTCGGTCGGCGGCTGGGCGAACTCTCATCGGGCAGGCCAAGGCGGACCGGTTTAGCGCCATGAAGCTCGACACCGGCCATATGATGACCGAGGCGAGCGCGATGTATCGCGCCCTCGGCTTTCTTCCGTGCGCACCCTATGTCGACTACCCGGAAGCCATGGCGGCGCTGATGGTGTTCATGGAGCGGCCGCTTGCCGGCTAGGTCTCCGTCGCCTCTTCCGTCTCGGCGAGCCGGGCCGCCGTC
>JANMWT010000549.1:0-26508 GCA_031394145.1 Alphaproteobacteria bacterium | reverse complement strand
GGTTGACCATGTTCATCCTTCAGCTCACCACAACCCCGCCGACCGACCCGACGCAGAAGATGGTGATGCGCTGGATGCCGGTGATCTATCTCTTCTTGTTCAGCCAGATCGCTTCGGGTCTCGCCATCTACTACGTCTGGTCGAACCTGATCTCGATCGGCATCCAGTATTACAGCCTGCGCCATCACGGCGTCGATACCGACGCCGATGCCTTCTTCCGCACAGTCCGGAAACGGTTAAGCGGCAAGACCGGAGGCGACGACAAGGGCGACAAGGCCGAAAAGGTCGAAACCTCCTAGCGCCGCATCGCCTGCCAGCCGGCCGGATCTGTTTGCTTAGACGTCACCGGAAAATTGACGCCATGACCAGCGCCCACTCCTACAGCGCCGACCAGTTGGAAACCGCCCGCAAGCTGTTTGCCGGCGAGGTCAAGTTCGTCAAGGGCGTGGTGCGGCTCGACGGCCTGCCCGCCGGCGACCGGCCCGAGATTGCCTTCGCCGGTCGGTCCAATGTCGGCAAGTCGAGCCTGATCAACGCGATGGTCAACCGCAAGCAGCTGGCGCGCGCTTCCAACACGCCGGGGCGCACGCAGGAGATCAATTTCTTCGACCTTGGCGCCGGCAAGCTCTATCTCGTCGATTTGCCGGGCTATGGCTTTGCGGAAGCGCCGAAGGCCTCCGTCGAAGCCTGGAGCCGGTTCACGCTTACCTACCTGCGCGGCCGGGTGACGCTTAAGCGCGTCTTCCTTCTCATCGATGCGCGGCGCGGTCTTGGCGAGGTCGATCTTGGCGTCATGGACAAGCTGGATTCCGCTGCGGTCGGCTATCAGATCGTCCTCACCAAGGCTGACAAGATCAAGCCGTACGAGGTCGCCGCAACCTGCGCTGACACGCTTCTGAAACTCAAGAAGCACGCGGCGGCCCATCCCCACATCCTGGCGACGTCAAGCGAAGACGGCGACGGGCTGGCCGAGCTGAAGGCTGAGATTTTGGCGCTGATCTAGCCGGCGGCATTAATCTCGCATGCCGCGCCTCTGGACATCCTCCGGTTAACGCCCCAAATCGCTTGCACCACCGCACCCAAGGACGATCCTAATGCCGCCCGTCCTGTCCATCCGTGGCCTGAACAAGATCTACAAGTCCGGCCTCGCCGCCCTTACCGACATCAATCTCGACATCGAGAAGGGCGAGATATTCGCACTCCTTGGCCCCAACGGCGCCGGCAAGACGACGCTGATCAACGCCGTGTGCGGTATCGTGACGCTAACCAGCGGGTCGATCACGGCTGCCGGGCACGACGTCAAATCCGGCTATCGCCGCGCCCGCTCGATGATCGGCCTCGTCCCGCAGGAGCTCACGACCGATGCGTTCGAGAGTGTCTGGGACACGGTCGTTTTCAGCCGCGGTCTTTTCGGGCGCGCGCCCAACCCCGCCTTCATCGAGCAGATCCTCAAGGACTTGTCGCTGCACGACAAGCGCAAGGTGATGATCAAAGAGCTTTCCGGCGGCATGAAACGCCGGGTGATGATCGCCAAGGCGTTGAGCCACGAGCCGGAGATCCTGTTCCTCGATGAGCCCTCGGCCGGCGTCGATGTCGAGCTGCGCCGCGACATGTGGAAGATGGTGCGCGCGCTGCGCGACAAGGGCGTCACCATCATCCTCACCACCCACTATATCGAAGAGGCCGAGGAGATGGCCGACCGCGTCGGCGTGATCTCGAAGGGCAAGCTCATCGTCGTCGAGGAAAAGACCGCGCTGATGAAGAAGCTCGGCAAGAAGCGACTAGTGCTGCATCTCGCCGAACCGCTGAGCGCCCTCCCCGAAGGGCTTGGCGAATGGGCGCTTGAACTGAGGCCCGGGTCGCGTGAACTCGAATACAGCTTCGACGCCCAGGCAGGACGCACCGGCGTCTCTTCGCTGTTGCGGAAGCTGGCCGAGCTTGGGGTTGGCTTCCGCGATCTCGACACGCACTCCTCCTCGCTCGAGGATATTTTCGTCGATCTCGTCCACGAGAAAGCCTGAGGGGGAGACCATGGCCGATACCAGCGTGGAGACCAGACCGGCTGTCGGCGCGCAACCGCCCTACAGCGTCGGCGCCTTCAACGCTCACGGCGTATGGGCGATCTACAAGTTTCAGATGGCGCGCTGGTTCCGCACGCTGGGAGAAAGCCTCGCGACGCCGGTGATCACGACGGCGCTGTATTTCGTCGTCTTCGGCTCGGCCATCGGCAGCCGCATCTCTGAGGTTGGCGGCGTGCAATACGGCTCGTTCATCGTGCCGGGGCTGATCATGCTCTCCTTATTCACCAACTCGATCTTCAACGCATCGTTCGGCATCTACTTCCCGAAATTCATCGGCACGATCTACGAGGTGCTGTCGGCGCCGGTCTCGCCGCTGGAAATCGTGATCGGCTATGTCGGAGCAGCTGCGACGAAATCAGTGATGCTTGGCCTGGTCATTCTTGGCACGGCCTACTTCTTCGTCCCCGTGCTGGTGCTGCATCCGTTCGCCATGGTGGCGTTCTTGATCCTGGTGTCCTTCACCTTCAGCCTGTTCGGCTTCGCCATCGGCATATGGGCGAATTCGTTCGAGCAGCTCAACTTCATCCCGATGCTGATCGTGACGCCGCTGACCTTCCTTGGTGGCGCCTTCTACACCATCGACATGCTGCCTGACGGTTGGCGCACGCTCGCCCTGTTCAATCCGGTGGTCTACCTGATCTCGGGTTTTCGCTGGACCTTTTTCGCCATTCAGGACGTCAGCGTGATCGCAAGCCTCGGCGCCACCTTCGCCTTCCTGCTTCTCTGCCTGGGCGTCGTGGTGTGGATGTTCCGCACCGGCTACCGCCTCAAGAACTGACCGGCAGACCCCCTTCAACCTGGAGCCGATCATGCCCGAGACCGCACTCGGTCGCATTCGTAGCCTCGACTACACCGTGATCTATGTCCGCGACATGGATGCGATGCGCATCTTCTATGGCGAGGTGATGAATTTCCCGCTCGAACGCATGCTTGGCGAGGATTGGATAGAATACCGCATCGGCTCGAACATCCTTGCGCTGGCGCATCCCCGCGCCACGGCTGCAGCAAAGGATGCGCCCGTGCCGGCTGGCGCCGCCGCGCTCCAACTTGCTTTCCGGGTTGCGCCGGGGGGCGTCGACCGCTGCGCGGCGGAACTAAAGGCGCATGAAGTCGAAATCACGGCCGCACCCACCGACCAGCCCTGGGGCCACCGAACCCTGTTCTTCCGCGATCCGGATGGCAATGTGCTGGAGATCTACGCCGAGATATGACCGGCGGAGGCTCACGCGCCCCCTTCATCATAGCCGCGAAACCCGCTAGACCCCGGCCATGACGAAACCGCCCCCTCCCCAGGACAACGGTCCTGCCGCATTGCCGCCTGACGCCTTCGCCACCGCGAGGACGCTGTCCGAAGCGCTGCCCTATATCCAGCGCTACGACCGCGAAACCATCGTCATAAAATATGGCGGCCACGCCATGGAGAACGAAGAGCTGGCGAGGCTCTTCGCCAAGGACGTGGTGCTGCTGAAGCTGCTTGGGATCAACCCGGTGGTCGTCCATGGCGGCGGGCCGCAGATCGGCCGGATGCTGGAAAAGCTCGGCATCGTCTCGACTTTCGAGGATGGACTGCGGGTGACCGACGCCGCCTCGATGGAGATTGTCGAGATGGTGCTCGCCGGCGGCATCAACAAGACGATCGTACGCGCGATCAACGCAGCCGGCGGCAAGGCCGTCGGCCTCTCGGGCGCCGACGCCAACCTGATTACGGCGACGAAAGCCACCCGCACCAAGCGTGATCCGGATTCCAACATCGAACGTGTCGTCGATCTCGGTTTTGTCGGTGAACCCGACAAGGTCGACGCCTCGGTCCTGCGCGCGCTCGCCGCCCAGGCGGACGATGATTTCATCCCGGTGGTGGCGCCCGTCGGCGTCGGCCAGGATGGTCGCAGTTTCAACATCAACGCTGACACCGCCGCCGGCGCCGTGGCCGGCGCGCTCAAGGCCAAGCGGGTGCTGTTCCTCACCGACGTGGTCGGCGTGCTCGACAAACAGGGCCAGCTGATCAAGCAATTGACCGTCGCCGAGGCCAAAAACCTCATTGCCGACGGGACTGCGCAAGGCGGCATGATTCCCAAGCTTGAAACCGCCATCCAGGCGGTGGAAAAGGGTTGCGAAGCGGCGGTCATCCTCGATGGACGCAAGCCCCACGCGCTTCTCATGGAGTTGTTTACAGAGCATGGCGCGGGAACGCTGGTCCGTTAGAAATCTGCTCCTCCGCCTCGTGGCGCTGGCAGTCCCGTTTCTCGCCGTACTCTTCGGCGCAGCCCCGGCGCAGGCCGAGCCCAACGGCTGGGAGCTCTGCAATCAGACCAGCTTCATCCTTGAAGCGGCAACCGGCCGGCCCGAAGGCCGCGGCGTGATTGTCGAAGGCTGGACGCGACTGCGGCCCGGCGAGTGCAAGGTCGCCCTTCAGGGACCACTGAAAATCGGCGTCAATTTTGTGTTTGCCCGTTCCTCCAGCGCCCACCGTGGCGGCCAGCGCGTGTGGAACGGCAATGTGCAGCTCTGCGTCGATCCCAACGGGTCGTTCGCGGTCGAAAGCCCGTCCTCTTGCGCAGCGATGGGTCTGATGCAGCGCGGCTTCCAGGCGGTGAAAATCGACAAGCGCACCGGCTGGACCACGACCTTTCACGAGACCGACAGTTACAACAAGCCCGGCCAGACAGCCCAGGCAGCAGGCCTGCAGCGCTTGCTCGAGGACGCCGGCGCCGACGCTGACGTCGTCGACGGCTTCATGTCGCGCAAGACGCGCGCCTCGATCGGCAGCTTCCTTGCAGAGCGCAAGCTGGCGGCAAGCCTGTCCGACGTCGAAGTCATCGACATCCTTGAAGACGTCGCACGCAACCGTTCGCTGGAAGTCGGGATGATGCTGTGCAACCGCACCGACAGCCGGATCTGGGCGGCCATCGCCCGTCGCCGACCGGACGGCTGGGAATCGCGCGGCTGGTGGACGCTCGAAGCCTCTGCGTGCGTGCGCACCGTCGATGAAAGCCTGATCGCAACCCCACACTATGTCTTCGCCGAAATGGATGCGCCAAACGGCCTGCGCCATCTCAGCGGCGCCAACACGCCCTTCTGCACCGCTCGCTCCAAATTCGCGATCATCGGCCGGGAAGAGTGTGAGGCGCGAAAATTCCACCAGGCCAATTTTGGCGAAACCGCAGTCCCCGAGGACGGCAAGCTGGTCTATGAATTTTTCGAGCGGAACTTCGCCGCCCCCGAACGCAAGGGGCCCTGAGCGGCATGGCCGCCGCCAGCAAGCCGGACCTTGACCTCAGTCACGTCGAAAGCTGGGTCTTCGATCTCGACAACACGCTCTACCCTGCGGCGTGCAATCTCTTTGCCGGCATCGACGAGAAGATCGGCGCTTATGTCGCCCGTACGCTGTCCTTGCCACAGGACGAAGCGCGGCTTGTCCAGAAGCGGCTCTATGTCCAGTACGGCACGACGTTGAACGGCCTGATGACCGAGCATGGAATCGCGCCCGACGATTTTCTGGACTTTGTCCACGACATCGACCTTTCACCGCTCGATCGTGTGTCCGATCTCGCTCCGGCTCTTTTGCGGCTGCCGGGCAAACGGTTCATCTTCACCAATGGCTCGCACAGCCACGCAGAGCGTGTGATGGACCGGCTGAAGATTGATCACCTTTTCGACGACATCGTCGACATCCGGGCGTCAAACTTCACGCCAAAGCACATTGGCGCATCTTACGACCACTTCCTTGCCCGCACCGGCGTCGAGCCGAGGTCGGCGGCGATGTTCGAGGACCTGGCGCGCAATCTCGAACCCGCCCACGCCCTCGGCTTCACGACGATTCTGGTTCGCTCGGCCAAGGACTGGAGCCATGAGCCTGCGGCGGCCCGACCCGCTGGCCCCGGTGATCATCCGCCGCATGTCCACCTCGTCGCCGATGATCTGGAGCAATTCCTGGGGACGCTGAAGGTGAAGCCCCGTCCTGAAGCCTGAATCCGGCTCGAATCCGGTTGGCTAGGCCTTTGCGAGGCGCTAATCCGCTTGGACCAATCACTGAGAAACAGCTGGAGACGCATCGCGTGACCGACGCATCCCTGACCGCCACGATCAACGCCGCCTGGGAGGATCGCGCCGCGCTGAGCGCCGAGACGCGTGGACCGGTGCGCCAGGCGGTCGACGCCGCGATCGACCTGCTTGACGGCGGCAAGGCCCGCGTCTCGGAGCCGGACGGCAAGGGAGGATGGAGCGTCAATGAGTGGCTGAAAAAGGCCGTGCTGCTCTCCTTCCGTCTCAACCCCAACACGCTGATCCCCGGCGGACCCGGACCTGGCTCTTGGTGGGACAAGGTGCCCTCGAAATTCGATGGCTGGGGACAGGACGATTTTACCGCGGCAAAATTCCGGGCCGTCCCGGGCGCGATCGTTCGCCGCGGCGCCTATGTTGCGCCTGACGCCGTGCTGATGCCGAGCTTTGTCAACATTGGCGCTCGCGTCGGCGAAGGGACGATGGTCGACACCTGGACAACGGTCGGCAGCTGCGCCCAGATCGGCAAGCGTTGCCATCTTTCTGGCGGCGTCGGCATTGGCGGCGTGCTGGAGCCTCTGCAGGCCGCGCCCGTCATCATCGAGGATGATTGCTTTGTCGGCGCCCGTTCGGAAGTGGCCGAGGGCGTCATCGTTCGCGAAGGCTCAGTTCTGGGAATGGGCGTCTATCTCGGCCAGTCGACGCCGATCATCAATCGCGCCACGGGCGAGACGCTCTATGGCGAAGTGCCGCCCTACTCCGTCGTCATCTCCGGCAACCGCCCATCGACGGTAACAATGCCGGGCCAGAACTGGGTTCCCTCGCTCTACTGCGCGGTCATCGTCAGGCAGGTGGACGCACGCACGCGGTCCAAGACCAGCGTCAACGATCTCCTGAGAACCTGACACGCATGGCCAAGGCGCCCGCCTCATCCGCTGCTGGTTATTCGGGCAAACCGCTTATCGCCAGGCTTGGCTGGAAGCCGGAGATGACCTCGGTCGTCATCGCACCGCCGCCCAACTATGGCGATCTAGTCGACGCCGCGCCGATCGCCATCTCCGAAACCGCGCCGGAATCGGGGACCTACAGCTTCATCCACCTCTTTGTTGGCGACGCCGCCGAGCTCGACTGCGTCTTGCCAAACCTGGAGCCGCGGCTTCTGGAAGGCGGGATGATCTGGGTATCATGGGCGAAGAAGACGTCGCCGATGTTCAAGGATCTGACTGAGGACGGCATCCGGGCGGTCGCCCTGCCGATGGGCCTCGTCGATGTAAAAGTCTGCGCCATCGACACCGATTGGTCCGGGTTGAAATTGTTGCGGCGCAAAGTCGGCTAGCGGGCCGGTCTGCGTGCGGGGCTGGCGTCTCCGACGCCCCGCGGCGGCGGCAACGATCGACACGCCAGCGGCGCAGCGTCCTTCGGCGGCAGACAAGCGCGGCTCGGGCTCGCCGCTTCGATCTCCGACTTCAAGCCGACATCGACCCGGCGCTGGTTCGCGCAATTCTGTCCATCCTCAAGCCCGTCGAGCTCACCGACGCCGCGCACCTCGACGACCCTCAATCCCTGAGCGCGCAGGATGTCGGCAAGCATCTTGGCTCGGCTGGCGCCGAGGGCGGCATTGATTTCGGCGGAGCCGCGTGTGTCGGCGTAACCCTTTACCTCGAGCTCCTGATCGGCAGCGCAGGCGCGCCAAGCGGCGACGTCACGATCGAGCGCAGTGAGCGCCGCCGGCGAGAGCTGGCTGCGCGATGTGCAAAAATAGGCGTGAATCATGCGGCCGGGCGCACAGCTGGCGCCCGCCGGTGAGGTGACCGGCGTCGGTGGACTGGGGGCTGCCTGCGCCAAGAGCTTGGGCGCAGAGCCAACCGGCGGCGCATCCTTGGCGGGTTCAGCTTCAGGCATTGGCGATTTGGGCGTGAGATCGACCGGCCCCGGCGGGAATGGATCCGGTTTCACGCGCGGCGCAGTCGGGGCAGGTGCGTTCAGCGCGATTTGCGGCTGCACAAGATGATTGCCTGGCGATGCGCCGCCGAGATTGAACAACATCCAGCCGCCGAGAAGCAGGATGAGCAGTACGATCACCGCGCCTGCAACGTCGTCCTGATTGAAACGCCGGTCCCCCGACACGCCGCCCGAGCCGCCGCCACTGTCGCCACCACCGCCGCCAAAGGCTTTCTTCTTGTTCTTGTTCCCCCAGAATTCCGCAGCGCTGAACGGCGCCGACGCGGGCTTGGCGGGTTCCGAGGCTGCCGGCTTGGGGTCAGCCTTGGGGGCGTCGACTTCAGGAGCATCGACTTCAGAGGCCTTGACCTCGGGGGCCTTGACCTCAGGGGCCCCGACATCGCGTGACGCACGCGCGGCCCGTGGGGCGTCGATCGAGGCCATGGCGGCTCTAAGTGTCCGCTCACGTCTGGGCCAGGGAATGATGGCTGCCGTCGCCCGCCCGGCGCCAGGGGCTGGGCTTGCGGCGACGGCGTTGACGATGCAGGTCGGCGATGGCGGCGCGCGCATCGGTTCGACATTCTCCGGCGTCGGCGGACCGGAACGCAGGGCCTTTTCAGAGACGGAGCCCGATCGCGCGATTGGCGCTGAACCGTCCTTGCCTCGCTCAGCTCGCTCAGCCCTCCGGCGCGCCTCGCGTTCCGCCCGATCGCGAAAAGCATCCCGGGCGAGGACGTGGAACGCGGCTGCCGGATGGACGATTGGCTGACCCGCCGGCGCTTCGGAGAAGCGTGCGTCGGGCGGTGGGGCGATCTCACTGCTGCGTCGCTGCGGACCCATGTGCGGACCCATGTGATGTTCCGTGCCGCCGAGGCCCTCCCCGCCCTTATTTGAGCGGATTCAGGCCGCTTGAGGAGGGGCGCTACCGCCAGTCATACCTCTCTCAGACCGAGCTGGGAACCCGCGACTGACCGGCTTTGCCACCCCGGCAATGCCGCAGCGGCGAAGGATTTCCGGGGGGAGTTTCCTTCCCCTTGGCTCGCGCCCAAGCTAAACCCCTGCCATGAACGCGTTCACGAATGACCCGGTCGCACTGGCCCAAGCGCTGATCCGCTGCCCGACCGTCACCCCTTGTAAGGATGGCGCGCAGGACCTGCTCGCTGAGGTGCTGGAATCGCAGGGGTTCCGTACGAAACGCTATCCGATCGAGGGCGTCGACAACCTTTATGCCCGTATCGGCGCCGCCGCGCCGAACTTCTGTTTTGCCGGTCATACCGACGTCGTGCCGGTAGGCGACGCCGCGGCCTGGACCGCCAACCCGTTCGGTGCGGAGATCCGCGGCGGCCAGCTCTTCGGTCGCGGCGCAGTCGACATGAAAAGTTCGATCGCCGCCTTTGTGGTCGCCTCCGCCCGTTTTCTGGCTGACCATGGTCAGCCCAAGGGCTCGATCTCGTTCTTGATCACCGGCGACGAGGAGGGCCCCAGCCTCTATGGCACGCGCCGCTTCTTGCCGGCCGTGATCGCCGACGGGGAAAAACTCGACCACTGCCTGGTCGGAGAGCCAACCTCTGAGGCCAACCTCGCCGACATCGTCAAGAACGGCCGACGCGGCAGCCTCAACGGCATTGTGCGCGCCGTTGGTCGACAGGGTCATGCGGCCTACCCGGAGAAATCTGCTAATCCCGTACCCGTCCTGCTCGATGCGCTCGCCAAACTGCGCGCCATGCCCCTTGATGACGGCAGCCCTGGCTTCCAGCCGTCAAATCTCGAGGTCACCACGATCGATGTCGGCAATCCGGCGCACAACGTGATCCCGGCTGCGGCGATGGCGAAGTTCAACATCCGCTTCAATCCGAGGCATACCGGCGACCAGTTGATGGCCCGCATCACCGACCTACTGGGTATGACCCTGAACGGCGTGACCATAACCACGGAACTTCGCGTCTCCGGCGAGCCGTTCTATACGCAGCCGGGCATACTGACCGATCTGATTATTCGCTCGATCGAGGCCGAAACCGGCCGCAGACCACAGCTCACGACGGGTGGAGGGACTTCGGATGCGCGGTTCATCAAGGATCACTGCCCGGTGGCCGAACTGGGACTGCTGAACGACATGGCGCACAAGATCGACGAGAGCGTCCCGGTCGACGAAATCGAAACGCTTTCCCGGATATATTATCGGGTGCTGGCCAACTACTTCGCCGCGGCCTGATACCGGGCCTTCCGGCGGATCCAGTGACCGTCGATTGACCGCTGCGCGCCCCTGCCTCGCAACTTGGTGAATCTGCAGTCGTTCCGGGAACTTCACGGCGCGCGGATTGCTTTGCGTAGGGATCACGGATTTGGCGCGACCGGCGCGCCGGGAAGAACGGGTGAATGGCGTTCGGGCGTTCATTGCTGCTTCGGCTTCGGCTGAGCCTGTCGGTGATCGCATTCGCGGCGCTGGCGACGCTCGCCCAACCGGCGAACGCACAGGCCGGTCGCGTGCCGGTCACGGGTGCGCCGGCCTCGCTCAATGACGACCTGCGTCGCATGCTGCGCGACGAGCAAAAGCCAGACAGCTTGTTCGAAGCGCAGCGCCAGGCTGACCGCGCCGCGGCGACCGTGTCCAAGCTCCTGGAATCCGAAGGGTACTACCAGGCCGACGTTCAGGCGACCGCCGCCGGCGCCAATCCGTTCACGCGCAGCGTCGCTGTCACGACCGGTCCGCTGTTCATCGTCAACTCGGTCCAGATCGCCTTCGTGGGCGATGCCGCGGTCGACGACACCACCCGCACCGAACTCAACTCGATGCTGGCGGCGCTGGCGCCGGGCATCCCCGCGCGAGCTGCGCCGGTTCTTGAAACCGAGGATGGTCTCGTCCTGCGGTTGCGCAACGCCGGCTATCCCGATGCGCGCGTTGACCCGGTCGACGCACTGGCCGATGGCGCGGCGAACACCATGGATTTTACATTCCGACTGCAACCGGGCCAACGCGCCTCGTTCGGCGATCTCAAAGTCGCAGGCCTCAGCCGAACCAAACCGGACTTCATCGATGCGCTGAAACCGTGGAAGCCCGGCGAGCGCTTTACGCCACAGAAGCTCGACGAATTCCGCACTCGGCTGGCCGAGACCGGCATCTTCGACGGCGCTTCCGCTCAGCTCTCGCCTCAGGGGCAGCGCGACGCCCAGGGGCTGGAGGGCCGCGACGTCGACGTCCGGGTTACCGAGCGCAAACGCCGCACCATCACGCTCGGCGCGTCGGCTTCGACCAGCGAGGGCGTCGGCCTCGAGGGATCGTGGCAATTGCGCAATCTGCAGGGTCGCGGCGAGAGCCTGACCGTCACCGCCAAGGCGGCGACGCTGGACTCCAGCCTCGAGACGGTCTGGCGTCGTCCAACCATCGATGGCCACTACGGCCGCAATTTGAGGATCGGCGCCAAGATCGAGAACCTCGAGACCGACGCATTCAATCAGCTCGGCGGCACGCTCTCGGCGACGATCGAGGAGCCGCTCAGCCACCGTCTGCGCGGCTCGCTTGGCGTCAATGGCGGCTATGCCAGCATCGAGGACAACCAGACCAAGCTCCTGGGAACCGGACGTCGCAACCTTTACATCATCGGGGTTGCCGGCACCGCCGAATACACCGGGGTGCGCGACATTCTCGACCCGCAGAACGGCGTTCGCGCCCGCATCGCGGTCGAGCCCGGCGTAACCTTCGGCGACACCAAAATTGCCTTCACCAAGGTCACCGGTGAAGGCAGCGTCTATCTCAACCTCGGCAGCGACAAGTTCACCGCTGCACTGCGCGGCAAGATCGGCTCGATCATCGGACCCAATGGCGCACCGCCTGACCGCCTGTTCTTTGCTGGCGGCGGCGGATCGGTGCGTGGCTACGACTACCAGTCTCTGTCGCCGCGCGACGTCGACAACAACCTGGTCGGCGGCAGATCGCTGATCGAGACCAGCGCCGAACTGCGCTGGCGCGCCACCAAGAGCTTTGGCCTCGTCGCCTTCGTCGATGCTGGCGCCGCCGGCGAGGACATCAACCCGCCGATCGACCAGATGCGCGCCGGCGCCGGGCTGGGCGTGCGCTACTATGCCGGCTTCGGGCCGCTGCGCGCCGACATCGCGGTTCCTCTGGACAAACGGACAGGCGATCCCGATTTCCAAATCTATATCTCCATCGGGCAGGCTTTCTGATGGCGGAAGCAAAGCGCAGAGCGCGGTTCTGGCTACGTGCAGCGATCAGCATGATCGCAGCCATGATCGTGCTCGCCCTGGTCAGCGTCGGCCTGCGCTATTGGATCACCAGCGATGGCGGGCGGGCATTCATCGTGTCGCAGATCGACGGTCGTCGTCTGGGACCACTCGGGGTCATCCGCATCTCCGGTCTTAAGGGCGACCCGCTGAAGGCCGCCACGCTGGCCGATATCGCGCTGGTGGACGACGATGGCGTCTGGCTCAGGGCTCATGATGCGCGGATCGCCTGGACGCCGTTCAAGCTGTTCGCGGGCAACCTCGAGATCGCTGCGGTGGATGTGCACGATATCGATGTCCAGCGCCGCCCGCACTCGACCGAAAAATCCAGAGACATTGGCGCACCGGATATTGGCCTCAAGCTCGATAGACTGACGATCCATGAACTCAAGCTCGGCGATGGCGTGGTCGGCCCGACCGCGAGTTTCTCGATCGACGGCGCTGGCGCCCGGGCAAAGGACGGATCGGGTTTCGGGCGCCTGTCCATGGCGCCGCTCGCCGGTCCAGGCGATCGCCTTCAGGCCAACGCGGAATGGTCGGCGAAGGGCGCCCTCACCGGCCAGGCCAATGCAACGGGTCCCGCAGGCGGCGCGTTCGCGACCTTGCTGCTCGCCCCGGACGGCGAGGCTGTCGCGCTGGCGGCGCACGTGTCCGGAACGCTTGCCGATTTCTCCGGAGACGGACGCTTGTCTTTCGCCGGGACGCCGATCGTGACCGTCGATCTCAGCCGCAAGGGCGAAGCGGCAAAGCTCAACGCCATGCTGGCGCCGGGTCACTGGATGCTGCTCGATCCGGTCGCGGACATTTCAGGGGGCGCGATCACGATCACCGCCAGCGCCCAGCTTGCCGATCTCAAGCGCGCTCCCATCTCCCTCACACTGTCCGCGCCAGCCGGCCGGATCGCGGCAAGCACGCTCGTCAACCTCGACGCCTCGAAGCTCGAGGCGCCTCTCCAGCTGAACGTCAGCAATCTGGATCTGGCGCGGTTTGCCGACGGTTTGGGCGGCCGGTTAGATGCAACCGGCGCGGCCACGGTCGCACGCTCCGATAGCTGGTCCTGGCAGGGCGAGGCGGCGGTCGATGCGCTTGCCTTCCCCGGGGGCTCGGCCCGTCGTGCGGCCGGGCCCGTCACCGTCGGCATGAGCGGCAACACCATTTCCTGGCACACGCCGAAAGCCTTCATCGAAGGCGGGCGTATCGCCGCGCTGAAGGACCTCAAACCCGCCGCTTACACCATCGCGACGCGCGGTGAATACAATCTGCGCACGCACATCGTGGCGATTGATCAATCCGAAGTCGTCGGTCAGCCGGGCGTCGTTTCGGCGCGCGGAACATACGCGGTCAAGACCGAAGCGCTGGAATTCAACGGCGGCGCCACGCTGGCGCGCCTCGCCGATGTCGCGCCGCTGACCGGGTCCGCTCGAAGCCAGTGGACGGTGAAGCACGCGTCCCGTTCGGCGCCGATCCGCGTGACGGTCGGCGCGACGGGTCGCAATGTCGGCTCGCGTGTTTCGGCGCTCGCTCAGCTCCTCGGCGATGCGCCGGAAATCACCCTCGCCGGCGTGGTGGCCAATGACCGCTTCCTCCTCGAGTCCGGCGCCATCAAAGGCGGCGCACTCGAGGCAAAGCTGACCGGGCGTGTCGCCGACAATGGCGAGATCGCTGGCCGCGCAAGCGGCCACATCCTTCGCCCGGTCGAGCTTGGCGGAGCGAGCCTGAAATCGCTGGACTTCACCGCATCTCTCGCCGGCAAGACCTCCGAGCCCCATGTCGATCTGCAGCTCGCCAATGGCGGCCTCGCACTCGCGGGCATGACCATCAACAACCTGAGCGGCGCCGCCCAGGCCAGCGTGGGCAAGGTGGTTGCGGGGCAGTTCTCGCTGAGCGGCGCTGCCGACGGCCAGCCGCTAATCGTTGCGGGCCGGCTTGGCGGCGGGGAAGGCGCGTATCGCCTGACCGACATGTCCGCGCGCCTCGGCGGCCTCACACTCACGTCCCCTCAGCTCGCCTATGACCATGGTGGTCTCGCCGCTTCCTTCCGCGCCAGCGGATCGCTTGCGGGCATCGAAGGCATGACGCGCGGCGCGCTCACTGCTCAGGGCCAGATGACGCTGAAGGATGATCACCTGCAGCTGGTTGCATCCGGGCAGGCCAGCAACATTCGTCGCGACACGGCGCGCATTCAGCAAATCACCTTCGAGGCCAGCGCGGCGAACGATACGGCAAAACTCAGCGGTCACGTGAAGGGGACCATCGGCGCCAAACTCGATCTCGGCTTTGCCGTGACCGCCGCTCAGGCGGGGCATGTCTGGTCGGGCGATGCGACGCTCAATGGCAAGATTGATGATCTGCCGATCGCGACGCTCGAACCGGCCGGATGGAGATATGGTTCCTCCGGCTGGTCGATCGACGCCGCCCTCTCCGCGCTGGGAGGTCGCCTCGACGCCAAGGCCGCAGCCGGTGGCGACAACGCGTCCTCCGAGATCAAGCTCGCGGACATCGACCTGCTTGCCCTGACGCGCCTGGCGCGGACCAGCCCGATTTCCGGGCGGATATCCGGCAAATCCAATTTCGCCAACAGCAATGGCGTCGCCATCGCCGATCTCGATCTCGAGCTTCATGTCGCCAACGCCAACCCACAGGGCGGGACTGCCGATCCCCTCTCGGTCGACATTACAGGTCACCTTCGCGACGGCCGCCTCCAGGCGACCGCAGACGGATCTGGCCAGGGCTTTCGCCTCAACGCAGCGGCGATCTTGCCTTTCGAAACTGGCGTCGGTTTCAACGTGAGGCCGGCGCGCGACAAAGCGATTGAGGCCAACCTCTTGCTGTCTGGCCGCGCAGAGCAACTCTGGGCGCTGTTCGGACCGGACGGGCAGTCACTACGTGGAAAGGTTGACGCCGAGATGAAAGTCGCAGGGACCATGGCGAAGCCGACGCTGCTCGGCGGATTCGACATTGCCGAAGGCCTCTACGAGCATGGCGAGACCGGTTTCCGGTTGCGCGACATCACCGCAAAGGGCGCGTTCGACCAGACGTCGGCGCACATCACCGAACTTACCGCCAATGACGGCGGCAGCGGCCGCCTGGCGGCACAGGGCGACATCAACTGGCAAAAGGAACTGAAAGGCGGCGTGCGGTTCACCGCAACCGACCTCAAGGCGCTGGGCCGCGAGGATCGTTCCGCAACGGTTTCTGGAGATGGCGCCGTCAGCCTGCAGCCCGATGCAGTGCTGGTGTCCGGCGATCTCAAGATTGCCCAGGCGCGCATCTCGATCGAACAGCCTGCATCAGCGACCATACCAACGCTGCCAGTGGTCCGGCGCATCAATTTCCCGGGTGCAGATCAAGATGCCGAAGCGGCGCCCGAGCCAATGCGTCCGGTGCGGCTGGATCTCAAGGTCTCGGCGCCGCGGCGCGTCGTGGTGTTCGGACGCGGACTCGATACGGAGTGGTCGGGCGATGTCCATGTCACAGGATCGATTGCCGATCCTTCGGTCGATGGAACCGCCACGCTGGTGCGCGGCACGCTGGATCTTGCCGGGCGACGGTTTGATTTCGACTCCGGCTCGGTGCGCCTCAATGGCCCTCTCCGCGAGGCGCGCGTGGATATCTCGGCGTCGCGAAATTCAACCGATGTCGACGCCAGCGTTCACGTCACCGGCTCGCCAGTGAAGCCGAAATTCACCCTGGAATCGACGCCTGCGCTGCCGCAGGATGAAATTCTCGCGCGCGTGATCTTCGGCAAGTCGGCCTCGCAGCTATCTGCCCTTGAAGCCGCCCAGCTGGCCGCCAGCCTCGCTCAGCTGGCCGGCGGCCAGGCGGCGTTCGATCCGACCCGGTTGATCCGCAAGGCCACCGGCCTCGACCGGGTCGCATTCGGCGCCACCGAAGGCGCAGCGAGCGTTTCTGCCGGCAAGTACCTCGCCGACGACGTCTACCTCCAGGTCGGCGCCGGCGGCGCCGGCGGCGTCGGCGCCCAGGTCGAATGGGAGCCGAAGCCTGGCCTGTCGGTGACCTCGGGCGCCCAGGCAAATGGCGATACGCGGATCGCCGTGCGCTGGAAGAAAGACTACTAGCTCATCCTAGAGCGACGGGCGGGCGCCCGAGCCGAGAAAGTAGCGCGCCGCACCCGCGATCGGCAGGCCGACCATGATCGTATGCGCGAAGATTGTGCCATAGAGCAGCTGATGGTCGGCGCCGGTGCAGCTGCCGATGCTCAGCATGCCGTTGGTCACACGACAGTTTGCGATCAGGACCGCACCGTCCGGCAGGTAGCCATTGCCGTGCGCCGCCGACAGCGGCGGCACGACATAGTACATCACCAGCATCACGACGAGGCCATAACCGGGCCCCAACACCCACCAGAATCGCCGCAAGTCAGTCATCCACTGCGAGGGGATGATATAGGCCGCAGCCATGATCGAGGTCAGCACGAATTCGAGGACCACGCCCAGCGTCGCTGTGCCAACCCCGCCTTCGCTCGCCGCCTTGCCGCCTTGCCGCCTTGCCGCCAAGCAGGCCGCTGGCGATGCCCTGCACGATACCCATGGGCTCTCGGTGCAACAACACCATGAAATGCGTGTAGGCGTAGGCAAGATCGAGAACGCCGGCGAGCAGTGCGCCGACGATAATCGGGACCAGCAGTTTCATCGCTCACTCCCCTCCCCTAGTCGGCGCTGACTTGCCGGCGCTTCAGGTCAAAGGAGCATAACTCACGCTTTCGAGATAGAGGCCCTCCGGCGGCGCGACGGGACCGCAGAGCGTGCGGTCCGCCGACTTGAGGATGTCCGCAATCCAGCCCGGTTGTTCACGGCCGCGTCCGACCTCGACCAGCGAGCCCGCCATCGATCGCACCTGACGGTGCAGGAAGGAACGCGCCGAGCAGCGCAGGACGATCTCTTCGCCCTGGCGGGTCACGGAAATGTCGGTCAGTGTCTTTATCGGCGTGTCCGCCTGGCATTTGCTGTCGCGGAAGGTGGTGAAGTCGTGGCGACCGACCAGCGCCTGCGCGGCTTCGTGCATGGCTTCAGCGTCGAGGTGCGTCGCAAGTCGCCATGCGCGGCCACGGTCGAGCGCCAGATCCGGCCGGCGATTGGCGATCCGATAAAGGTAGGAGCGGTTTGTGGCGTCGAAGCGTGCGTGGAAACTGTCGTCGGCTAACTCGGATCTGAGTACGGCCACCGGATTGGGGCGCATATGCGCATTGAGAGCATCGCGCACCTTGTCAGCCCGCATGTCTTTGGAAAGCTGGAGGTGAGCGACCTGCGCCAGCGCGTGAACGCCCGCATCGGTGCGTCCCGCGCCGATGACCTCGACCGGACGCTCCTCGACCGCCGCCGCGGCAGCTTCCAGCACACCCTGCACGGAAGGTTGATCGGATTGACGCTGCCATCCTGCGAAAGGACCGCCATCGTATTCGATCGTGAGCTTGAACTTAGGCAACCCGAGGTATCCCGAAGGGCTCAGGGAACACGAGCTTGCCCGCCATCGGCGGCCCGTGACGCAGGCGTAGCGCCATGAAGTTTGGGCCTTTCACTGGCGTCTCAAAAGGATCGGTGGTCGAGACCTTGAAACCAAATCGCGGATAATAATCTGCATGCCCGAGCACGAAGATCAGCGGAATGCCTGCCGCCTTGAGCGCCGAAATGCCGTAGGCCAACATACCGCTGCCGATGCCTTCGCGTTGCACCCAGGGATCGACGCACATCGGCCCAAGTCCGGAAGCGCCGAGCCGCTGGAACACGCCCATGGTGAAAAACAGCGCATGGCCCACCACCTGATCGTCCATCGTCGCCACGACCTGCATCAGTACGGCCGAGTCTTTTTCGAGCGCATCGATCACCCGCGCTTCGTTGTCGCGGCCAAAGGCGCGCGTGCTGAGCCCGCGAATGTCTGCAGCATCGGCCGCCGTCGCATCACGCACAGTGAACTTGTCGATCATTCCAGTCTCCGGCCAGTCTCCGCCCTCGCACCTCTTAGGAATTCACCTGCAGTCATCGGACCCTTTCCTGCGCGCTGCAAGCGGGTCACACGTACAGCCTTCTCGCCACAGGCGATCAGCAGCCGGTCGTCGAGGATCTCGCCAGGCGCCCCTGATCCGCCTTCGACCAACGCATTGAGCGCCTTGATGCGCACCGGCGCCTTCTCACCAGCCATTTCGAACCAGGCGCCCGGATGAGGCGACAACCCTCGGATATGGGCGCTGACAACCTCAGCGGGACGCGACCAGTCGATCCGGGTTTCATCTCCGGCAATCTTGGCGGCATAGGTGACGCCGAGTTCCGACTGGACCCTCGGTTTGACCGTACCCGCTTCGAGCGCCGCTAGCGCATCGATCATCAATTGAGCCCCGAGATGGGCGAGGCGATCGTGAACATCGCCAGTTGTATCGCTTGCCGAGATCGGCGTGCGGGCTGTCATCAGCACAGGACCGGTGTCGAGGCCGACATCCATCTTCATCACCTCGACGCCGGTCTCGGCGTCGCCCGCCATCACAGCGCGCTGGATCGGCGCGGCGCCTCGCCAACGCGGGAGCAGGCTGCCATGCAAATTGTAACAGCCAAGCCGAGGCGCCTCGAGGATCGCGCGGGGAAGAAGCAGGCCGTAGGCGACAACGACAGAGACGTCGAGATTTAGGGCGGCGAAGGCCTCGCGGTCTTCCCCCGACTTGAAGTTCATCGGGGTGCGGACCAGCAGCCCTGCCGCCTCGGCGATCTGATGGATGGCCGTCCTGCGCTCCGCCTGTCCCCGGCCCGCCGGGCGCGGCGGTTGCGAATAGACACAGGCAATTTCATGCCCGGCCAGGCCAATCGCCTTAAGCGTCGGGACCGCAAATTCGGGAGAACCCATGAAGGCGAGGCGCAGCGTCATGGCTTCCTTCTAACAGCCCCGGCGCCAGCCGCCAGAGACATCAGCCGGTCTCGCGTGCTAGACGACACCGTTAAAAAGGTCGCCGTAAAAAGGTCACCATGGAATTCAAGCCCATCGAGATCGCCGGCTTCGTCATCGCATTCGCGATTCCGATCATCGGCTTTGCGGTCGTTCTGACGCCGGGTGGGTTTGACGCTGTCCTGGCCTTCATCTTTGGACCCGCAACCCGACCCTTTGTCTTCGGCATGGCTGCATTTGGGGTGATGTGCGTTCTCGGCCTGCGCATCTATCGCCGACTGCGGCCGCCTGAAAAGAAGAAACGCGATCCTGGCGCTCCGCCCCATTTCCTGGATTTCTTCCGGCTCGATGTCTGGCGTGATCCCAACAAGGACTAGCCGGATAACCTGCCTCAAACGAACGCCCCCGCGGTTTCCCGCGGGGGCGATGCAAACGCGAGGCGTCGTTCAAATCCCTACGGTACGGACTTGAGTTTCAGCCCGCTGATGCCAGCGGCGACGTTGAGGCCAGTATTGCCTTCGATGCTCACCGGCTGGAGTGCGACCGACTTGTCGAAACCGCCGAGGAGCACGTTGGCGCCAACGCCGACAACCACGGTCGCGCTGGCGCTGACGCCGCCATATTCGCCCTGCAGGGCGCCGTGCTTCACGTCAGCCGAGGGCGCGATAACATCCCAGATGAGGACGCCGCCCTTGGTGTAGCCGACGTCGACGCCAATCTTCGAGATCGAGCCGGTATAGTGTTCGGTCATGCCATTGCTCGACGTATAGTTGCAATTCACTTCCTTGGATGAGCCGAGGACATAGCCCCAGCCTTTTTCAACATTGCAATTCAGCACACCGATCTTCACGCCTGCCGCTTCAGCAGGCAGAAGCCCGGCGCTGGCTGCGAGCAGACCCGCGCCTATCACCATTCCAATGATCTTCGACATAATCGTCTCCTTTGTTTCCCCGCTTCCCCTTAGGAAAAACCAAGTCGGCGCCTTAACGCATGTTGGCGAAGCGACGCTGGGGTCTCAACGTGTGCCCGGAACAGCGGTTCCGACCTTGCGGCAGCGTTAACCCCAATGATGAGTTGAGAACCACGCTTCCTGTCCTCCTTGTCATGCTTGTCATGCTTGCCGGGGCGAGCGCACTTTCGATCAAGTGCTGCAGATCGGTTTGGGCTAGTCGTGGCGCTCGGCTAAGAGAGGAGCGCCATCGATGTCGATCACGCAAAAGGCGGCCTGGATCATTGAACGGAACATCGATCGTCCGTTGACGCTTGCCGGCCTGGCGGAAGCTTGCGGCGTCTCACGCTCCCACCTCGCCCACGCCTTCGTTGCGGCGACCGGAACACCGGTGGTGGCGTATCTTCGCGGACGCCGTCTCAGTCACGCCGCTGAGGCGCTGGCCAGGGGCGCACCCGATATCCTGGAGGTCGCACTCGATAGCGGCTACAGTTCGCACGAGGCCTTCACCCGAGCTTTCCGCGACCAGTTCGGCACGACACCCGAGACCGTCCGCGAGCGCGGGACCGTGCAAGGCCGGCTCTTGACCCCGGCATACGGCGCAGACCCGTTCGAGACGCGCCGCATCCCGCCGCCACGGATTGTCGATGCGCCAACAATTCTTCTCGCAGGACTATTGGGACGCTTCCCGCAAGGGCCGTCGACCAACGGCATCCCGGCGCTGTGGCAGCGCTTCACGCCGTTCATGCAGGCCATCCCCTTCCAAAAGCCGGGCATGCCGATCGGCGTGACGCGTGACACCGATGAGGATTGCGGGTTTGAGTATATCGCGGGCCTCGAAGTCACGAAGTTCGGGGAGATGCCTGCAGAGCTGGAACAACTGGAGATTACGCCACGCAGCTATGCTGTGTTCGACCACGTCCTTCACATTGCCAAGATCCCGGAAACCTACCGCGCGATTTGGGACGAGGCGCTCCTGCAAACCGGGAGGAAGGCGGTGTTTGCGCCGGTCATCGAACGCCACAAACCGGCCTTCAACCCGCGCACTGGCGAAGGCGGCGTCGAGATCTGGATGCCCCTGGAAAGCTAAGTGGCTTCGCTGCGATCAGAACGGCAGCTTGAAGCCCGGCAACATCCCGCCAAGTCCGCCGGTGGCCTGACGCATCGCTTCAGCCATCGCTTCATCGAGCTTGCGGCGGGCATCGGCGTGGGCGGCCTTGAGCAGGTCTTCCAGCATCTCGACCTCGCCAGGCGACAGAAGGCTGGGGTCGATCTTTAGCGCATCAAGCTCGCCCTTGCCCTTGAGGCGCACGCTGACCATGCCGCCGCCGGAGGAGCCCTCGGCGGTCAACTCGTCCATCTTGCGCTGTGCCTCGGCGAGTTTGGTCTGCATTTCCTGCGCTTGGCGCATGATGTCGGACAGGTCTTTCAATCGTCGTCCTCCTCGGGTTCCGGGTGAACGTCCTCGATCGAGCGTTCGACCGTATCGCGCGGCGCAAAGTCGACGTGGATGACATTGGACGCCGAAGCCGCCTCGTCGAGATCGTCGAGAGCGCCCGGTTCATCGATGCGCAACACCTTGGCGCCCGGAAACGCCCGCAACGCCTCGGCAACCCTCGGATGCGCCGCAGCCGAGGCAAAACGCTCCTTCTCTTTTCGTGCGCGTGATTCAGCGGTGCTTTCAGGAGCGCCGTCGGTCGACTGCGCAACCTCCCACTCGACGCCGCTGGTCTGCTCCAACCAGGTGCGGATCTTCTGGGAGAGATCGACCGGCGCCCCAGGCGCGGCGGTGTAACGGAAATGGCCATACCCGATCTCTGCTGGCCGAACGTATTGTTCAATCTCGTAACGCAGATCGATGCGGCGCTGGGCGTCGAGTTCGGCGACGATCTCACGCAAGGAGGAAAGTCGCTTGCCCGCTGGTTCGTCATGCTGAATGTCGTGGCCAACCGCGATGGCGACCGGCGGCGCCGGTTGGGAGCGCTTGGCTCGTTGCTCGGCAGGCGACGGGTGGGAGGCGGTTCGATGGCTGTCTGGCCGGGCGCCGGCTCCATCATGCACGGCGCCCCTAAGCTTTCCCGCATCTTCCGGCGGCGGCAGCGCCGCCGCCGCAGCCAGCCTGAGCACGACCATCTCGGCGGCCGCCGGCGGATCGGGCGCGCGGGCGCAATCCTCGAAGCCCTGCAACAGCAGCTTCCACATGCGCGAGGCCTGCGCAGGAGACAGGCGCTGCGCCATCGCCTGAGTGCGTCGCGCCCACTCGGCTGGGCCAGCGTAAACGTAGGCTTCACCGAGCGCTTTGGCGCGGGAGACCTCAGTGATGGCGTCGAGCATGTCCTTGATCAGCACCGGCGCGTCGGCGCCCTGCTCGAGAAGCGAGGTTGCTTCTTCCAGTGCAGCGCGGTGATCTCCGGCGATGGCCTTGTCGATTAGATCGAGCACGCGCGAGCGATCCGCAAGCCCGAGCATGTCGCGCACCGCTTCAGCACTCACCTCTCCGCCTGAGCCCTGCACGATTGCCTGGTCGAGGATCGACAGCGCATCCCGCGCCGAGCCTTCGGCGGCGCGCGCGATCAGGGCCAGCGCCTCGGGCGCGACCTTGGCTTTTTCTTGGCGACAGATATTGGCGAGATGTTCGCTCAGGGCTTCCGGCGTGAAGCGTTGCAGATTGAAGCGTTGGCAGCGCGACAGCACCGTCACCGGCACTTTTCGTATTTCGGTCGTGGCGAAGATGAACTTCACATGCGGCGGCGGCTCCTCGAGCGTCTTCAGCAACGCGTTGAACGAGGCCGTCGAGAGCATGTGCACTTCATCGATGATGTAGACCTTGTAGCGTGCAGAGACCGGCGCATAGCGCGAGCCATCAAGCAGATCCCGCATCTCCTCGACCTTGGTGTGCGAAGCCGCGTCGAGCTCGAGCACGTCGATGTGGCGGCCCTCGATGATGGCTCGGCAATGCTTGCCTTCGACCTTCAGCGCTTCGATCGAAGGATGGCGGATCGTCTCGCTCTCATAGTTGAGGGCGCGGGCGAGCAGCCTTGCGGTGGTGGTCTTGCCGACGCCGCGCACCCCTGTGAGCATGAAGGCATGGGCAATGCGCCCGGTGCGAAAGGCGTTGGTCAGGGTGCGGACCATCGCCTCTTGGCCGACCAGGTCCTCGAAGGCGTGCGGGCGGTATTTGCGCGCCAGAACCTGGTAGGCTGGCGGCCCCCCGCCCGCGCTTTCGCCGAACAGCGCGGGGGCGCCGTCATCTTCGTCCGCGCCCCCGTCGTCGGGCGACCTTGGAGGTTTCTTCGCAGCCATCGCCTCTATATGGCCTACCGGACGGCGGGACGCCAACCCGATCTGTCCACAGGGCGGCAGCGCCAAATCCCGACTGTCGGCGACCGATGCGGCGGCAATCGAGGAGGTCGCAATCGGTGATACCGCAATCGCTGAGGTCGCAATCGCTGAGATCGCAATCAAGGAGGAGGGTGCAGACTGGCGACGACCCGAACGAAACTCGTTACGGCTGCTACCTTCCGGTCCTGACCGGGTTGGCGAGCGGCTCGTCCGCCGCCAGCCTGCGCTTCACATATAGCACAACCCGCGCAAGGCATGGCAAGGCTCGTAATCAGGGGTTGATCTGCTAGCTTGTGCGACCACCGGCCCGAGCCTTGGGGGCGTCTCTCTCATGACTTATGACATCTTTGTCAGTTACCGCCGCTCGGATCGCGAACTCGTAGCTCGCGTGGTGAGCCGCCTTGAACAACGCGGGGTCTCGGCCTGGTATGACGCCGAGATCGAGGGCGGCGCCGACTGGCGCGAGACCATCGTCGAGGCGCTCAACAATTCCGGCATGCTGGTGATCTTCTTCTCGGAGCAGTGCAATTCCTCACGCCAGCTGAAGAAGGAGCTAGCGGTCGCCGACAGCCTGGCAAAGGCGGTTGTGCCGATCTTGATCGAGGACACCCAACCCAAAGGCGCCTATCTCTACGAACTTGCAGACCGCAACTGGATCCAGGCCTGGCCAGATCCAGCCTCGAAGATCGAGGAGCTTGTCGAGCACCTGGTCGCCCTGGTCGCCAAGCCTCCAGGGTCCGGGGCTGAGCCGATCGCAGCGCCGAAGGTCATCGCGGCAAACGATGTCTTTGCTCCAAGGACGGAGGCTTCCGGTTCGCCCGCGGCTGCCAAGGCGGCCAATGACGACCTCTTCGCTGCTCCGCCGCGGCTATCCGATGCTTATGTCGGCAAGATCAGCGAGCAGCGCAGACCAAAGCCGACGCGCGACATCCTGCCGTTCAAACCGATCGACCTGCTTTTCCTCGCGCCGCTGATCGGAGGTCTTGCATGGTATCTCAAACAGGATGGCGCCTTTGCTGACCCCTCGAAGACGATGGCCGAGCCGGTTTCGATAGCCTTCCTCTGCATCACGCTGGTCGCGTTCTACGGCGCGCTGGTGTTTCCCGTCCGCTACTATCTGAGGCGCCGGTCGATGGGCGCAGCGTTGTTCAAATACTTGATCTCCACCGGCATTCTTTACGCGCTTTTCTTCGGCGCCTTCCTCGCCTTCTGGGCCCAGGGCTTCTATCCCGCTGACACACCCTCGGAGATCGCGCTCTTTTTTGGCGCCGTCTGGGGGGTCTTCACGGTGATCGCTTTCGTGATCTATGCAATCCTCAGCGGCCAGCGCGCCCTGCGCAGCTTCCGCTCGAACATCAAGAAGATCTGAGAATTCCTTGTCTCCAAAATCGGTGTCCTCAAAAGCGGTCCGCCGCGTCATCCCGCTTACCGGCGAAGGGTTGGACCGCGCCGCCCATCACCGGCGCGACGCTGCCTGGCTGGAGGAGGCCTTCGCCGCCGACATTGTCCGCATCCTTCTGATGAAGGAGGGTCTGCCGCTGGTCGAAGGCTCGGGGCCGCCCCATTCGCTCCAGGCAGTGGGTCAGGTGAGGCCGCCGGGACGGCCATTGCTATGGCTTGGCGCGCTGGCCGGGGTGCTGGCCCCCAATGCGCTCCGGCTGTTTCTTGGCGTGACGGAGGAAGGCGCCCCGGTCTTCGCGCTGGACCTGCCGGCCTCGTTCAGTCTTGGCGCATCGCCGATCGCTGGCCTCGGGCAGTTCGAGGATTTTCGTATCGCCGCAACCGGGATGAAGGCATTTGACGGCGGCGCTGCGGCGACGGCGCGCGCCCTGTTCGAATGGCATCACCGGCATGCCTTCTGCAGCGCGTGCGGAACCGGGACGACGGTCGAAGAAGCCGGCTGGAAACGTCGTTGCCCGGACTGCGGCGCCGAGCATTTCCCACGGACGGATCCGGTCGTCATCATGCTGGTGGTCAAGGGCGATCGGGCGCTGATGGGACGCCAGGCGGCCTGGCGCCCCGGCTTCTGGTCGTGCCTCGCCGGCTTCGTCGAACCGGGCGAGACCTTCGAGCAGGCGGCCGCGCGGGAGGTCCTGGAGGAATCCGGCGTCAAATGCTCCGGGGTCGGGGACTATCTCTTCTGCCAACCCTGGCCCTTCCCCTCGTCCTTGATGATCGGGATGATCCTCGAAGCGGAAAGTGAGGAGGTGATCGTCGACACCTCCGAACTCGAGGCGGCGCGCTGGTTTTCGCGCGACGAGGTGGCTGCAATGATGGCGGGTCGACACCCTGAGGCGTTCGGGCCGATGCCGATCGCCATCGCCCATCACGTTGTCATGGCCTGGTTGGAGCGCGATTAGACCGTCGGCCCGGGCGCGGATCCGATGGACTTGAGCGCAACCTCTCGCGATTGCCGCGCCAGCATCAGATCGATGCGCCGATCATCGGCAGGCTGTCCATAGACCTCAACATAGAGCCGGGTCAGCCAGTCCCTTGCCGTCTCGACCGAGACGCAGGTTATGGCCTCCGGGGCATGGACGAGAAGGTCCATCGGCGGCGGCGTCCCATTGGCCTTCAGCGGCAACAGATAGCTGATGTCACCCAGCCGACGGCACCCGACGCGCGCATAAAAGGCGAGCCGACGGCGGCGCTTCGCCGAGCCGTTGATTTCGCCAATCTCGGCGTCAGCCTCGATCAGGCCGACGCGTCCGGGACCGGCTATCGCAGCGCTATGCGCAAACAACTGGCCGCCAACGCCCCTGCCTTCATGCGCAGAAGCGACAGCGAGGTATTCCAGCACCCAGATGTCGGCGTCTTGCGGCAGGTAGACGATCGAAAAACCGACAATCGCGCCAGCTTCGGCTGCGACGATAAAACGGTAGCGCGGATGCAAGAAGGCGGCGGCAAGCTCCGCGCCGGACTTCTGCTCGGAGGGCTCGATCGCCGTGGCGTAGATCGCGTAGAGCGCTTCGAAGGCAGGCGTATCGGTTGGCGCGACGCGATAGATCTGAAGCATCAAACACCCCTCTTCCGCCCCAAGCCGAAGGCTTGGCGCGCGCGCCTGGC
>JANMWT010000539.1:0-1957 GCA_031394145.1 Alphaproteobacteria bacterium | reverse complement strand
GTCGGTGACATCGACAAGATCACGCTTGTCGCTGCGATCACCCAGATGATGAGCCGTGAGCTGACGGTCGGCGAGCGCCAGTCGTCGTCCCGGCAGCGGACGCGCCGCCACCAGACGATGGACAAACGGCGATCTCGGATGGGTCGACATGTACCAGTTGGCCATCTCGTAGTCGGGGGCGATGTGCTCCTCCATGCCGAACTGGTAGAGCTGTCGCCAGACCCCGCCGGCCTCGACCTCCAGCACGTAGTCGCGGCCGAGCCGGACCAGACGCACCGGCTCATGCGGCGTCGTCTGCAGCGTGTCGGCGAGCAGACGGACCGGGGCGGTCAAGGTCAAGCCGCCGAAGCCGACGTCGGCGATGTAGGCGCCTTCGGCCAGGTCGATCGACATCAGCATGTGATTGCGCGGGTGACGACCACCGCCCGGCGGCTCGCTGTAGAGCACGCGCGCGGCGAGCCCCGAGACCGCAAATCCGAGCGCGCTCAATGCCGCCCAGAACAGCGTGTTGTGCTCATAGCAATAGCCGCCCCGCCGTGCCGCAACCAGCTTGGCTTGGACCGACATGATGTCGATCTTGACGGGCCGGCCGAGCCAGGAATCGAGATTGTCGAACGCGATCGCACGCGGATGCAACTCGTGCAGGGTCTCGAGCGTCGCCAGAGACGGCTCGCGCGGGCCGGTGTAGCCGATCCGCTCAAGATAGGCATCGAGGTCGAGTGGCATGGGGTCCTCTGGTTGTTCTCTGGTCGTCTTCTGGCGCTCTCCCCTCCAGTGCAGCCGTGGAGACGAATGTCGTCGACTCAGATTGTGTGGGCCAACTCAGATCGCGGGCCCATTTAGATCGCAGGATTACCGGCGAGCCAGCCTTTGCCCTTGGCATAGAGCGCGTCGACGTCGGGGCCGACGAGGCCCGCCATGTCGCTCTTGATCTTATAGCCGATGGAGCACTGCAGGTAGGCCAGATGCTTGTAGCCGATCGGGAACTGGCCGAGCAGGGCCGGATCGAGCTTCAACATCTTCGAAGGATCGACAGGGTCCATGCGATCTTTTTCATAGATCAGCCGGCGCAGAACGATACGCCATTCGGCGTCGCCGCCGGCGACTGGACGTTTCTCGATGAAGTCGTAGAAACGACCCGTGCAGACGACGTCGACCTCGACGTCATGCACCATCGCACGCTGGCTGATCGTCATCTTGGTCTGGGCGATGGCGCGCGGGTGCGGCTTGTTCTCGAGCGCGAGATCGATCGAGCTGCCGCCGAGGAAATGCAGGATGCGAACGCCCTTGGCGAAGCCGTCGACGCTGACCTCGATGAACTCCGAATACGAGCCCTGGAACCAGGTCGCCCACATCTCGCCCTCGGGATGCCAGACGTCGCGAAACCGATCCCAGTCGCCGGCGTCGCGCCAGACCGCCCAGTTCTCGACCAGCTCGCGGATGGTATAACGCTCGCTCTGCTCTTTGTTCATGTCCGGCTGCTCTCCCGTTCGCGCTGGGTTCTGGTACGGCACGGGCATCGCTGTGTAAAGCGGCCCCGGTCCGGTCGAGCGACCGGGAATTCCGCTTGCGCCGGCGCTTGACGGCGGGCCCGCACATGCCGCACTCATGCTCGATCCACGAACTCGCCTCTCGAGAGACAGTCATGGCCGGCCATTCCCAGTTCAAGAACATCATGCACCGCAAGGGCCGCCAGGACGCGGCCAAGGCCAAGCTGTTCGCCAAGCTCGCGCGCGAGATCACGGTGTCGGCCAAGACCGGGCTGCCCGATCCGACGATGAATGCGCGGCTCAGGCTTGCGATCCAGGCGGCGCGCGCGGAGAACATGCCCAAGGACAACATCGAGCGCGCGATCAAGAAGGCGCTGGGCGCGGACACGGCGAACTTCGAGACGGTGCGTTACGAGGGCTATGCGCCCGGCGGCGTCGCCATCATCGCGGAGGCGCTGACCGACAAC
>JANMWT010000509.1:0-1662 GCA_031394145.1 Alphaproteobacteria bacterium | reverse complement strand
GTGGTGATCGAGCCGGGCGTGACCACGTTCAAGGAAAAGCAGCTGCTCTCCGAGGACGCCTACAACGCCGCGATCGACGAGTTCGGTCCCGACAGCTTCACCGCTGGCATCGGCGCGGAGGCGATCCGCGAGCTGTTGTGTGCGATGGATCTGCCGAAGCTCAAGGAGACGATCCGCCAGGACATCGCGGAAGCGACGACCGAGCTGAAGCCGAAGAAGCTCGGCAAGCGGCTCAAGGTGATCGAGGCGTTCCTGGAGTCGGGTAATCGTCCGGAGTGGATGATCCTGACGGTGGTGCCGGTGATCCCGCCCGAACTGCGCCCGCTGGTGCCGCTCGACGGCGGCCGGTTCGCGACGTCCGATCTCAACGATCTCTACCGTCGCGTGATCAACCGCAACAACCGCTTGAAGCGGCTGATGGAGCTGCGCGCGCCCGATATCATCATCCGCAACGAAAAGCGGATGCTGCAGGAATCGGTCGATGCGCTGTTCGACAACGGCCGGCGTGGTCGCGTCATCACCGGCGCCAACAAGCGGCCGCTGAAGTCGCTCGCCGACATGCTGAAGGGCAAGCAGGGCCGGTTCCGGCAGAACCTGCTCGGCAAGCGCGTCGATTACTCGGGCCGCTCGGTGATCGTGGTCGGTCCCGAGCTCAAGCTGCATCAGTGCGGGCTGCCCAAGAAGATGGCGCTCGAGCTGTTCAAGCCGTTCATCTATGCGCGGTTGCAGACGCTCGGGCAGGCCGCCACCGTCAAGCAGGCCAAGAAGCTGGTCGAGAAGGAGAAGCCCGAGGTCTGGGACGTGCTCGACGAGGTCATTCGCGAGCATCCGGTGCTGCTGAATCGCGCGCCGACGCTGCATCGATTGGGCATCCAGGCGTTCGAACCGATGCTGATCGAGGGCAAGGCTATCCAGCTCCACCCCCTCGTCTGCGCGGCCTTCAATGCCGACTTCGACGGCGACCAGATGGCGGTGCACGTGCCGCTCAGCCTGGAAGCCCAGCTCGAAGCCCGCGTGCTGATGATGTCGACCAACAACATTCTGCATCCGGCCAGTGGTCATCCGATCATCGTGCCGTCGCAGGACATCGTGCTCGGCCTCTACTATGTGTCGATCGTTCGTGACGGCGAGCCTGGCGAAGGCATGGTGCTGGGGTCGGTCGGCGAGGCGCGGCATGCGATGGAGGCAGGCTCGCTGACGCTGCACGCCAAGGTCAAGGGTCGGCACAAGTCGCTCGATGCCGAGGGTAAAGAGCTGATCGCGGTCTACGAGACGACGCCGGGCCGGATGATCCTGGGCGAGGTGCTGCCGAAAGTGGCCGGCGTCAAATTCGACCTCGTCAACCAGCTGCTGACCAAGAAGGCGATCTCGGGCCTGATCGACAACGTCTACCGCAGCTGCGGTCAGAAGGAGACGGTGATCTTCTGCGACCGCATCATGGCGCTCGGCTTCCATCATGCGTTCAAGGCCGGCATATCGTTCGGCAAGGACGACATGGTGGTGCCGGAGACCAAGGCCGCCATCGTCGAGAAGACCAATGTCGAGGTCCGCGACTTCGAGCAGCAGTACCAGGACGGCCTGATCACCCAGCTTGAGAAATACAACAAGGTGGTCGACGCCTGGTCGAAGTGTACGGACCAGATCGCCAAGGACATGATGGAG
>JANMWT010000490.1:0-4577 GCA_031394145.1 Alphaproteobacteria bacterium | reverse complement strand
GGCGATGACTTCGCGAACGTCATAGGGCTCGCGTGCATCCAGGGGCACCACGCCATCGAGCTCTTTCGGGTCGAACGCAGGTTCGCCCTGTGCCTTCACATCCAGCCCTATTTTCTTCACCGTGTTCAGGTTTTTGACGATATCGCGGACGATCTGCAGCGCGTGGGCGTCATTTGCAGCATAGTGATCCGCGACCCCTGACCGGCGAGCATGGACATCCGCTCCGCCAAGATCCTCCGCCGAGATGATCTCGCCGGTCGCCGCCTTCACCAGCGGCGGACCACCGAGGAAGATGGTGCCCTGCTTGCGCACGATCACGGTCTCGTCCGACATCGCAGGCACATAGGCGCCGCCAGCCGTGCACGAGCCCATCACGGAGGCAACCTGCGCGATGCCGCGCGCGCTCATATTGGCCTGGTTGAAGAAGATGCGGCCGAAGTGTTCGCGGTCGGGAAAAACCTCAGACTGATGCGGCAGGTTCGCCCCACCTGAATCGACGAGGTAGATGCACGGCAGATGGTTCTCGAGTGCGATCTCCTGCGCCCTGAGGTGTTTCTTCACGGTGATCGGAAAATACGCACCGCCCTTCACCGTGGCGTCGTTGCAGACGATGACGCATTCGCGACCCGACACTCGGCCGATGCCGGTGATGACCCCGGCGCCCGGCGCCTCCTCGTCATACATGCCGTTGGCCGCCAGCGGCGAAAGCTCAAGAAAGGGCGAGCCAGGATCGACCAGATGCTCGATCCGTTCTCTGGGGAGCAGCTTGCCGCGAGCCGTATGCCGCACCCGCGAAGCCTCCGGCCCCCCGCGCGCCGCCTGAGCGGTTTTCTGCTGCAGGGCGGCAACCAGCCCGCCCATTGCAGCAGCGTTGCCTTGAAAGCGCGGTGATCCTGCAGTTACCTGACTCTGTAGTTTGGCCATGCGCGACGCGGAACTCCTGCTCGATTCTGGGCATTAGTGGCCCGGTGCGGTGGACTGGCAAGATGATTGGCGTCGCCTTCTGGCGGGAGTTGTGTGCCGCCCACACAATTCCTTCAGGGATTTGCGATAGAGTGATAGCTGGAGCGGGATAGGATTTGGCCGGGGCCTCCCCATGGGCTTGAGAACACAGAGCAAGACGGTGGAAGCCGCCCCGCCGCTACCAACGCTCAAAGGGGTGCCTTTCCTCAAGGACGCGCCCGCCAAGGCGCTGAAACTCGCCGAGAAGGACACGCGCTATTTCAGCCTGCCTGGCGGCTGGAAGTTGTTCGACGTCGGCGAGCCGTCCGATTCCATCTATTTTGTGCTTTCAGGATCTTTAGGCGCCTTCCGCAAAGGCGCGGACGGCCAGCTGGAGTTGCTGGGTCACATCCGTGCGGGCGAACCGGTCGGCGAGATGTCGATGATCGCCGGCGAACCGCACGAGCACACTGTCTACGCCCTGCGCGACACCGAACTTCTCTCGATGTCGCGCGCCGGCTTCATGCAGCTGGTGCGCTCTGACCCTGAAATCCTGGAACGATTGACGCGCGTCATCATGGTGCGGATGCGCCAGAGCCGGAAAAAGGTGACGCGCTCGGCCGAGCCCCGCGTGTTCGGGCTCGTCGCCACATCCCCGACAATTGACCTCAAATTGCGCGCCAAGGCGCTGTCGCTGGCGCTGCAGAGCATGGGTCTGCGCGTCGCCGTTGTCGGCGAGGAAGCCGCCGGAATGCCGGTCAGCTATTTCGACGAGCTCGAAACGCGCAACGACATCGTGCTGCTGGTCGCCAGCATCGGTGACACGCCGTGGTTCAGACTGACCCAGCGCCATTCAGACCGCCTCTGGCTGTTCGCCCGTTCCGATGCACGGCCGTCAACGCCGTTGCTGCCCCAGGACTCCTCCCCGGTGCGTCAATTCCGATTGGTCGACGTGGTGCTGCTGCGCCATGGCTCCGACAATCCGGTTGCAGGCCCCAGCGAATGGAAAGCGGCCGCCGACGCCGCGCGCGTCTTCCGCTGGGACGGCATGGACCTCACCGACTGTCGGCGGTTGGCCCGGATCATTGCCGGCAAGTCCGTCGGACTGGTGTTATCGGGCGGCGGCGCGCGCGCCTATGCCCACATCGGCGCCATTCGGGCGCTGCGCGAAGCCAACTGTCCGATCGACTTCATCGGCGGCGCCTCGATGGGCGCGATCATTGGCGCCGGCGTGGCGCTTGGCTGGGACGACGCCGAGATCGAACGACGGATTCGCAAGGCGTTTGTCGAGACCAACCCGTTGTCCGACTACATGCTGCCGGTGGTGTCGCTGGTAAAAGGCCACAAGGTCGATCAGCGCCTCAAGGAGCATTTCGGCGACGTCATGATCGAAGACCTGGCGTTGCCGTTCTTCGCGGTTTCGACCAACCTCACCCAGGGCACCTACCGCGTCCACACCTCGGGCATGCTGCGCCAGGTTCTGCGTGCGACGATCGCGCTGCCAGGCATTCTGCCGCCAGTGGTCTTCGACAACCAGGTCCTGGTCGACGGCGCCGTGCTCAACAACTTCCCGGTCGACGTCATGCGCGACGCCCAGCGCGGTCGAATCATCGGCGTTGATGTCGCCCAGGCGCCAGAAGGCCTCAAGCCCGACGAGTTCCGACATCCGCCCGGCTTCTTCGGCTGGACTTCCAAGAATGGCTTCTCGGCGGCCCCGCCGATCGCCAACCTGTTAATGCGCGCCGCCACGGTCAGCATGAACCCAAACGCCCATCGCGAGCTCACCGATCTGCTGATTGTTCCGGAAATCGAGGGCGTCGAGCTGCGTGACTGGAAGGACTATGAACGCGCGGTCGAGGCTGGCTACACCGCGACGCGACAGGCGCTCGACGAGCTGAAAGGCCCGCTTGCTGCGATCATACGCAGTTCGGCGGCAGCGGCGGCCGATTAGCACTACCCCCATGGCAACCGTCACGATGCGGCGCTAGACTCCGTGCCTACGGAGGCTTCGCATGGCCGACAACTCCGACCAGATCGCGGAATGGAATGGCGCCCTTGGCGAGCGCTGGGCCGAGTTGCAGCACGACCTCGACCAGATGATCGGCCCCTTCGGCGAGGCGGCGCTTCGGGCTGCGAAGCTCAAGCCTGGAGATCAGGCGATCGATATCGGCTGCGGTTGCGGCGACACCTCCTTCGCGATCGCACGGGCGGTTGGCGCCAAGGGATCCGTGCACGGTCTCGACATCTCGCGCCCCATGCTGGAAGTGGCCGAACGGCGGAAGAAGGCTGAGCGGCTGGGCAATGTCTCGTTCAGCGAAGGCGACGCGGCGCTTGCTGTTCTGCCGAAGGAGCAGGACATTTTGTTCTCTCGTTTCGGCGTGATGTTCTTTCATGCACCGGTGCTGGCCTTTGCGCATCTGCGCGGGGCCCTGAAACGGCGTGGACGCATGGCGTTCTGTTGCTGGCGTCACCCGCGCGACAATCCATGGGCGATGGTTCCGCTGGGCGCAGCCCGCAATGCGCTGAAGCTCAACTCACCGCCGACGGACCCGCATGCGCCAGGCCCCTTCGCCTTTGCCGACGCTGACCGGCTGCGCGGCATTCTCAACGACGCCGGCTTTCGGGCGGTGAGCATCACGCCGTTCGACGCGCCGGTCGTCCTGGGCGCCACCCCGCGCCTGGCCGCCGAGAACGCCGTACGCTTCGTCGGACCGGTATCGCGCCTGGTCCGCGAACAGAGCGAGGAGGGAGCGTCCGCCGCGCTGGCCGGTATCGAGGCCGCTTTCGCGCCGGTGGCGGGCGCAGATGGCGGGGTCTCGCTTGACGGCGGGGTCTGGGTGGTTGTGGCTTCGACGCCCTGATCCCCGAAATACGAAGTTTTCGTGCGCAAAGCGAGCTTGCAAGGCCTTACCCCCCCGGCCAAAGGACGCCTATTTCAACGCCATAGACGACCGGGCGAAAAAGCTTGGCGGTCCACACAGAAACGCAAGAAACGAAGCCTCCCCATGTCCAAACGTCTCTCCCTCGCGGCCCTTGGAGCCGCGGTCGTTCTCCTGTCTTTGCAAGCTCTTCGTGGCGAGGCGCCGCTGCTGAGCGATCATCCGGCAGCGATCGAGCAGCAGCTCCACTAGCGCCCATTGGCGGCGGCCGGTCACGGATCGCTGTGGCTCACACCGACCGCTTCAGCTTGCCTGGAGGACGGCCGGCATTCGCTCGCATAAGCTTGCCGATAGGGCTTGCCAAAGCACGCGAGCAAACCGCCGACCGCATTGAGGTTCATCGGCCAAACCGGCGGGGCTGACGTCGGAAATTTTTTGCGGAAGCCCAACTTCAGGGTGGTGAAGTCAGGCGGCTCAGGCAGCCGACGCAAGCCTTGCGCGCGCCGCCACAAGAGCCGGTCGATCATTCTCAAGAAAGGCGATGGTGGCGTTGCGGTAGAGCGCGGCTGGTTCGTCGTAGTATGTCTGCGCCTCGGGCGTTTCCTCGTCCGGCCGGTGCTGGAGAATTTTGATCGCGCGGTCGGTCTGCCCCGCCATCGCACGCGCCTGCGCCTCGTGCCATTCGAGCATCTTGGCCCTCTCGGGCGACTTTCCCTTCGACTTGCGGTAGCGCGCGATCAGGTCGGCGATGGCGCC
>JANMWT010000542.1:0-2017 GCA_031394145.1 Alphaproteobacteria bacterium | reverse complement strand
AACTTCGAGGGCTATCTCGCCGCCGCCTCCAAACAAAAATGGCTCGAGGTGCACGGCCACGCGCACTGGGTGCACTTCTACACGAACTACGGCGTCGGACTGCAAAAGCGCTTTCTGGGACATTTTCTGAAGGGCGAGGATACCGGTTGGAGGCGCCAACCCAAGGTGCAGTTGCTGGTCCGTCACCCCGGCGAGCGCTTCGTGGAGCGGCACGAGAGCGAGTGGCCGCTTGCGCGTACGCAATGGACGCGCTGGTATCTCGACCCTGACGGCGTCACATTGTCGACAGCCGCGCCGACGGCCACGACGACGCTCGATTACGACGCGACGGGCCGGGGACTGCAATTCATGACCCCGCCGGTGACCGAGCCGCTCGAGATCACCGGTCCGCTCGCCGCGCGCCTCACGGTTTCGTCATCGACCACCGATGCCGACGTGTTCCTGACGCTGCGCGTGTTCGATCCGCACGGCGCGGAGGTCACGTTCCACGGCTCGAACGATCCGCGCACGCCGGTGGCGATCGGCTGGTTGCGCGCCTCCCATCGCAAGCTCGATCATGCGCGCAGCCTGCCTTGGCGGCCCTGGCACACACACGACGAGACTTGGCCGCTCACGCCGGGCGAGCCGGTCGACCTCGATATCGAGATCTGGCCGACCTGCATCGTGGTGCCGCCCGGTTACCGCATCGGACTTTGGCTGCGCGGCAAGGACTACGAGGGCGACAACCCCGTGGGCAGCATCGAAGGCGTCAAATATACGCTGACTGGCGTCGGCCCGTTTCTGCACGAGCATCCGAAAGACCGGCCGCCCGCGATCTTCGCCGGCCGCAATACGCTGCACTTTGCGCCCGACCGCCAGCCCCATCTGCTGCTGCCGATCATTCCGAGCAAGGCGAATTCGAGCAAGGCTGGCGCATGATGCAGCAGCCGCTTCAGGCCGGCGCGGGCGGCACGCCCCACAGCACGCCCCCAAACACGCCAAAGGACACACCCAAGATCGCGTTCCGCGATGTCGGCTTCGACTATCAGCCACCGACCGGCCAGCAGGTCAGGGCGCTCACCGGTTTCACGCACGAGATCGCGCGCGACGAGTTCGTGGCGATCGTCGGTCCGTCCGGGTGCGGGAAAAGTACGCTGCTCTATCTCGTCGGCGGCTTCATTGCCATCAAGGAAGGCTCGATCCTGGTCGACGGCCGTCCGGTCGGCGAGCCGGGGCCTGATCGTGGCATCGTGTTCCAGAGCTTCGCGCTGTTCCCCTGGATGACGGTGGAGCAGAACGTTCTCTATGGCCTGAAGCGGCAGAAGCTGACGACGGGGCAGCGCCGTGAGGTCGCGCAGGCGCACATCGACCTCGTCAAGCTGACCGGCTTCGAGCGCGCATATCCGTCACAACTTTCCGGCGGCATGAAGCAGCGTGTCGCCATCGCCCGCACGCTGGCGACCAATCCCGATATCCTGCTGATGGACGAGCCGTTCGGCGCGCTCGACGCGCAGACGCGCTCGAGCCTGCAGGAGGAGCTGCTCTCGATCTGGAGCGGCCGGCGCAAGACCGTGCTGTTCGTCACCCACGACGTGCACGAGGCCGCACTCTTGTCGGATCGCATCATCGTGATGACCGCCCGGCCAGGGCGCATCAAGGCGGTGATCGACGTCAAGCTGCCGCGCCCGCGCGACGACGAGGTGACGCGCTCGCGCGAGTTCGCCGACATCTGCCACGAGGTCTGGCAACTGGTGCGTGACGAGGCGAGGCAATCCACTCCGGCGAGGCCACACATATGATGCGAGCCATGACGGTCGTGCTCGCATATGCGCCGATCGCGATCCTGCTCGCGCTGTGGGAGGCCGCGTCGCGGCTCGGCGCCGTCTCTGCCGACCTGCTTCCGCCGGTCTCCGCAATCGCCGCGAGCTGGTGGGATCTCGTGCTCGATGGGGATCTTGCCCGCCACGCCGCCGCGTCGCTGCTGCGGACCTTGGCCGGCCTCGTTCTTGCCGTCATCGTCGGCCTGGCGCTCGGCATC
>JANMWT010000413.1:0-6834 GCA_031394145.1 Alphaproteobacteria bacterium | reverse complement strand
CGTCGGCGCGCACCGAGCGGGCCTCGAAAAACGAGCTAAGCGCAGCTTTGGCGGTGATGCGCCGCGGAGCTTGGAGGCATGCTCACTCTCAAACGGATGCCGCCACAGCCTCAGCCCGTTGCATCACGAAGTTCGCAAAGCGGTTGAGTTCGGCGGCGTTAAATCCCTGCACAGCAATGGAGTCCGCCACGTTGCGTGCTTGCTGGATTGACGCAACGCGGCCGCTAGTTCTGCTGTCCGTCGTCTGACGAATGCGCCACCGAGCCCTGTATCGGCTGCAAATTGCGTCCAGGGCGCCATCTTCAAATCCTCGATCGTCGCGAGTTCGGCAATCTTCATCGCGAGCTTCGGGGCTACGTCTGGATAGGCAATCGTACACATCAAATCGTAGAGCGGCGCCAACACGGTTTCTTCCGGGCCATAGAGCAGGCTGCAATTCTTGCCGTGCGCATCCGCATTGCCAACGATCAATTGAAAGATCGCTGCATCGAGAAGCTTCAACACTTCCAGTGCGGGACGTGATGTTGCGTCGCGCAACAATTGAAAGCCGACCTTGAAGGTGGGTCCGCCCTCAGCGGCGTATTTGTGCTCCGGTGGAATGCCTAGAGCAGATTCCGCTCACGTTGCACCATAGCCTGCGTGGCGGAAGTAGGCGCGGGCCTCGTCTGTGCTGAATGGAGACGCCGAGATCGAACAGCGGAATCGCAAGAGAGGCGGCCAGGCGATCCGCGATGAAGCGGCCTTCAGCGCTATCGACGCAAGAAAAGAGCAGGTCGGCTTCTGCGGCCTCGATCACAGCCGCCCGCGTACTGATGCTTGCTGGGACGGGCCGAACATCGCAGTCCGGACGAATCCGCAGATAGCGTTGGCGAAGACGTCGACCTTCAATGCGCCGACTTCGGCCAGCCCAGCGTTCAGGATGCGATTGAGGTTGCGGCGCTCGATACGATCGAAATCGATCAGGATGATCTGGCCAAATCCGAGCCGCGCCAGTTGTTCGGCGACAACCGACCCGGTCCCAGACACGCCGATGACGCAGGCGCTCAGCTTGGACACGACCTCCGTCATACCGGAGGTAAAGGCCGCAATGGGATGGGCCGGTCGCGTATCATCGCTTAACGGATCAAAAGAGAGAAGAATGTCGCTCCCCGGGACCATGACAAGATCAACCGGCGTTGGAGCGGACCCCTGGAGAAAAGTCCGAGCGCGGATTTTTCCGTCCGGTGTCATGATGGCGGAGCCGCAAGCGACGCCCGCGCCGAGCCGCAGCCCCGGCATCAATTGCGCGTCGCTGGCGTCGTCGAGCGCGGAAAAGCCAAAAAAGCCGCCAGGGTGTCACGCGCGCAAGCCGTACTGCTTCGGTGTTGACCGGCAGGCCATGCAGTGCGGCTGCGTGCGTCAGGACGGTCCCAATAAACCAAATATCGATTGCAAGCGTCGCAGGACCTGCGCCGGCTTTCACACGTTCCCGACCGTATTGGATGAGACGCTCACGTGTGAGATCTGCAATGGATTCGGAACCAAGCTCGGTCTCAAGCCGGCGGAGAACACCTTCCTTTGAGCGACGCAGAGGCTTGCCGTAGGTCGCAAGGTCATCCATGTGCCGGTTGATGAGTGAAGCGAACGAGTCCTTTGTGGTGATGCGAGACGCCAGTGGATCGATATCTCGGTCGATGGCGCGTTCGATGTCGCGCGCCCAAGCTTCGCCATCCGCCTTCATGCGGAATGTCTTGTTCCATGACCTGCGGCCCCGCCGGACCTGTACCCGCCAGGTCCCTTTGCGCTTGTCGATCGCTGCCAACTGCACACGCTCCCCAAAACTATTCGAACCGTGTCACGCTGGTGTCACACTCAGAACGGAAACACCCGGAAACGGGAGGAACCTTGAGAGAACATTGTGACACGGTCACACGGGTTAGTGCTCTGATGTTCCACTATTTTCCATGAAAAATCAAGAACATAAGTTCTGCGTGGCGCCCATGATGGACTGGACCGACCGCAATTGCCGGGCGTTCCATCGCGTCCTGACCAAGCGGGCGCTGCTCTATACCGAGATGGTAACCGCTGACGCTGTCCTGCGCGGCGCGCGCGATCGATTGCTGAGGTTTGATCAGGCCGAACATCCTGTCGCTCTGCAGCTTGGCGGATCGGAACCTGAGAAGCTGGCGGAAGCCGCGAGGATCGGCGAGGCATTCGGCTATCGTGAGATCAATCTCAATGTCGGCTGCCCATCGGAACGGGTGCAGTCGGGCGCGTTCGGCGCCTGCCTGATGCGCGAGCCTGGCCTCGTCGCCGAGTGTCTGTCCGCCATGCGATCTGCGGTGCGCGTACCGGTCACGGTCAAACACCGGCTCGGGGTCGACGATGATGATCCGCGCGACCGGCTCTTCTCGTTCGTCGAGCAACTGGCTGCAGCCGGCACCACCATCTTCGTGGTGCACGCTCGCAAGGCGTGGCTGAGCGGATTGAGCCCCAAAGAGAACCGCGAGAAGCCGCCCCTCGATTATGACATCGTCGCCGAGCTGAAGCGCAGCCGGCCGGACCTTACGATCATTCTCAATGGCGGTCTTGCCGACCTCGATAGGGCCGAGGCCGAGCTCAGCCGCGTCGACGGCGTCATGCTTGGCCGCGCCGCCTACCAGGATCCGGCGCTGCTCCTCGAGGTCGACCATCGCTTCTTCGGCGAAGAAGGACCCGCCCGCACTCCGGATCAGGCAGCCCTCGCATTCCGGCCGTGGATCCTCGAGCGGCTCAGTGAAGGCGTGCCGCTGCACGCCATCGTGCGCCACATGCTGGGGCTCTTCGCAGGGCGACCCGGCGCCCGGCAATGGCGGCGTACGCTTTCGGAAGGCGCTCCGCGGGCGAAGGGCGTTGCGGCGATTGCCATCTACGATGCGGCGCTGGCGGCGGTGAGGCCGGACGTCGGTGCGCGCGAAGCTATTGCCGGATGACGATCGCCGTCGATGTCGCGTTCCAGTCGTGCAGCGCGTTGAGGAAACTCATGCCGAGGAGCGACTGGTCGAGACCCTCTTCGATCACCACCGCCGGCACATGGGCCACCTCGACGCGCTCAATCGTCACGCTGTCGAGCACGGCCGAGGCAGCCTTGACCTTGCCGTGCGCGGTTGAGACCTCGGCATTCTTCGGGAGGCTATCAAGGTTGAGGCCGATGCGCTGGGCATCGCGCTTGGTCAGGGCCACCACGCTGGCGCCCGTGTCGACCATAAAGCGGGTCGGCGTCCCGTTGATATAGGCCGTGGTCCAGTAATGTCCGTCGGCTTCCTTGCGCAGGGAGGCGGTGCGTCCGCCGGAGGGCGCATCGATCGGCGCGGTGATGGCGGGACGAGCGGCAGGCGAGGCCGCAGCCTGGGGGGGCGCTGATTTGGTCAGCGTGTCACGCAGAGCGAGCAATCCGGCTGCGGCGGCGGCAAAAACGATGAGGGCGGGAACGATGCCGGGTCTCACGTGGGGGAGGCTCTCGCTAACCAGCTTTATGATAAAGCGCCATATAGAGCAGAGCGATCAGTCCGCCGATCACCAGCCAGATCACGGCATAGCGCAGGGCCCTCCACCCCTGATTGCGCAGGGAGGCCCACAGCGTCCCGGATATCACCAAGGCATAAACAAGGAGATAAGCCACGCGCGAAGAATCGCGCAGGCCATAGGCCGGCGTCGGGCTGAAATGCGGTGCGGCCAAGACCGCGACAAGTGCAATCCCCAGCCCGACAATCAGCATGATCAGGAGCGTGCGCCACTTGATCATCGCTTCACCCGAGCTTCCCTGAAGCTTTCAGCGTCGCGATCCGCGGCGGCAGGAGGTCGATCACCTGGTCGCGTTCCGCCTCGCTGAGGCGCGCCCATTTGGCGATCTCGTTCAGCGTCCGGCCGCAACCCAGGCAAAAGCCCGACGAACCGTCGACCACGCAGACCTTGATGCAGGGCGTCTTGATGGCTGGCAGCATGGTTGGGAGATAACAGCCTGACCGGCTAAGGAAAAGTGGCCGGCCTGAGGCTTCAGCCGGGGCGGATCACAAGAGTGTTTCGGTCATTGTACCGGGGTCAAAATCCTCGATATGGTCCCGCCCGAGCGCCGCTAGCGCGCAATTGACGGGGCAGGACGGAATTCATGATCAGGTCGAGATCGGCTGCGGTTGTCGCGCTAACCCTGGCGGGCAGCATCCTTGCGGCGCCGTCCTTTGCGCCGTCCTTTGCGCAGGTCTCGCCCTCCGCAGCGGAAGGCGAGACGCTGTTTGGCGCTGGTTGCAAGAATTGCCACGAACCGGCGCTCGATCGCGCGCCGACGCGCGGCGATCTTGCAACCCGCAGCCAGGCCCAGATCGTCGCTTCGATGACGTCCGGAGTAATGACGCCGATGGCGGCGGGCCTCACCCCATCGCAATTGCAGTCACTGGCGCTCTACCTCGCGCCGCAAGCCCCGCCGGCAGGCGGAGGGGGTCGCCAGCCGGCCGCTGCGACACCGACAACCGACGTCATCTGCGCCACCAACCCGCCGATCAAGGCAAGCCTCAGCGACTGGCCGATGGCGGGCTATGACATCGCCAATTCGCGCTACCAGCCCAACTCCGGCATCAAGCTTGCCGATGTGCCGAAGCTAAAAGTGAAATGGTCGTTCTCGATCACCGGGCACGGCAACGCCCAGCCGGTGGTGATCGGCGACTGGATGTGGCTGCTCAGCCGCTCGAAGATGTACGCCCTCGATCCAGCTTCGGGTTGCGTGCGCTTCCACATCGATGGCGTCTCGGCCCGCAATACCCCCGCCGTGTTCAAATCAGCGCTCTCGCCTTCGGGCTGGATGATGATCGTCGGCCAGGGCTCGAAGGTGGTGAAGGCGTTCGACGCGGCGACCGGCCAGGCGATCTGGGCGAGCGCCCAGCTTGAGGACCATCGCGCCTCGGGCATCACCGGTTCGCCGGTCGTCTCAGGCGATCAGGTCTTCGTGCCGATTACCTCCGGCGAAGAGGCGACCAGCCAGTCGCCGAATTACCCCTGCTGTTCCTTCCGCGGCAGCCTGGTTGCGCTCGATCTCGCGACCGGCAAAACCCAGTGGAAGACGATGATGATCAGCGAGCCGATGCAGCCGATCCGCAAGAACGCCGGCGGCGTCCAGCTCCAGGGCCCGGCAGGCGCCGCCGTCTGGTCGACGCCGACGCCCGATCCCAAGCGCGGCGTGGTCTATGTCGCGACCGGCGATTCTTACACCGACGCACCGACCAAGGGCGCCGACGCCATCGTCGCGGTCGACATGAAAACCGGCGCGATCAAATGGTCGACCCAGGTGACCCAGAACGACAATTTCATCATGGGCTGCAACGGCGCCAAGCTCGGCGCCAACTGCCCGACGCCGGTGGGCCCGGATTTCGACTTCGGCTCCTCGCCCATCCTCTTCACCCTCGCGAACGGCAAGCAGGTGATCCTCTCGGGCCAGAAATCGTCGATCGCCTATGGCATGGACGCCGACACCGGCAAGGTCCTGTGGAAATACGCGACCGGCGCCGGCAGCGCGCTCGGCGGCATCGAGTGGGGGATCGCCGCCGACAGACATGCGCTCTATGCCGGCAATTCGGACCTCGCCAACATGTTCGACGCCTATGCCCGCGCCAACGGCAAGGAGGCGCCGTTCGCCGACCAGCAGCCGGACGCCAAGCCCGGTCTCACGGCGATCGATCCCAAGACGGGTCAAGCGCTCTGGCATGTGACGCCCCCCAAGGCGGCTTGCGACCTGAAGACAGGCCGCTATCCCGGCGGATGCTTCAACGCCATGTCGGCGGCCCCGGCGGTGATGCCCGGCGCCGTGTTTGAAGGGACGGTCGATGGCTGGTTCCGCGCCTACGATACCGCCAAAGGCAAGCTGCTCTGGGAGGATTCCACCACCTCGCGCACCTATGCGACCGTCAACGGCGTTCCGACCCAGCCGGGTGGCGGCATCGACGGCAACGGCCCGACCATCGCCGGCGGCATGGTGTTCATCACCTCTGGCCATGACGGCGCCGCTGGCGCCGGCGGCAACGGCACCAACGTGCTCCTGGCGTACTCGGTTGACGGGAAGTAGCCGGGTCGACGGGAAGTAGCCGTGCAATCAGCCGGGCCATTTGCCAGGTGAGGGGAGGGCGCCCTAGCGTCATCCCGCCGCAACGGAATTGGGCTTGACGGTCCTAGGGGCAGCGGGCGCATTGCTGCGGACGTAAAGTCCGCGATCCGACTCGCGCCCTCACCCGGAGACCCGCCATGGACCTTCAGTACAAGGCCGAAGACAATGCGTTCCGGCAAGACGTCCGAACCTGGCTCGAGGCCAATTACCCGGCCGACATGAAGGGCCGCGCCTCGCGGGACGAATACAGCAAGGAGGATTTTCTCCGCTGGCAGAAGATCCTGTTTGAGAAGGGCTGGGGCGCGCCGGCCTGGCCCAAACAATATGGCGGTACGGGCTGGACGGCGACGCAGAAATACATCTTCCAGGAAGAATGCGCCCGCGCCGAAACCCTGCCGATCCCGCCTTTCGGCATGGCCATGCTGGCGCCCGTGCTGATGGCGTTCGCCACCGACGAACAGAAGGCTCACTACTTGCCGCGCATCCTCAACGGCACGGATTTCTGGTGCCAGGGCTATTCCGAGCCGGGCTCAGGGTCTGACCTCGCCTCGCTGAAGACCAAGGCTGAACGCGTCGGCGATCATTATGTCATCAACGGCCAGAAGACCTGGACGACGCTCGGCCACTTCGCCGACTGGATCTTCGTGCTCTGCCGGACCAACCCTGCCGCCCGCAAGCAGCAGGAAGGCATCTCCTTTATCCTGGTCGACATGAAGACGCCGGGC
>JANMWT010000311.1:0-1884 GCA_031394145.1 Alphaproteobacteria bacterium | reverse complement strand
CTTCGGTGCGCGTGCGCAGCGCCCCGCTTGGATAGAGACCATCGATGATCGCCGCGTGCTCCAGCGACATCGCCGGCGAGGTGACACGCACGTCGCCATGCATCGCCGTCCAATCGGGCCTGCTGCAGTTAGTCTCTGCGCGAGCCGCGTCGTCCCGCGAGGCGCCGGCCGCGCAACCGCAAAGCGCCAAGGCTCCGACGATTCCAAGGAACCGAGGGAGCCCTCGCATGCCCTAGGCCAGCGTCCGCTTCACTTCCTCGACCGTGAAGCACTCGATCTGGTCGCCGGCGCGGATGTCCTGGAAGCCCTGGAAGTGCATGCCGCACTCCTGGCCCGCATTGACCTCGTTGACCTCGTCCTTGAAGCGCTTGAGCGTCTGCAGGGTGCCAAGTTCCAGGACCACGATGTCCTCGCGCACGATCCGCACCTTGGCGCCCTTGCGCACCACGCCCTCGATGACCCGGCAGCCGGCGACCTTGCCGACCTTGGTGATATCGAACACCTGCAGCACCTCGGCGTTGCCGAGGAAGGTTTCCCGCTGCAGCGGGGCCAGGAGGCCTGACATGACGCCTTTGATGTCGTCCAGCAGGTCATAGATGATCGCGTAGTAGCGGACCTCGACGCCTTCGCGTTCGGCCAGGTCGCGGGCCTGGCGCGAGGCGCGGACGTTGAAGCCGATCAGCGAGGCGCCTGAGCCCTTGGCCAGCATCACGTCGCTCTCGTTGATCGCCCCGGCCCCGGAATGGATAATCCGTGCACGGACTTCATCGGTGGACATCTTCTCCAGCGAGCCGAGGATGGCTTCGACCGACCCCTGCACGTCGCCCTTGATGACCAGGGGAAGCTCGGAGACCTTCTTGTCCTGCAGGCGAGCCATCATGTCGGCCAGCGATGCGCCCGGCGCGCCGCCGGTCTTCTCGCGCTTCAGGCGCACGCGGTATTCGGTCAGCTCGCGGGCGCGAGCCTCGTTCTCGACAACCGCGAACGGCTCGCCGGGATCCGGCGTGGCGTCGAGGCCCAGGATCTCCACCGGGGTGGAGGGCTCGGCCGACGCGACCTGTTCGTCGCGCTCGTTCAAGAGCGCGCGCACGCGGCCCCAGCTGTTGCCGGCGACGACGATCTCGCCGCGCTTGAGGGTGCCGCGCTTGACCAGCACGGTGGCCACGGCGCCGCGGCCGCGGTCGAGCTTGCTCTCGATGACCACGCCCTCGGCCGTGCGGTCGGGATTGGCCTTGAGGTCCATCACCTCGGCCTGCAGCAGGATCGCTTCCAGGAGGTTGTCCAGGCCAGTCTTGGCCAGGGCCGAGACCTCGATCACCTGGGTCTCGCCGCCAAGGCTTTCGGCGACGATCTCGTGCTGCAGGAGCTCGTTGATCACCCGGGTCGCATCGGACCCCGGCTTATCCATCTTGTTGACCGCGACGATGATCGGCGCGCCAGCCGCCTTGGCATGGCTGATCGCCTCGATGGTCTGGGGCATCACGCCGTCATCGCCGGCCACCACCAGGATGACGATGTCGGCGACATTGGCGCCCCTGGCGCGCATCGCCGAAAAGGCGGCGTGGCCGGGGGTGTCGAGGAAGGTGACGCGCTCGCCGTCGGCCAGGCGGACCTGGTAGGCGCCGATGTGCTGGGTGATGCCGCCATGCTCGCCGCCGGCCACATCGGCCGACCGCAGGGCGTCCAGCAGCGAAGTCTTGCCGTGGTCGACGTGGCCGACCACCGCCACCACCGGCGGGCGGGTGACCAGGTGATCGTCGACATCCTCGTCACCGAGGAAGCCGGTCTCCACATCGCTTTCAGAGACGCGTCGGACCTCGTGGCCGAATTCGGTGGCCACCAGCTCGGCGGTGTCGGAATCGATCACGTCGTTGATCTTCAGCA
>JANMWT010000302.1:0-1561 GCA_031394145.1 Alphaproteobacteria bacterium | reverse complement strand
GCTGTCCAAATGGCAGGTGATGATCGACCAACCTCTGCTCAAGATGGCGTTCCCGGCAAACCATGACCTTGCCGAATGGGTCGAGCCGACGCGCGCGGCGTGCGTTCATTGGGGCATCGACACGCTGCGCGAGATCGCCAGCTTCCTCGCCAACATCAACGTGGAGAGCGCGGGCTTAACGCGGCTGACCGAAAGCCTGAATTATTCGAGCGACGCGCTGGTCGAGAAATTCGGCCGCCACCGGATCAGCGTGGAAGGCGCGCGCAAGTATGGCCGCAGTTTCGCTCACCCGGCCAATCAGGAAATGCTGGCGAACCTGCTCTACGGTGGCGAGTGGGGGCGCAAGAACCTGGGCAATTCGCTGCCCGGCGATGGCTGGCGCTTCAAGGGCTACGGCCCAAAGCAACTGACCGGCAGGGACAATCAGGCCCGGTTCGCGGCGGCAATCGGGATAGGGCTCGACGCTGCCCCGGATTATCTGCGCACACCGCTTGGCGGGATGATGGGCGCGGGCTGGTTCTGGCGCTCGCACGATCTCGACGCGAAGGCCGCAACGCCGGGCGTCGAGGACGATCGCCGCGCGATCAATGGCGGCACGTTCGGGCTGGCCGGGGTCGAGGCGACGTTCGACACGTTGATCGAGGAAATGTTGCGCAGGGAGAAACTGGCATGATCCTACCCTTTGGCCTCACCCCTTTCGCCGCAAAGCTGATCGGTGGCGGCATCGCCCTGGCGCTGGCAATCGCTGGTTTCATGCTCTGGCTGAATGGCCGCGAAAAGGCGGCTGTCGAGGCCGACAGGGCGAAGGCGGCTGTCGAGGTGCTGAGCAAGGCCCGCCGCGCCGATGCGGCGGCACAGGCAACTACGGCAGCAATACAATCCAAGGTGGAGACGACCAATGAACAGGCTCGCGATGCAGCTCGCAATTCCGATGATCCTTTGCGCGACGGCTTTGGCAAGCTGCGGGCAAGGCAGACCAGCCCTCGCCCTTCCTCCCGCTGAACTGGCGACATGCAAGGCCGAGCCTGAGACGCCGGAACTCCCCGCGCCCGGCGTGGAGCGCGACCGGATCGTGTTCGATTATGTGCTGGCGTTGCGCGACGCATGGGGCGATTGCGCCGCGAAGGTGGCCGGGTTGAAGGCGTGGCGTGAGACGGCGGCGAACTGATGCCCGCCACCCCCGCCCGCATCGGGTTCATCCAGCAGGAATTCCGCCGCGTCGTCTCGGAAACCGCGGCGATCAAAACCCGCTTCGGCGACCTTGCGCGTCAGAGCGAGGATCCGGTCGAGACGTTCTTCGACAGCGAAACCGACGCGCAAGTCATCGCCACCGCGCGGCAGGCATTGCTCGGCACCGAGCGGCGGCGCTTCATCGCCTCGACCAATAGTGTCGACGAGGTGCTTGCGGTGGCGCTCGGCGGCGACGTTCCGATCACACACTACGTCGACACCGAGCGGGATTGCGACCGCAACATGCTGCTGAGCGAGATCACGGTCGATCTGGGTCGCGGCAGTGCCAACCTGACCGTGTGGGGCTGATGGCATCCCCGGCAGGAATCGA
>JANMWT010000289.1:0-3154 GCA_031394145.1 Alphaproteobacteria bacterium | reverse complement strand
CCGACACGGCCAAGGGCCTCGGCGTGATCCATGAAACCGCACCGACCGCCGACCTGGTCGCCACGGCCCGGGCCTGGTGCAAGGCCAACCCCAATGCGGTTGCGCCGTGGGACAAGGATGGCTTCAAGATCCCCGGCGGCGCGCCGCATGCAGCCGGCGGACGCAACCCTGTCTACACCTTCGCGCCGGCGATGGTGGCGAAGCAGACCTGGGGCAATTACCCGAACGCCAAGAACATCATTCAGGCCGTCTATGAAGGCATGCAGGTTCCGATGGATGCCGCGCTGCGCATCGAGAGCCGTTATTTCGTCAAGACCCTGATGACGCCCGAAGCCAAAGGCATGGTGCGCTCGCTGTTTCTCTCGATGCAGGCTCTCAGCAAGGGTGAATCGCGGCCGGCTGGCATACCCCACTACGACGTCAAGAAGGCGGTGGTGATCGGCGCCGGCCTGATGGGCGCGGGCATCGCTTACGTCCAGGCCAAGGCCGGGATCGAGACCATCCTCCTCGACGTCAGCCTGGAAGCGGCCGAGAAGGGCAAGGCCTATTCGCAGAAGATCGTCGAAAAGGACATTTCTCGAGGGAAAACGACAAAGGAAAAAGGAGCGGCTCTCCTCGCCCTGATCAAGCCCTCGAGCGATTACGCGCTCTGCGATGGCGCCGACATCGTTGTCGAAGCCGTGTTCGAGAACCCCGAGATCAAGGCCGAAGTCACCAAGAAGGTCGAAGCGCATCTTGGCGCCACCGCCGTCATGGGCACCAACACGTCGACGCTGCCGATCACCGGACTTGCCAAGGCATCCATCCGCCCGGCCAATTTCATCGGCATTCACTTCTTCTCGCCGGTCGAGCGCATGGGCCTGGTCGAGATCATAACCGGCAAGGAGACCTCGCAAGAGACCCTGGCCAAGACGATGGACTACGTTCTCAAGATCCGAAAAACGCCGGTCGCCGTGAACGATCATCGCGGCTTCTACACGTCGCGCGTCTTCGGCACCTATCCGGACGAAGGTCTGACCATGCTGTCCGAAGGCATCGCCCCAGCGATCATCGAGAACGTGGGACGCATGGCCGGCATGCCGATGGGCCCGCTCGAAGTCTCGGACTCGGTCGGCATCGACACCATGCTGAAGATCGGTCGCGAGAGCGCCAAGGTCGCCGGCAAGTCCTACGAGCAGAACCCGACAGGAGATGTCATCGCCTGGATCGTCGAGAGCCAGAACCGGGTTGGACGCAAGGCAGGCAAGGGGTTCTACGACTACAACGAGCAGGGCAAGCCTTCGCGCATCTATCCTGATATCGGCAAAAAGATCCCGGTGAAGGTGACGGAATGCCCGCCCGAATTGAAAGCCGAGTACACCAAGCGATTGCTCTATCGTCAGTGCGTCGAGGTCGCCCGCTGCTTTGAGGAAGGCGTGATCCTGGACGCGCGCGACGCCGACATCGGCTCGATCCTGGCGTGGGGTTTTGCGCCCTACTCGGGCGGGGTCTGCTCGTTCATGGACTTGAAGGTCGGGATCAAGACGTTCGTGACAGAATGCGATCGTCTGGCCGAGGCCTATGGCGAGCGTTTCCGTCCCAACGCGCTGTTGCGCGATATGGCGGCGAAGAACCAGACCTTCTATTCGCGGTTTGCACCCAAGGGCGAAAAGACGGCCGCCTGAAGGTTGACGACGCCGGCTTCAGGTATTTCGCCAGGAAGTCGCCTAGCGCGGTGAGCGTGACGTTTCGGTCATTGCCGACGACCATCTTGTCGCTCTGGTCGCTTGGCCCAGTGGTGTCGTCCGGGCCATGGACCAGCAGCACCGGCGTCTTGTCGCTGGCAAGGCGCCGCGCAAGCGACACCGCGTCGATGCCGTCGATGCCGTCGATGGCGTCCTTCTCGGTATCGAGGTCGCCGATCACCGAACGCCAGCAGAGATAAGGAGCGCTGTTGGCGCCGTGTTCAAAACAAAAATCGCCGGCCATGGTAAGTGGCCGGCGATTCTGCAGATGATAGGTGTTGGTCGCGACTAGTTCGGCTTCGTAGGCTTCGCAGGCGTGGCAGGGGCGGCGGCAGGCGCTGCGCCCGGCAGCGGTTTGCCTTCGGCGATCGCCTTCATGTTGGCGAGAGCGCCTTCGAACTGCTTGCGACGGTTGGCGACGTCCTTGTCCTTGGCGGCCTGGTCGGCCTTGTCGGATTCATCGAGCATCAGCGTGTAGACCAGCTTCGACTTGTTCTTGGATTTCGGGTCCTGCACCGCTTCGAGGAAGCCGTGATAGAGGTTGTACCATTTCCCCATCACCGCCGGCTGGGTATAGCCGTAACCGAACTCGGATTTCGCGGTCATGACTTCGGTGACGCGGCCGCCGGCGATGCCGCGAACACTGCCGACGTCGCCCGTGCCGGACGTGATCTTGCAGTCGAACTTCAGCCAGGTTCCCAGATCGCAGAACGCGCCGACCTTCGCCCAGGTGTCCTTGGCCGACTTGTCGACCGTGGTCTCCATGTGGATGGCGAAATATTCCGGCGTTGGCGGCGCGGCGGCCGGAGCTGGAGCGGGGGTCTGGGCGAGCCCGGCGCCAGCGCAGAGCGCCGCGGCAAGGCCAAAACCGACCAGCGTCGATATTGCAGATTTCATTGGTTCGTCTCCTCCATCCCCTCAAGGGGTTGGGCGCAAAATGCGACGGCGGACGGGGGAATGGCCAGCGCTAATTTCAGCAACCGGAATCACGAAGGCGCAAGCCCGCCCTGACGCGACGGTAGCAGCGCTCCTCGCCCGCCTCAAAAAGGCTAGGCTGCCGCCTCCTGGGCCGGACGGGAGGCTTCCGCGATCTCTTCGGCTGAAAGATTGCGGACGCGGGTGATCTCGCTGATCAAGTCGCGCTCGGCGATCGGTTTGGAGAGGTAACCTTGCATGCCCAGGCGCAGATAGCGTTCCTTGTCGCCGGTCATGGCGTCAGCGGTCAGCGCGATCACCGGAATATTGGCCCAGGCTTCGCCGGATGCGCGGATCGCCTTGATCGCCTCGGTTCCGTCCATAACCGGCATGTGGATGTCCATCAGGACGAGATCGAAGGTCTCGTGGGCAAGGGCGGCGAGCGCCTCTTTGCCATTGGTGGTTTCAACGACCCGCATGTTGAACGGACGCAGGAACAGGCTGGCGACCTGGCG
>JANMWT010000273.1:0-8883 GCA_031394145.1 Alphaproteobacteria bacterium | reverse complement strand
GTCCACCAAGCCGCCTGAAGCGCGCCGCGCCTACTTCGGCGAATTGCATCTTCATACCGTAATGTCGTTCGACGCGTAGATGTTCGGCACCAAGGTCACGCCCGATCAGGCCTAAAAGTTCGCGAGCGGGAAAACGGTGATGGTCCCTGCCGTCCAGGTCGCCAAGGAACTGGGGCTCGATGCAAAGACCGACGTGCCGGCCAAGCGCGCCTGGCCGCTCGACTTCGCCGCGGTAACCGACCATTCAGAATATCTTGGCGCGGTCGCCCAGATCGATATTCCCGGCAGCGCCTTTTCCAAGAGCGCCCTCGGCCAGAAACTCAGCTCCGGCGGCTTGAGAGCGTTCTACGCCGCCGCGGCCGCGATCGTTGAAGGCGGGGCCAATAACGAATCGACGCCCGACCTGAAGGCGGCCGCCCTCGCAGCCGATGGCTGGAATGTCGAGATGCGCGCGGCAAACGCCTACTACGCGCCTGGCGTGTTCACCACCTTCCTCGCTTATGAGTGGACGGCAACGCCCGGCAACGGCATCCACATGCATCGCAATGTGATCTTCAATTCCGCCGCGGCGCCCCCCCTTCTCGGCAGTCGATTCCAACAAGCCAGAAGATCTCTGGACATTTCTTGCTAGCGTCCGCCAGCGCGGCATCGACGTGTTGGCGATCCCGCACAACAGCAATTTCAGCGACGGCCGCGACTTTGACTGGACCATGTCGAACGGCAAAGCCATCGACGCTGCGTACGCGCAGCAACGTGCGATGAATAAACCTCTGGTTGAAATCGCACAGACCAAGGGTTCATCCGAAACCTCGCCTGAGCTCTCGCCGACGGACGAGTTGGCTGATTTCGAGATCATGGATCATATCTACGCAGGCGAAACCAAGGCGACGCGCCATGGCGGCTATGTGCGTGAAGCGCTGGGCCGCGGCCTGGTCATCAAATCCGGCGTTGGCGCGAACCCTTTCAAGCTCGGCTTTGTCGGCGGGTCCGACATCCACAACGGTCTGTCGGCCAGCGACGAGAACGCCTTCGCCAGCGCGGTCAGCGGACTTGATCCAGCAACCATGACGCCGACCGGCGAAGCCGCGCGCAATGCACTCGACATGAACCGCCAGAGCCAAGCCCTCCGACCCAACGGACAGCGCGAAAACGATCCGCTGCAGTTCGGCTCGGCGGCCATTACCGGCGTCTGGGCCGAGGAAAATACCCGCAACGCGATCTTCGCCGCCCTGAAGCGGAAGGAGACATTCGCGACATCCGGAACGCGGATCCGGGTCCGCATGTTTGGCGCCTGGGGTTTTGCAAGGGGGACGCTCAAACTGGCAGACTGGGTCGCGGCGGCCTACGCAAAGGGGGTCGCGATGGGAACGGATCTTCCATCAAAGCCAAGCAACGCCAAAGCGCCGAGCTTTGCCGTTCAAGCGATGAAGGACCCCAGCGGCGCCAACCTCGACCGGATCCAGATCATCAAGGTCTGGCTTGATGGCGCCGGCTATAAGGAGAAGGTCTTCGATGTTGCCGTTTCAGGAGGTCGCAAGATCAACCCGAAAACGAGCCTGGCGCCGCCGCTGGAAAATACAGTCAATCTCACAACCGGCGCCTATTCCAACCATGTCGGCGCAACCATGCTCAGCGCTCTCTGGCGCGACCGCGAATTCAATCCTGGCGTCGCCGCAGTCTATTTTGCGCGCGTTCTTGAGATCTCGACGCCGCGCTGGTCGACGCTGCTCGCGATCAGGAACCATCTGCCGATCCCAACCCGGATCGCAGCGACGCTCCAGGAGCGAGCCTGGACATCGCCGATCTGGTTCACACCCGAAAAGCCCTAAGCCGGACCCTCGGCGACAGGCGTCAGCAGGCGATAAGTCATGCGTTGCCCGCTGGCGACAAACGCGCAGCTGACCCAATGGCCGGCGTCGTCATACCAGAGGTCGACGGTCAGCGAGCCCGTGACGCGAAGGTGTTCCGCCTGGACCTGGCGATTACCGGTCGCGACCGTCTCCCGTCCGACCCGCGTCACCTGAACCGGGAGCCGCTGGCCGGTTTCGGTATTGATCATGTCGTAGGCCGCAATCGGCGGTTTCGTCCACCAGGCAGACGGTAGCGTCTGGGCTGGAAAATCGACTCGGCTCCGGCCCACTGATACGCGGATGCTGTCGCCGTCCCGCGCACCCTCCACGGCGGTGCGCCGACCATTCTTGGTCGTCGCGCAGCTCAGATTTGCGAGCCCGCCGTCGCGCCAGGTTTCGCGACAAGTCTGCTGATAGCGAAACACGGTTATTGGGCCGAAATCAGCTTTAAGATCGGCCGCACTCTCGGCGACCAGCGCGCCATCCAACTTCGACACCACGACGCTCTGGCGCCCGAAGGGTTGTCCATCGCGCAACACTTCGAACTCGACCCGCCCTGGGGACGCCGGCGCCGCTGCCGCCGGCAGAGGCGCGATCGCCAAGTCCACAAATACCGCAACCGCAGCAAGGACTTTCCAACCCGGCTGGCGAGCGCAGGACGACACCGAATGCGCCCATCGATGCGCCAATCGATACGCCAACCCATGCGCCAACCCATGCGCCAGTGCATGCGCCAGTGCATGCGCCCGTCCAGCGGTCATCTCGCGCCTCGTTCTCATCTGTACCGATCACGCTTACGCACGCCGCCTGCGACCGGATCATGCCCGCTCCGGCGGATGATCCGCTTGCCAGCGGCAAGCGTAGAGGAGCCATCCCGCACTCGTGCGGCCACGCCTTCAATCCGAGCGCTCGCTGATGACCGCACTCCTTCCCTTCATCTGCGTGCTGATCGGCATGACGGTTGTCATGTCGGCTGCCTGGTTCGCGCAACGCGCTTTGAAGAATGCCGGATGGGTCGACGTGTTTTGGACCTTCGGGACCGGCGCATCCTGTATCGCGATGGCGCTGTGGCCTGGCGCGAATGCACTGATCGAGCGACAGGCGTTGGTCGCCATTCTTGCGGCCATCTGGTCAACGCGCCTCGGCCTTTATGTCGCCATGCGGGTCGCGCGCAGCCAGGATGAGGATGCGCGCTATGCCGGGTTGCGCAAGGATTGGGGCGCGAATTTCCAGTCGCGAATGTTTGCGCTGGTTGTCGTGCAAGCGCCCGCCACCGCTCTCTTGGCGCTATCGGTGTTCGCCGCCGCCCACAGTGAAGCGCCAGGGATCGGCCTTCGCGATTGGCTCGGCGTGATTGTTCTTGGAATCGCGATCGGTGGCGAGGGAGTGGCCGATGAGCAGATGCGTCAGTTCAAGCAGACGCCGGGCCACGGTCGGATCATGGATCGCGGCCTCTGGGCCTGGTCGCGTCACCCCAACTATTTCTTCGAATGGTTCGGGTGGCTCGCTTATCCGCTGATCGTCTTCGACCTCGCCTCGCCGCAGACCTGGGTCAGTCTGCTTGCGCCGGGGCTCATGTACGTCATCCTCCGCTTCGGCACCGGCGTCCCGGCTTTGGAGCGCATCATGCTTGCAAGCCGCGGAGACGAATTTCGCGACTACCAGTCGCGGGTCAGCATCTTCCTCCTGCAACCGCCAAAAAGGAATTCCTGATGGGTCTGGTGTCACGCGCGATCATCGCATTTGAGGCGGCCCCGCTGCCGGACAGCGTCCGCAGGGGCGCCTTATCGATGCTAGTTGGACATGTGCGGCGCCAGCTGCGCACAGCGCCCAGCGACGCCTCGGCGCGCTTTGCAGAAGCAATGCGCCTGCACCCGATCGCAGAGCATACGGCCGCAGCCAACCAGCAGCACTACGAAGTGCCCGCCGCCTTCTTCCTCAAATGCCTCGGCCCCAGGCTAAAATATTCAAGCTGCCTCTATGACGGGCCCGAAGACACGCTTGCGAGCGCCGAAGCACGCGCGCTTGAGGCAACCTGCGCCAACGCCGCGCTGGCCGACGGCCAGCGGATACTCGAACTCGGCTGCGGTTGGGGCTCGATGACGCTCTGGATGGCGGCGCGCTATCCGAAAGCGCGGATCACCGCCGTCTCGAACTCCTCGAGCCAGCGCGCACATATCGAGGCTGCGGCGCGCGCCCACGGCCTCACCAACGTCACAGTGATCACGGCAGACATGAACACATTCGAGGCCGCAGGCCGCTTCGACCGCATCGTCTCGGTCGAGATGTTCGAGCACATGTCGAACTGGCGCACGCTGCTGGAACGTTGCAAGCGCTGGCTCGAGCCGGACGGGCGGTTGTTCATGCATGTCTTCGCTCACCGCACAGCGCCCTATCGCTTCGACGTCAACGACCCGTCCGATTGGGTGGCGCATCATTTCTTTGCCGGCGGCGTCATGCCCAGCCGCGACCTCGCCTCCAACTTCCCCGATCTGTTCGAAGTCGAGCAGGAATGGTGGTGGAACGGCAAAAACTACCAGCGGACCGCGCTCGACTGGCTGGCGAACTTTGACGCCGCCCGCGACACGATCCGGCCGATCCTGGCGGAGGTCTATGGCAAGGACGCGCGGTTGTGGGAGAACCGCTGGCGGCTGTTCTTCCTTGCGACCGCCGGCCTGTTCGGCCACGCCGATGGCAATGAATGGGGCGTCGTCCACCATCGCCTCAAACCAGCAGGGTAAACCGATATGCGTCGATGGATCATCGCCTGGATCGCAACGGCGCTGAGCTTCGTGGCGCTGGATTCGATCTGGCTCACGCAAGTCGCCCCGCGGCTCGATCCGCCCCTGATCGGCGCGATCCTGGCGACGAAGGTCGATATCGCGGCGGCTGTCGTCTTCTATCTGATCTACGTGACGGGGATCGTGGCGCTGGCGGTCGCGCCTGCCCTTGACCGCGGCGGCCTCAGCCATGCCGCCCGTCTCGGCGCAGTCCTTGGCCTTGTGGCTTACGGCTCCTACGACCTGACCAATCAGGCGACGCTCAAGGTCTGGGACATCAGGATCACGCTCGCCGATATCGCGTGGGGCGTGTTCATCACCGCGAGCGCAGCAGCGATTGCCTGTGCGGTCACGCTAAAGCTTACCCGGCCGCGTCCCTAGCACCACGTCAGAAAGACTTCGGTAAACCCAGAACGTGGGTGGCGACGTGACTGAGGATCAGGTTGGTCGAGATCGGCGCCACCTGGTAGAGGCGCGTCTCGCGGAATTTTCGTTCAATGTCGAACTCTTCGGCGAAACCAAAACCGCCATGGGTCTGGAGGCAAGTGTCCGCCGCCGCCCAGGACGCCTCTGATGCGAGCATCTTCGCCATATTGGCTTCCGTGCCGCACGGCAGGCCATCGTCGAACATGGCGGCGGCTTTCTCAACCATCAGCGCCGCCGCCGAAAGCTGGACGTAGTTGCGGGCGATCGGAAACTGTACTCCCTGGTTCTGACCGATCGGTCGACCAAATACGGAACGCTCTTTGGCATAAGCCGAGGCGCGATCGATGAAGAAATGGCCGTCGCCTATGCATTCCGCTGCAATCAGCACGCGCTCGGCATTCATGCCATCGATGATGTAGCGGAAGCCCTTTCCTTCTTCTCCGATCAGGCAGGAAACCGGGACGCGGAGATTGTCGAAGTAGAGCTCGGTGGTGGCGTGATTGAGCATGGTTCGGATCGGCCGGATGGTGAGGCCATTGTCGACCGCCGCCTTCATGTCGATCAGGAGGACGCTCATCCCGTCCGTCGGCTTGGCGGCCTGCTCGCGCGGCGTCGTGCGACACAGCAATACCATCAGATCGGAGTGTTCAGCCCGCGAAATCCAGATCTTGTGGCCTGAGACGACGTAGGTCTCGCCTTCGCGGCGGGCGAAGGTTGCGATTCGCGTCGTGTCGGTGCCGGCAGCCGGTTCGGTCACGCCGAAGGCCTGAAGGCGCAATTCACCCGTCGCGATCTTCGGCAGGATGGCCTGCTTTTGCGCCGCACCGCCATGGCGCAGGACGACGCCCATCGTATACATCTGCGCATGGCAGGCTGCGCCATTGCAGCCTGAGCGGTGGATCTCTTCAAGCACCGCCGCCGCCGCCTGCAGGCCGAGACCAGAGCCGCCGAATTCCTCGGGGATCAGCACCGAAAGGAACCCCTCGCGCGTCAATCTCTGGACGAAGTCCGTAGGATAGGCGCGATCACGATCGAGTGCGCGCCAATAGGCGCCGGGGAACTGGGCGCACAGCTTTCTGACCGCCTCGCGGATTTCGGGAAAAGTCTGCTCCACGTCTCGCTCCATCAAATTGACGCTCCATCGAACAGCGCTCCTCGATGCCATCACCAGGCAGTCGCGCAGGCCAACGGTAGCACGGCGTTTGCGCAAGTCAGCTCACCGACCAGGCAGACCCAAGCCGACGCGACGGCAGGCGGGATGCGCTCGAGAATCTCTCTTGCCAAAAAAAGAGAGCGATGACTATTTTTTGTGGTCGCGTATGGGAGAGATCGATGAAGCGTATCCAGGCCGCGGTCGTCATCTGTGCCGCGTTGGCGATGGCGCCATGGGACGCCGTGGCTCAAGAAGCGCCGAAGACGGACGTGATCATCATCACCGCGCAAAAGCGGTCCGAGGACATCCAGGATGTGCCGATCGCCGTCACCGCGCTCACCGGCGAAGCCCTGAAAGACCAGCATGTCACTGACGTGCTCGACCTCAACGCCCTGGCGCCGGGCCTCCAGGTCAAGACCGACGACAATGCCGCCAATCCCAAGATCTTCATCCGCGGCATCGGCCTCAACGACTTCAACCCGAACACCGCAAGCGCCGTCGCGCTTTATCAGGACGGCGTCTACATCGGCTCACCCTTGGCGCAGATGGGCGCGTTCTTTGATCTCGACCGCGTCGAAGTGCTCCGCGGACCGCAAGGCACGCTTTATGGCCGCAATACCACCGGCGGGGCGATCAATCTGATCAGCCGCAAGCCTTCGGACGCCTGGGAGGGCGATGCTTCGGTGGAGTATGGCCGTTTCAACAGCGTCAACCTCGAAGGCGGCGTCTCGGGGCCGATCATTCCAGGCGTGCTCGCCTTCCGCGCCGCAGGCATCTATGTGCGCGACGACGGCTTTACACTCAATCGGGTGACCGGCAATCGCGGCAACAACACAGATCGCGGCAGCGCCCGCTTGAGCCTTTCCTGGACGTCGTCGGAAAATTTCGACGGTCAATTCCAGTTCCGGTACGGCAAATCGAATGGCGGGTCGATCTGGGCCTACAACCGGTCGCTGTTCCCGCAGACGGCCGCCGCAACCGGGCCGGACGGCCTTTGCGGGCCGGGCTTCTACACGACCGGCCGTTGCACCGATGCTGCAGGCTACGCCAACACCAGCTCCAACCTCTATCAGGGCGATTATCACCTCGAGGGCAAGGATAAGGTTGAAACCTACGGTGCCTCCGCGACCCTCACCTGGTCACTCGGGTCGATGTCGCTGGTCTCGGTCACCGGCTATGATCATGCCGCTCGCGATGATCGCGAAGACACCGACGCTGGCCCCAACGACATCATCACTGCGCGCTATCGCGCCCGCCAATGGGCCGCCAGCGAGGAGCTGCGTCTGCAATCGAACGGCGATAACAAGCTCAACTGGGTCGCCGGTCTCTACTATGCCCGCGATGACCTGTGGTCGAGTTCGTTCTACGACATCTTCCGCATCGCGAACTCGGGCGACCCCGGAAACGACGCCCCGCAAGGCATCGGCGTCTTCTCCTGGCCGTTCACCCAGAAGACCAACAGCTACGCGGCCTTCGGTCAGATCGACTACAAGATCACCGACCGCCTGACGGCCACCCTCGGACTGCGCTATTCGGCAGACGACAAAAGCTTCGTCTATGACAGCCTTTATTCCAGCGACATCGGTGGTCCGACCTTCCCCGTCACCGCCCAGGATCCGGCCCGTCCGAACAACCCCAATGCTCAAATTCCCGTCTCGGCCGACGCCAGCAAGACCTTCTCTTCGACATCGGGACGGCTTGGCCTCCAATACAAGCTGACCGAAGAGGTCAACCTCTATGTCAGCTACAACCGGGGTTACAAAAGCGGTGGCTTTTTCGGTGGCCAGACGACCGCCTTGGCCTCGCTCGCGCCTTACGACGATGAGGTTGTGAATGCCTACGAGGTCGGCGCCAAGTCGCGCCTGTTTGGCAGGCTTCTGACCGCCAACGTGTCGGCATTCTACTACGACTACCAGAACATGCAGGTCTACACGCTGGTGATCGATCCGATCACCAGCCTTACCGTCCAGAACTTCACCAACGCATCGAACGCGCGCGTCGAAGGCCTCGAGGCGGAACTGTCGTCCTCGCCGATCACCGGCCTCGATCTATCGCTGTCGACGTCGGTGCTCGACGCCACCTATCGCAACTTCTCCTCCTCGGGAACCGACTATTCCGGCAACCGCCTCCCCAACGCGCCGCGTGTCACCCTGAACGCCGCCGCTCGCTATGAGTGGCCGATGTTCGGTGGCGACGCCCTCGCCGCGGTCGATGCGAGCTACCGCACCAAGGTCTTTTACGACACGACCAACGACGAACGCCTCACCGACGGCGAACGCACGTTCGTTAACCTGCGCTTCGGCTGGAAAACCTCCGACCAGCATATCGAGTTTGGCCTCTGGGGCCGGAACATCTTCGATGAAACCAATATCAGCGACATCATTCCGATCGCGGGCCTTGGGTTCGATCTTTTCTCGATGGGCATGCCGCGAACGGCTGGCGTTTATGCACGGTTCAACTACTGATCGGGCATGAGCGAAACCACACCCCTGCAATGGATCGGTCAAAAGCCGGGACGCGTCGCGTTTTCCGCCGCCATGTTCGTCGGCGTCAGCGGCATCATGATCGCCGGCTTGCAGCCCCTGCTACTTGGCGCGCTTGAATCGGAAGGCCGGATCACCTCGGTCCAGCTGGGTCACGCTGCGACGGCGGAATTGCTGACCATGGGCTTTGC
>JANMWT010000257.1:0-3492 GCA_031394145.1 Alphaproteobacteria bacterium | reverse complement strand
TCGGCGATGACCAGCTTGCCGGCCCGGCGCATCAGCTTGGTGATCGAGCAATGGCCGGGCTTGAAGATCACCACGCGTTCATCGCCGGTCAACAGACCGACCAGGGCGTTGATCGCCACAAAATGAGAAAAGATGGCTGTCTCCTCCGGGCAGCGCTCAACCGCCGCACGAATATCGGCGCGCCACGCCTCGAAGCCGGGGCCGGCTTGCGTCCAGGTGCCCGCCATCACGCCCTTGAGCCAAGCGGGGCGGTCTCCTGGCGAAATCCCGGCCGGGGTGCGCACCTCGCCGACGCCGGGATCGATCCGGGCGTGGGTCTCCCGCTGTTTTTCAAACGGACGGGCGGTTTCCCGGCAGCGGGCCATGGGCGAGGTCACGGCTCGCATCGCGCCGGCCCGGGCGAGCGCCTCGGCCGCCGCCTCGGCCTGTTTCTGGCCCAGCGCGGACAGTCCCGGATCAAGGTGGTCGCCCCATCCTGCAGAGGGTTCGGCGTGCCGGATGAGATAGATCATGGCGTTCTTTGACCTCAGTGAACGGCAATTGGGCGAGGCGTGGGCAGCCCCAAGTGTCTAGCAAACACGGGCCCCTCGGCGGAAGCCCTAGGGGAAGCGCCCAGCGAATGGGCGGGGACGCACAATTTCCAGGCGCTCCACAGATCCCTGCATGTCTTTCGGGCAGTCAGCCTACTCGCCGCAGGGATGATCGCGCATAGAAGCTGGCGTCCTCGCGCGAGCCGATGGGGCGTCTCACTGGGAGCGGACATGAAGAAGATCGAGGCGATCATAAAGCCGTTCAAGCTCGATGAAGTGAAGGAGGCCCTGCACGCGGTCGGGCTGCAGGGAATGACGGTTCTGGAGGCCAAGGGCTTCGGACGCCAGCGCGGCCACACCGAGCTTTATCGCGGCGCTGAATACATCGTCGATTTCCTGCCCAAGCTGAAGATCGAAGTGGTGTGCGCCGACGGCCAGCTTGAGGCGGCGCTCGCGGCGATCAGCAAAGCGGCGCAGACTGGCAAGATCGGCGATGGGAAGATATTCGTCTCCGAAGTCTCGGAAGTTATCCGCATTCGCACGGGCGAGACGGGCGATCAGGCGATCTGATCGCGAGGCGCATTTTTAATGATGGTCGGTTCGGCTTGGACCGGCCGGGGTGAAACCGAGGGAGACACCAGGTGTCCGACGCAATTCTGAAGAAGATCAAAGACGAGGATATCGAATATGTCGATCTCCGCTTCACCGACATGCGCGGGAAGTTGCAGCATGTGACCTTCGATCTCTCGATGGTCGACAAAGACCTGTTCGTCGACGGCACGATGTTCGACGGCTCATCGATTGCCGGTTGGAAAGCGATCAATGAATCCGACATGCTGTTGATGCCTGATCCGAGCTCGGCGCGCGTCGATCCGTTCTTCCAGCAAAAAACACTGGCGATCATGTGCGACATCCTCAATCCGAACGACAACACGCCCTATAACCGCGACCCGCGGACGATGGCCAAGAAGGCCGAGATGTTCCTCAAATCGTCGGGTATCGGCGATACCGCGTTCTTCGGCCCGGAAGCCGAGTTCTTCGTGTTCTCGGACGTGAAATACTCAACCGATCCGACCAAGACCGGCTATGAGTTCGATGATCCCGAACTGCCGGTGAACACGGGCCGCACCTATGAAGGCGGCAATATGGGCCACCGTCCGGGTCCCAAGGGCGGCTATTTCCCCGGCCCGCCGGTCGACAGCCTGCAGGATATGCGCTCCGAGATGCTCTCGGTGATGTCGGAGATGGGCCTCCAGCCGGAGAAGCACCACCACGAAGTCGCCCCCGCCCAGCACGAGCTCGGCATGAAGTTCAACACGTTGGTCCAGATGGCCGACAACATGCAGCTCTACAAATACATCGTGCACAACGTCGCTGCGTCCTACGGCAAAACGGCGACCTTCATGCCGAAGCCCTACTACAAGGACAACGGCTCGGGCATGCACGTGCACCAGTCGATCTGGAAGGGCGGCCAGCCGATGTTCGCCGGCGACAAGTACGCCGATCTGTCGCAAACCTGCCTCTATTACATCGGCGGCATCATCAAGCACGCCAAGGCGATCAACGCCTTCTCGAATGCGACGACCAACTCCTACAAGCGCCTCGTGCCCGGTTACGAAGCCCCGGTGCTCCTGGCCTATTCGGCCCGCAACCGCTCGGCCTCGGTTCGTATTCCGTGGTGCCCGGGTCCGAAGGGCAAGCGCATCGAGGTCCGCTTCCCGGATCCCGCGTCCAACCCCTACCTGACCTTCACCGCGCTGATGATGGCCGGCCTCGACGGCATCATCAACAAGATCGATCCCGGCGCTGCGATGGACAAGGATCTCTATTCGCTGCCGCCGGAAGAGCTCAAGGACATCCCCACCGTCTGCGGCTCGCTTCGCCAGGCGCTCGAGAACGCCGATGCGGATCGCGACTTCCTCAAGGCCGGCGGCGTCATGGATGACGACTTCATCGACGCCTACATCGACCTCAAGATGGAAGACGTGCTACGCATGGAAACCCATCCCCATCCGGTCGAATTCGACATGTATTACAAGTCCTGAGAGGTCGGGACTTCGGACGGATCAACGCCGCTCGGGAAACCGGGCGGCGTTTTTTTGTTTCTGCCCGGCCCTGCTTCGGACTTGCCTCAGGTACTGTCATTGGTTGAGGCCGTTTTAACCCGCTTCGGCTAATCTGAACGACATGGGTCGCAGCCTCAACATCACACTCGCCGCGTTCGCTCTCTCGGCCGCCGCCGCCGGGCTGGTGCAGGGCTGCGCCTCGAACCCCCAGCCTTCGGCCGAGCAGATCTCGGATGCCTGCGACCTCCTCAGCGACAACCGCGAATGGTATCGCGACCTCCGCCATGCCTCGAAGGAATGGGGGGCGCCGATGGGGCTTCAGCTCGCCATCATCAACCAGGAGAGCAGCTTCGATGGCAAAGCGCGCCCGGCGCGCGGCCCGCGCAAATTCTTCGGCTTGGTTCAGGGCGACCGGCCCTCGACCGCCTTTGGCTACAGCCAGGCGCTGGAGACGACCTGGGACACCTACAAGAAGAACACCGGCAATGGCGGCGCCGACCGCCACAGCTTTCACGACAGCGTCGACTTCATTGGCTGGTACGTGAACGCCACGGGCAAGCAGGCAGGCGTGAAGCAGTACGACTACAAGGCCCACTACATCGCCTACCATGAGGGCCCTGGCGGCTATATCGATGGCGCCTGGAAGAATAAGACGTGGCTGGTGCAGCGCGCCAATCACGTCGCCAGCCAGGCGGCGCGCTATGAAAGCCAGATCAGCAACTGCAAGGCGCTGAAGCCAAAATTCCTCGGAATCTTCTAGCATTACAGTTGCGCTCTTGTTTTGATGTGAGCGCGCTGAGCGGTGGCCTGGTGGGCTCTACGCCATCGTGACCATGCGATGACGTGGGTGGCTTTGATCCGCTTTCGAGCAATTCGGATGACGATGCGGCGGATTT
>JANMWT010000516.1:0-1766 GCA_031394145.1 Alphaproteobacteria bacterium | reverse complement strand
CTGGATCGCGCCGCCATCGCCATAACAGCCAAGCGGCTTGGCCGGGAAGAAGCTGGTGGTGACCGCGTCCGCCCACGCGATCGGATGCTTGCCGCCAAGCGTGCAGCCCCAGCCCTGGGCCGAATCGGCGATCAGCTTGAGGCCGTGGCGTTTGGCGATTCCCGCGAGGCGCGGATAGTCGGCTGGCTGGCCGAACAGGTCGACAGCGATGATCACTTTCGGCTTGAGCTTGCCTGCCTTCTTGGTGGCGAGGATCGCAGCTTCGAGATGGTCGGGGTCGATGTTGTAGGTGTCGGGCAGGATGTCGACGAAGACGGGCGAGGCGCCAACCCACGGAATAATCTCGGCGGTCGCCGCAAACGTGAAGCTGGGGCAGAACACGGCGTCGCCGGCGCCCACGCCCCAGGCCATCAGCGGCAGCACCAGCGCATCGGTTCCATTGGCGCAGGAAATCGTCCGCTTGGTGCCAGCAAAAGCGGAAAGTTGCTTTTCGAACTCGACCACGTCGGGACCGGCGATATAGGCGCCGCTCTCGATCACCTTCTTCACTGCGGCGTCGATCTTGTCGGCTATGCGGCGGCGCTGGGCCTGGAGGTCGATGAAGGCAATGCTCATAGCGAGGCTCTCTCTCGGGGTGGGCAACAACACGCTGTCGGGCGTTCGCTATCCCGCATTTCCGGCCTTGTGTAGGCAAGGCCGCCTCAACTTCCGTTTCAGGCTGTTTCGGGAACGCTATGCGCCGGTGCGTTGGGGGTGGCGGCAGGGGGTGGCAGGTGTCAGCCGAAGACCACTGTCTTCATGCCATTGACGAAAATCCGGCCTTCGACGTGCAGCTTCACTGCCTGAGCCAGCACCCGCGCCTCAGTGTCGCGGCCGATGGCGGTCATACGCTCGGGCGTGTCCGAATGATTGGCCCGTTCGACCGCCTGGCTGATGATCGGACCTTCGTCGAGGTCGGGCGTGACGTAGTGGGCGGTCGCTCCGATCAGCTTCACGCCGCGCTCGAAGGCCTGATGGTAGGGTCGCGCGCCCTTGAAGCCGGGGAGGAAAGAGTGGTGGATGTTGATACACCGCCCGTCGAGCTTGCGGCATGCGGCGTCCGAGAGGACCTGCATGTAGCGCGCCAGCACAACCAGGTCGGCGCGGGTCGCCTCGACCAGGTCGAGAATGCGCGCCTCGGAGACCGCCTTGCTGTCGGGCCCGACCGGCACATGGTGAAAGGGAATGCCATGCCGCTCCGCCAGCCATTGGCATGAGAGGTGGTTCGAGATGATCGCCGGCACCTTCATCGCCAGAGCGCCGATGCGCTGGCGATAGAGCAGGTCGTTGAGACAGTGGTCGGCCTGGGAGACGAGGATCAGCACGTTGGGTTGCTCGCGGACGTCGCGCAGCTCCCACTGCATGGTCCATTTTTCCGCGGTGGCTGCGAATTCGCTTCGGAATGTGTCGGCGCTGAAGGCAGACGCGGTTGGAGCGAAGACGATGCGGAAGAAGAAAAGTCCGGTGACGGGATCGCCGAAGTCGGCCGATTCGACGATGAACAGGCGCCGCGCTGCAAGAAAGCCGGCGACGTCCGCAACGATCCCGATGGCGTCGCGGCACTGGCCGCGCAGGATGAAGCGTTCCTCGGAAAGCGGCGTCATGCGTCTGTCCCGGTTGATCGCTCAGAGACTGGCGCTCAGAGACTGGCGCTCAGCGACCTGCGTTCAGCGATAGGTATAGTATTTGTGGAGGAAGTAGCTCGAAAACGCCGGCACGGCGACACC
>JANMWT010000236.1:0-5347 GCA_031394145.1 Alphaproteobacteria bacterium | reverse complement strand
CACATGGCAACCAACCTGCTCCGAAGAGCCTCCAGCAAGGATTGAACGAAGGCTCAGGCGAAAAGTCGCCTCCTGGGACGACGAATTTCTCGTCAGCCTCATCGCCCGATAATGCGTTCACCCGATTCCCCTGCCGGCTTGCCCCAACGGAAGCAACGCTGCTGCTGGACTGCGCCATTCGAGATGAGCGAAGCTGGCTCCCGTCCGCAAATGATGATGGGGAAAGTCATGTCGCAAGCGCCCAATGGCATTCATCACCTGGCCTTCATGGCCGGCGACATCAAGAAACACATCGCCTTCTTCTCGGATGTGGTCGGCTGCCCGCTGGTCGCGCTGTTCGACATGCATGGCGTTCCGGGTGGGCTGCATGCATTCCTGAAGCTGAACGATCACAGCTATTTCTCGATCGTGCAGTTGCCTAAGGTCGACGTGATTCCGATCGAGCTGGGAAAGACACACGCGGGCAATGGAGCGCTACCGAGTTCCCCGGGGACGCTGCAGCACCTCGCGTTCAGGGTTGCGACGGATGCCGACCTTATCGCGATGCGGGACCGCATCCGCAGTCATGGCGTCAACATCATCGGGCCGATCGATCATGGCATGTGCCGGTCGATCTATTTCGCCGGACCCGATCAGATGACGCTGGAGGTGGCGACATCGCACGAAGCCATCGACCCGGACCGGTGGATCGATCCGGCCGTGCTGATCAAGGCGGGCATTTCGATGGATGAGGTCGCACGTTTTCGTGCGCCCCCGGCCTATGCCGGACCGAGCCCAGTCAAGCAGCCGGCCTATGATCCGCAGAAGCCGCACATGGCCTACCCGAAGGGGGCGTACCAGCAGATGCTCCAGACCCCCGACGAGACCATCTGGGCGGTCGCCTCATACCCGACACCGCCCGTCCCGGAGCCCGTCTGAATCAGCGGCCGCCGGCGGTAATCACGGCAGGCTGCCGAGCGACCGCTTTCGGCGAATGTACCGCCGCATAGGTCCGCCGCACGCGACCAGCGGTTGTCGGGCAACCCGGTCATCGGCAGGGATGCTACCGGCCCGACGCATTCTGGCCCATTTGAGACGTTGAGCGCGTGCTGCAGGGCTTTGGATTTCCTCCCCAAGCTGCGTTCAATGGAGGCCGGTCAGCTGTGCGAGCCGGGTGCCGATCTGGTGTTCTAGGTCGCGACAACGCGGATCTTCACTTTCGCCCAGGATGCCTAATGCGCGCCGCAAAAGCGCCACCGCTTCTTCGTTCCTGCCGATGTCAGCAATGATAGCGGCCTGGACGTTCAGCACCACGCCCGCGAGAAGGCCGTTAGCGGCACGGTCCAAAGTGAGAAGCTCTTCTAACTCGATCACTGCTTCGCCATTGACGGCGAGGGCCTCATCCAATTGGCCGAGTTCTTTCAGGGCCCAAGCGCGTATGCTAAGACAATCTGTCAACGCCCGCAGGTATGCGGCTCGGTCGCTCACCGCGAGCTGACGGTAGAGCTCAATCGCGGCGGCGCTTCGGCGTTCCGCCTCCTCGGCGCGACCAAGCCCGCTCAGAGCCGCTGCAAGGGCATGCACGCACGCGGCGAGCGATGGAACGTAATTGCCTTCGCCGGCGGCGAGATCGCGCCACACGTCCACCGCCTCTTCGAGGAAGGGCAGCGCCTCCTCGCGGCGACCTAGTCTCGCAAGCAGATCGCCGCGCGCCTTCAAGACGTGCGCGAGAAGCGATAGGTAGAGTTTTGGATCAAGGGCCGCCGCACGGCGGCCCTGCTCGAGAGCCTCGAATTGCGCCTCCAGGGCCTCGTCGGCCCGGCCCAGCGCCTCATAACGTTCCGCTTGCAGCAGCGCGGCCTGGGCAAACTCGGGGGCGAGAGCTTCGCCGACCGGGAGCCCCGCAAGCACGCGCGCGAGATCCAGACCGTCCTTGCCGCAGCTGACGGCTCGCTCCAAGTCCCTCTGCGTCGAATGAACAATTGCGAGGCCAAGGAGTGACCGCATGAGGTCCGGAGCGAACGACTCGCGCTGATCGTGCTGCGCCATTCCAAGCATCTGGACGGCGCGGCCCAGTTCCCGGCGCGCCACGTCGACATCGCCGCGGGCCCAGGCGCGATCTGCGCTGGCACGCGCGGCGAGCGATTCGGCGTAAATCGTATCGCCCGGATTTGGCGCGCGTTCGAGGCGCAACAGGAAAACGTCACACTCGCTTGCCACGGCGAAGACCCTTCCGTTGGCGTCTTGAGCCATGAGCTGCGGCAGATACGCCGGAAATGGAAAATAGGCGATTTCGGCGCCGCTTTCATTGGCCGATACGACAAGCTGAAATATGTCGCCTGAGTTATAGCTCAGGCGAAATCTTCCGAGATTTGGATATCGGGCGGGGCTGGCGATTTCCGCGTTGAGTTCCCAGACGCGCTCGCCCTGCCAGGTCCAGACGATTGTGGAAAGTATCCTCGTGGAGACGATATGCTCCCCGGTGCTGGAAAAGCTGACGCTGCGCAGCAGGTTGGGGTCGACGTCGAAGGATGAGACGAGATCCCCCGTATCCACGCGAGCAACCTGCACATGGCCCGCCGCGTCGCAGCGGAGAAAGTGGTCGCCATCGGGGTGCACGTCCGCCCACTTGATCTCTGCGTCATATGTATGCCGCGCCACGATTGAAAGATCCCGGGCGGCAAGGATCTGGACCTCGCGTGTAGGACCCGCCGATCCGCTCTCCATCGGTGTGTGTCCAGCCAACACCGCAACCACCAGGTTTCCATCGCGGCCATAGAAGACGCCCTCAATATTCGATCTGGGCCACGCTGCGGAGGCCAACACGGCACCATCGGCGACACTGATGATGGCGAGCGCGCCGCGTGAGCCCGCGACGTAGCTCATACCGTCCGGCGACAGCGCCGCCGCATCGACACCTGGATCGGGAGGCCGTAGCCACGTACCATCGGCGGTGTTCCAGATCATCGTCTTGTCAGCCGCAGCGGAAAGCAAATGTCGACCGTCAGGTGAGAACGCCAGCGCAATGACCCGCGATGCGTGGCGTTTGGGGACCCACCGCCTCAGCGACCCAGCTTCGCCCGCTTTCGGTCGGGGCGTATCGCTTACCGCCCCCTCAGCTTGCCTAAGAGGCAAGGCAAGGGGCGTGATGCGCACAGCATCCTTTGATGCGGTCAGGATGCTGGCTGGCTCGGTTTCATTTTCCGCCGCCATGAAGGCCATGCTGGTGATGGCGCTCGTATGACCGGGTCGCAACGTCTCCAGAAGTTCGCCGCTCTCTGCGTGCAGGATATGGACGTCATTGCCAGCCTGTTTCATCCAGGTCGTCGGCGCTAAGGCGATCAGCAGGCCATTTTCCGAATAAGCGATATTGTTCGAGGCGATTTCGAGCGGCGGCGCCGAGATCGCGCCACTGCGCAGGCGTTGAACCGAAATATTTCCGTTTTGGCGTTCAACGGCGCACCCGGGCGCACAGCTTAGCAAGCGCTCTCCGTCCGCGGAATATCGTATAATTTCGACAGGCGCCTCGTAGATCTTCGAGCCCGCGTCGGTGTCCCAGATCGCGCTCCGCATCTCAACTTTGTAACTGGCGGGATCGACGACCTTGAATCCTGATACGACCAACCGGTTGGGCAGGGCAAAATGGATCGAGAGGATGTGGAACGCATTCCGTAAGACTTTTCTGCGCGCGGGCGTCCTCACGACATCCCAAATGACGATCTCGAACTCGCCGCGCGCGGCCGTCGCTAATTTCTCGCCCGTGCTGGAGATCGCTGCGAGGGTTGCGCCGGGGGCCACAAGGAGAGGCGGGCGATCGCCTGAGACGGGGAAATAAGCAGTGAACTGCAGTTCCGGCGCCTTGGGCGTTTGGATCTCGCAGATCGTTTCGCCGGTAGCGGCGTGGTAGATATGGACAAGTCCGTCCGACGAGGCGGCGATCCTGTCGCCGGTGCGGGTCGCGCTGACGGTGGTAAGCGGTTGCGCTGACGAAATGCGGCGCACCAGATCGCCATTGTCGGCGTGCCAGATTTCAATCCTGTTGTCGCTCCAACCGATGAATTGACGTGTCCTGGGGATAACCAGCACGCCTACGACGGATATATTGATCGTTCGACCGGCCGACATGCCCAGCGGTTTTAAAGGCGCGAGCAGCGAGCGCAGCATGGACGGCGCATCGGGCCGGCGCGCGGCTTCCGCCCACCAGGCTTCCATTTTGAACGACATGCCAACCGTCGGCGTCTCGCCTGTTTCTGGTAGGCCGGGGTTGGCGTCCAAATCCGCATAATCGCGCCAGCGCGGGCAATCGATCCACCAGCAGGCATTCCACATGCACTGCAACAGAAGTTTTGGCTGCGCCACAAGGAAGTCCGCATCGCGATTCAGCGCCTCTTCGAAGAGACTAAGCATCGTGTACGGAATGCCTGCAATGTTACGCCCCCGCACCGCTGCAATCAGGGCGGTGAGATCGTCCGCCAGGGCGCGTACCCAGCCCAATTCGACCTTCGCCTCCATGTAACGGTGGTCGAGGATGAGGTCGGCGGTGTCGCAAAAACGCTCCGCCTTCAACAGGAGCCAGGCCGTCTCATCGCAGACTCTTGCAAGCGCGGCGGGGTCGCTGGTCTCGCGGCTAACCAGCATCCGCTCAAATTCGGCGGAAAAATGATCGGCTAGCTCCGCCCGCACCTGACGCTCCCGGTCGGGCGTCGATAGATAGCGCCGTTGAACTGCGGCCCGGACCTCATAATGGTAAAAAGTAAGGGCGCCCTGTCTGAAGAATAGGTAGGGCCGCAATTGTCGCAGCAAAGCGTGGACGTCGCCTGCAACAAGATGCTTGGCGGCAAACGCCACGAGTTCGCTATCGCGCATACCGCGGCGGGCGCAGGCGATGGCGCTGAGCACGCGTTCGACGCCGCGGGTGTTGAACTCGCCTTCGAGGCGTTCGAAGATCTGCTCGAACAGGTCGCAGATCAGCGCGGAAGAGTCAGTGGTTTTACGGGCCGCGAACAGCCCTGTCTTGATTGAAGGCAGGGATTTGATGCGAGTAGTCAGCTGTTCGAACGATCCGAACGTGCGCAACTCCTCCAGTGCGGCGCGCAGATAGAGGGCGTTGCCGCATGCGGCGTTTTGGGCCAACAGCTCCTTCTGCTTGCGGTCGAGGGTCTTGGCCGAGAGCGAAGGAACGATGCTTATGACCGCACGGCGGTCATCGCCATTGAGGGCCGACGCTTCGACGGCCGCGTGCGGGCGCTGCCGAAACGCCGCCAGGACAGCCGCGCCCCGCTCGCTGTTCTCAACGCAACTTGCGATAATGCGAAGGCTCGCCGGCAAGGCTTTCGGCAGCCAATCTAGCGGCGCGGCGGCGGCGCTG